>JBLHVT010000017.1:0-35587 GCA_047628735.1 Glaciecola sp.
ATTATCCATTTCCGGTTGCACAGTCCCAGACAAGGTCTGTCGCCGGCGTCACAGAGTTCAAATAGTCGAAATTTTAGCCGGATAAGTTCGACGAGCCTGCGCATAAGCGTCAGCGTGTCCCGAAAAATGATCTTTAAATGTTATCTAACGCGCTCTTTAAAAACGCGATCCGATTGGATTGGAAAAATATCAGAACGTATGTGTTGGCTGAAAGAGGTTTAGCGGTGATAGACGCCCCAACCTAAAAGTCATAGCCATTATCTGCCTGTATTGTTCGCCAACTCGCGCGCTGTATATCTCTGGAGGGATTAGCTTTAAATAATTTCATCCGTTGTGATTCTATAATCATTAGCATTCAATATAAGCCAGAGCCCAGCAAATATTAAAACACTCGAATTGCCTGAATGTGCCCAAACATATCGATGCCAACAAGCAAGTCGACCTCGCCGTTAAAGCCGTCCTAGACGGTGGCTGGGGCAATAACCGTGATTACCTCGCCCTTAGATTTAGCTAACTAAGATCATATCGTAGACCCAGTAAATCTAACCTCGCCCGCTCTGTTACCAGCATCAACAGCAACCGAACCGCATCGGCTAAAAGATCATTCTCATAGCTTTTCAATGACTGCACGTGAGCCAATGCATGACGATCTAGGTTTTTTGATTTTTCAGAATTTGGGATTGACTCGCGCGAAACCTCGCAATTTAGCCCGGCAGTAAAAATTATTGCAGCCTCGAAGTAACGGCACCCAAAAAATTAAGAAAAATGACTGCAACTGTTCAGTATAACGCAATTTGAAAAAGTCAGTTGCAGGTGCGCAATAACGGCGGGCGAGCGGCGGGCAAAGAGTGTGATGGCGATAAAAGTAAAAGTTAAGCGACACAAACAGTAAAACTAGATAAAACCAGACGCAGACTTAACCAAAGACACCAAGGGTGAAGGATAAACACCTAAAATAATTAACAGTAAAAACAGTAGCGCGATTACAAAGTAGGAGCTCAGGCTTTCTATACCGGCAATCGGAAAAGAAGTTTGCTGCTTTGCCTTCAACGGCTGCAAAATAATATACACAATACGTAAATAGTAATAGAGCCCAATGCCACTGCCGATGACTAGAGCCGCTAACAAAACCCAAAGAGAGGATTCCACTCCGGCAAAGAAAATATAAAACTTACCGATAAAACCAACCGTCAAAGGAATGCCTGCTAACGACAACAGCATCGCGATAAGCATTGTCGCTAACCAAGGAGATCGCCAAAATAAACCTTGATAGTCGCCCACCTGATCAATCTCGTTCTCGCTCGAAGAAAGTGTGGATAAAATAGCGAACGCACCAAGGGACATAACAACATAGGCTATCAAATAGAAACTAATTGCTTCTACACTAATCCCCCCACCTGAAACATTACTGGAAACAACCGCAATCAATAGATACCCCATGTGAGCTATGGAGGAGTAAGCCAAAATTCTTTTAAGATTCTCTTGTCGCAAGGCCAATAGATTGCCAACAATTATTGATGCTATCGCGATCAATGAAAAAACCACCGGGATCGCACCGAAAGACAAAGCCTCGGTGCTAGTCAAAAACCTTAATAAAAGCACCGCCATTGCCATTTTTCCAACAGTGGCTAAATAAGCTGTTGCCGGCAACGGAGATCCCTCATACACATCCGGCGTCCAGAGATGAAACGGTGCCAGAGACAATTTGAAAGCCATTCCGGTTGAGATTAATAGAAGAGCAACAACTGTGTAGCCTTCACTTAATCCAAACTCAGGATCAAGGGCGGCAAGACTGGTAAAACTTAAAGTCCCTGTTTGAGCATAAACTAGCGCCATACCAAAAAGGATAAAACAGGAGGCACAGGCAGATAGAATTAAATACTTTACCGATGCTTCTAACGGATAGTTTGCAGAGTCTTTACTGTGCAATGGATAAGCGATCATTCCGTACAACGACATACTTAAAGTTTCCAGACCAAGCACTGTACTAATAAAATGGTTACTACTCACCATGACAATAGCGCCAACCGTGGCAAGTCCAATAAGCAAGTAAAACTCTTCCTTTTGATCATCCAATCTAAAAAAGTATGGAAAACTAAAGACGGCGATAAACATGGATGCAACACAGGTGATTATGGTAAAAAGCAAGCTGTATTGATCAATAATAAGCAGCGGGGTTACCTGCTGATTGGCCCAAGGTAACATCACCATTGCCACGCAAGCGGCTAGCAGTAAGCCCAGTATTGTTAATGCCCCCGAAACAATAAAGCTTCTTCTAATACCAATCATAATCATTGTGAAAACAACTGTCAGCGAAACGATAAGCAATGGAAGTAATGGCAATAAATCATCGAAACTAATCATTAGAGCCCTGCTCCCGTAGTAGGGATGACAGTAGAGGTGAGAGTAGAGGTGAGAGTAGAAGCTGGAGTAAGAGTCGCAGCAACACTCTGAGTGCCCGCGAGCAATGAAGTCAGCACCGGCTCAGCTAAATCTAGAAAGGGCTGCGGGTATAAGCCCATCCATATCAACCCGACCATCATTAAAGCGTAATAAGTCATTTCCCGATGATCTAAATCCCTGAGCTTGGAGACTTCAAAATGCGCATCTGAGTAGCCACCTTGAAAGATCTTTTGAATAACCCAGAGCGAATAAACTGAAGCCAATATCAAGCCAAAAGCCGATGCGACGGTGGCCAAGACATTAACCTGAAATGCACCTAACAAGGCCAGAAACTCGCCAACAAAATTACCTAAACCCGGCATGCCTAACGCGGCAATGGAGAAGAACATTGTGAAGACAGCCATGCGCGGAGCATGAATCCAGAATCCACCCATCTCATTCATATTTCGAGTATGAATGCGATGCTGCAATCCACCGGCCAACATAAACAAAGCTGCCGCACTTAAACCATGGGCCAGCATCGTCATGATCGCCCCTTGTAAGGCCTGCTCATTCCAAGCGTAAATTCCTAGCGTCACAAACCCCATATGACTGACACTGGTGTACGCTATTAAACGCTTAATGTCTGACTGCGCAAAAGCTACTTTGGCACAATAGAGAATACTAAAAGCGGCTAAGCCCATCGCAAACGGTGCGAATTGAGCGGAAGCTTCGGGGAACAAAGGAATTGCAAACCGAATAAGACCATAAGCGCCTGTCTTGAGTAGTACCCCAGCGAGAATAACACTGCCGGCAGTTGGCGCTTGACTGTGTGCATCAGGCAGCCACGCATGAAAAGGCACCGAGGGTAATTTAGTTGCAAAGCCAATAAAGAAACCCAGCATAATCCAAAATTGAAGCGGGTTAGCGACTGATAAATTAAGCAAGTCTTGATACTTAAAACTCAAATACTCAAATTCTACAAAATGCAAATAGGCCATCGTCACAATTGCGATTAGCATCAGCATGCCGCTCACTTGAGTGAAAATGAAAAACTTCATAGCCGCGTAGTTTTTGTTTTCATGCCCCCATATCGCAATAATAAAATACATTGGGATTAACATGATTTCCCAAAAGAAGAAAAACAGAAATAAATCAAGCGCGGTAAATACGCCAATTACACCGGCTAAAGTCCAAAGCAAATTAAAATAGAAAAACCCCGCCCGCTCATGAATTTCAGACCAAGCCGAACCCACCGCTATCAAACCTAGAAAAGCGGTTAAGGCAATCATAAGAACACTAAGTCCATCTGCTGCCAAATAAAAACTTATACCAAACCGTGGAATCCACGCTGCATTAACGCTTGCCACCCAGCCCCCAGCGCTAGAGTCCTGAAGTAATAACAGACAAACCACCGCCAGCTCGACAATGACAGTGATTAGAGCAATAACTCGGGGAAAGTTTGCATCCACACTTTCTGAAGCCCAAGCAATAAGTCCGCCCACAAAAAGGATGCTAATTAGCGCTAAAAGAATCACAGATAAACCCCCGCGGCTAAGACAACTATCAAGCCGGCCGCCATGCTTAAGAGATACCAACCTAAATAGCCAGTTTGCGATTTGGCAATTAATCCATGTGCCGATCGTGAAATGACAATGATCGAGTTATAGAGCGCATCAAAAAAATCGTTCCGATTCAGCCTAGCCAACCAAACAAATGGGTTGACCAGCACGCGTTGGTATAAGGCGTCCATGTACCAGCCGCTAAACCAAAAACGATGCAGAAATTTTGTGAGCTTATAGGACATAAATTTTTCGACAGGAAGCGCACCACTAACAAAGAAAAGGTAGCTAACACCAATACCTAGCAGCGGAACAGCAATCATTATTCCATGAATTAGAGTGCTAACGTGATGCTCTTCATGCGCTACACCATGGTTAAACACCGATTCAACTGGTATTTGAATCCAGCCGCCCACTAACGACAACAACATTAAAACGAGAAGTGGTGTTGCCATCATAAATCCGGTTTTTTCTTTTTCATCATGATGTCCCCTGCTGGCACCGAAGAACACAACAAACACTAACCTAAAGCTGTAAGCCCCTGTTAGGAACGCGCCAAAAACACCTCCTACCCACAGCCAAAAGCCCGAACCGCCCGAAGCATAAGCCGCCAATAAAATCTCATCTTTACTGAAATACCCAGACGTGAATGGAAATGCCGCCAAGGCCAGACTGCCGATCAGGAAAGACCAAAATGCGATTGGCAACTGCTTGCGTTTGCCTCCCATCTTAAAAATGTCGTGCTCATGATGCAGGCTGTATATAACCGTACCTGCTGCCAAAAACAGAAGTGCTTTGAAAAAGGCATGTGTCATCAAATGAAAGACTGAGGCAGACCAAGCCCCTACACCCAAGCCCAGAAACATATAGCCAATCTGACTGATTGTTGAATACGCTAGAATTCTTTTAATGTCATGCTGAGTCAATGCCGTAAAGCCTGCCATTAACAACGTTGCCAAACCGATCCAAGCGACAAGCATCTGCACCCAGGGCGCCAGCTCAAACAATACATGCGTTCTAGCAATTAAGTAGACTCCAGCGGTAACCATGGTAGCTGCATGAATAAGCGCGCTAATTGGCGTAGGTCCGGCCATCGCATCAGGCAGCCACGTCTGTAGTGGTAATTGCGCGGACTTTCCAACAGCCCCGCCCAGCAGGAGTAGTGAGCAGGCTACCGCCATCTCCGTGCCTATTTGCCATTCGGTTTGAGCGGCGACCATCAAACCTTGAATGTTAAGGGTGCCTAATTCTCTAAACAGCAGAAAAAGACCTATCGCCATTGAGGTGTCACCAACTCTGGTTACCACAAATGCTTTTCGAGCTGCATAGCCGTTGGCAGGGTTTTCATACCAGAAACCAATCAACAAATAGCTACAAAGACCGACGCCCTCCCAGCCCAGATATAGGAGAACTAAATTATCAGCTAAGACAAGCATCAGCATGGCTGCGACAAATAGATTCATATAGGAAAAAAAGCGGCTGTAACTAGGGTCATCAAACATAAACCCAGTGGAGTAAAGGTGGATAAGAAAACCAACCCCGGTAATGATCAGCATCATTACCAGCGACAAACCATCTAAGTAAAAAGTAATGCCGGGAGTAAAAGACCCAACAGACATCCAAACCCAGGTCTGATAAACAAAGACTTCTTCGCCAGAGCCCAAAAACTCAACAGCAATTAAAGCCGCTACAATAAAAGCCGCTCCTATACTGCCAGCCCCTATAGCTGCTACAGCTCTCTTAGGCAGCGAGCCACCAGTCAACGCTAGGCTCAAAAAGCCCAGCAGAGGTAATGTTGGTAATAGCCAAATAAATTCTTGCACAGTCGTGTCTTATCGCTCTTTAGTTAGTATTATTTTTGATAAGGGTTGTGTCAGCCTTTCATTTCACTCAGCACAGAAATGTCTACTGTATGAAATTTTCTATACATTTGAATAATTAATCCCAAACCTACCGCTACTTCGGCTGCAGCCAAGGTCAAAATCATTAAAAACATAATATGTCCTTCAGCATGTCCGAAACGTGCGGCCGCCACAATAAAAGCGAGACCGCTAGCATTGAGCATTATTTCCAGAGACATAAGCACAAACACTATGTTGCGCCTTGTGAGCACACCTATTAGCCCAAGGACAAAAAGAATCCCAGCTAAAATAAGACCATGCTCTGTAGGTATCGTTTCCATTATGTTGTTCTCTGATTCACTTTCATCATTATTTCTTCGCCAAGTGATATGCAGAAACTAAGCCTGCCAGCAAAAGGATAGAAGCTAACTCCACTGCCAGTACATACGGCCCAAATAACAGGGCACTCACCTCTAACACACCTACAGTTTCTGGAGTCATGGTCACGTCATAGCTGCTAAGCACACTGATTAATTGAGCGAGTAAGACTGCCGCTAACAGGCAAGGCAAAATCCAGCCTGTTAAGCTCAGCCATTGTTTTTCTTGATCACGAGTGTGTTGCCCTAAGTTCAGCATCATAATGACAAAGAGAAACAGCACCATTATTGCCCCCGCATAAACAATGGCTTCGAGTACTGCTGCAAACGGAGCGCCAAGCACATAAAATATTACCGCTATCGATAGCAGTGACAAAATGAGGTAAATAAGCGCGTGGACGATATTGCTCTGCACAATGACCGCTACCGTAGAAATGATAGCTATTGCCCCTGCCAAGTAAAATAACAGACTCATGGCAGTAAACTCCTGACATTGACCGGTTCAGCTTCGTTCTGCGCTTCGCCTTTGTCTTTACCGCTTATTGATTTACCCGCGACACGGTAAAAATTGTAGTCGTGATACTTACCGGTGCCATTAATAAGTAAGTCTTCCTTTTCCCAGACCATGTCTTGCCTGGAGTATTCGGCCATTTCAAAATCAGGCGTCAATTGAATCGCATTGGTTGGGCAGGCTTCTTCGCAGAAACCGCACATAATGCAGCGGGAAAAATTAATGCGGAAAAAATCTGGATACCAGCGACCATCTTCATCTTCAGCTTTTTGCAGAGCAATACAGTCGACCGGGCAAGCGCATGCGCACAAATTGCACGCCACACAGCGCTCTTCGCCGTCTGGGTCACGGCTGAGGATTATACGGCCACGCCACCGAGGTGCCATATAGGGCGCCTCTTCCGGATATTGAACGGTGTCCGCTTTAACGAAGGCGTGTTTAAAAACAAGCCACAGGGTATGAACCTGACTAATCAGCGTGTCTTGTATTAACTTGAGCATGGAGTACTCCGTTGCTGATAATTTTTTATCGAGCCATTCAAGTCGATTTTCAAATAGACTAAGTGGCTTGTTAATAATTCTTGTAGAGAATCTAGCATTCAGGTGCTCAAAATTATTGCGCCAGTAACCAGCAGGTTAAGCAGCGACAGGGGCAGCAAGAAAAGCCAGCCATAACTCATTAGCTGATCATAGCGAGGCCTCGGGATTGCGGCGCGCAACAAAATAAAGAACGCGATAAAAATAAAGGCTTTGATCACGAACCAAATTATAGGAGGAAGAAAGTCAGGCCCTAGCCAACCACCGAAAAACAGCACAGTGATCAAAGACGAAATTAAAACTAGCCCTAAATACTCTCCGACAAAGAACATGCCAAATTTCATTCCAGAATATTCGGTATGGTAACCAGCGCAAATCTCCTGCTCGGCCTCCGGGATGTCAAAAGGCAGTCGATGACTCTCGGCAATTCCAGCAATAAAAAAAATAACAAAGCCAATAAACTGCGGGATCACATACCAACCGTCTGATTGCGCCAAGACGATTTCCCGCAAATTAAAACTGCCACTTAACGCGACAACCCCAAGCAAAGAAACGCCCATGAACACTTCATAACTTATCATCTGTGCTGCAGCGCGCAAGCTTCCGAGCAAGGCATATTTATTATCAGAGGATAAACCAGCTAACATAACGCTATAAGCGCCAAGGGATGCCATAGCAAGAACAAACAACACACCGATATTGGAATCGATAACCCCCACCCCGGGAGCAAAAGGTACGACGGCGAAACTCAGCAAAATTGCCACCATAATAATTGCTGGCGCTAAGACAAAACTAAATCTGTCAGCAAATGGAGGTACCCAATCTTCTTTGGTGAATATTTTTATCATGTCGGCGACCACTTGCAACAATCCAAAAGGTCCAACGCGGTTTGGTCCCAAGCGCTCTTGCCAAAGGCTCAATAGGCGCCTCTCAACCCAAATCAACATAGCGGCAACAACGATAACGGTTCCCAGAATAATGCCAAGGTTAAGGCCTGATCCAACTTCCCAATTCATAGGCTAATCATCCTCCCAGCGATCACTTAACTGTAAACCGCCAAGCCTGTCGGCATTTTGATTACTGTCAATTTTACTAATCGAGCTAATTTGCATGACATCAAATGGGTTGATTTCCCCAGGTGCGCAGTAAAGTGCGGCCGTGCCGGTCTTTTGTTTTCTGCGAATAATGACGGTAGCGGTGGCAGAACTTTCCCCGAGCTTTATTGTATCCCCTTGAGCTAGGTCTCGCGTCTGCGCATCCTCTAAACTTAAGCCTATGTAGGAAGTAGTCATACGCTCGGCAATCGGCGCAGCTTTGGCGCTGAGCTCGTCACTTCCAAATATTTGCTGTGCAAAACTAATGTGCAAATCCGATACTAAATCTGAATTTTCATTGCTTATTTCGAAGTAGCCTAGCCCATTGGAAGCCTTCACAAAAACTTGTGAACCAGGATGCCCCTGCTTTAGCTCGCCATTAACTTCTTCTTGAAATTTAGAAATTGACTGATTGGAATTCCAGCTCGGAGCCCAACTCGACGCCAGAATGTTTGAATCCCTCGTGGAAGGTACCCCCTCCATAGAAAATGACATTTGAGACTCTTCATCTACCGCTTGTTTAGGCTCATGAACATTGATATTGGCTTTCATAGCCGTTCTTCCGCTATAGCGGTGAGACTGCCTGGGAACCTTGATTCCGGCAATAATATCGGTGCCGGAGATAAGTTCACTCAGTGCTGTTAATCCAGATATCTGCGCAGCGCATTGGGTAATCAGATCATTCACATGAGCGGTGTCTGCTCCCATGAACCAGCGCCAAGAAGGTAATGCGCCGCTATGGCAGCGGTGCACTTGGTAACTTAGCTGCGCCCTCCCCTCAAAATTCACATAGCTTGCTTGATGTTCTGAAAATGCGGTGCTCGGAAATACCAATGTCGCCTGACCGGTTGTCGGTGTAGGCAAGTGATCAGCCACTACAACCACCTCGGCTTTGTGTAAGGCCTCATCAACAACCGCTGTACTAGCACGGCGATACAAATCATTTTCAAGTACAACGATATTTTTGACTTCACCGCTTCGAACTAACTCTAGGGCTTTACCTAAACTATTTTCAGGATTCACCATAAGACCTAGACCAACAGAGTTGACCTCTGGGCTAAGTAAACATAAATCAGTAGTTTTCGACCTTTTAGTAGAAAGTGCTCGAGCAATATTAGCCGCTGCTTTTATCGTAGCAGCATCGCCCGCGGTGCTGCCGGCGATAATTAAAGGTCTTTTGGCAGCGCTTAGCTCAGACGCAATCTGAGCGATCAGATCACTCACGCCAGTATTAGGCTTGCTTGGTCCGGGAGCCTCTGCGCAAATCTCACTTGCGATACTCTGAGCTATACTTATAAGGCTAGTCATTGAATCGACAATGCTATGAGTCGTTACATCTTCGAGTCTGGTTGCGTAAGGGGTCATTACTGTCAGCGGACTAAGTTCACGCTGGGCAAGCTCGCGCACTGCCGAATCTTGCCACTGAGGAATATTATTCGCCGCCGCTAATTCTTGAGCACGCTGACGAACTGATTGGCGTAACGCCAGCGCAATCCTTGGCGCTACATTAGTGACATCTTCGCCAAGTATAAGAATCGCATCGGCCTGCTCGATCTCCCTAATGTTTGGACTATGAAAAGCCTCATCTTGCATGAGCTTATTAATTAACTGCATGGATTGGTGTTCAACATCAGAGTAGCCAGCAAAAAAGTTTTCTTTACCTACGAAGCTGAGCAAAGCAAAATTAGATTCGTTACTTGCGCGAGGCGAGCCTATACCTAGAACGCTTTCCTTTTTAAGATTGGCTATGAACGCTTTTAAGTCATCAACCTCAACTTCTTCAATCCATTGCCTATCGCCCCTATTACGCTTAAAAGGAGCTGTAAATCTGTTCTCGCTATTGACAAAATCGAAACCAAATCTGCCTCTATCACACAGGAAATAGCCATTCACTTCGCTGTTATAGCGGTTAACAATTCTACGTAGCTCTCCGTATCGCTCGCCGGGGGACGTGTTACAGCCAGCAGCACAGCCGGTGCAAATGCTCGGCGCAACTTGTAAATCCCACTTCCTGGTATAGCGTTTACTGAAGGGTTTGTCTGTAAATACGCCGGTTGGACAAACTTCTACCAAATTGCCACTAAACTCATTTTCTAACACTCCGTCTTCCTGACGTCCAAAATAAATGTGGTGGTGAGATGCCTGAGCTGAAAGATCTGTGCCCCCCGCATAATCATCGTAATAGCGCACGCAGCGGTAACAAGTTATGCAGCGGTTCATTTCATGATTAATGAAAGGGCCTAGATGTTGATTGCGATGAGTTACTTTCTTTTTATCGTATCGGCGGTAGTTATGCCCTGACATTTGAGTCATATCTTGAAGATGGCATTCACCTCCCTCTTCGCAAACGGGGCAGTCGTGAGGATGGCTTATCATTAAGCTTTCAATCACCTGCGAGCGCATTTTCTTGGCTTGCTCGTCCTCTATAGAAATGATGGCCCCATCGGTTGCCGGGGTCATGCACGCCATCACTATCATACCGTTCTCATCGTTCTCATCTCGATACTGTTTTACAGCGCATTGACGACATGCCCCTACCGATCCCATACACGGGTGCCAGCAGAAGTAAGGCAAGTCTAAACCTTGAGAAAGGCTTTCTTGCAACAGATTGTTACCGGGATTCACTTCGTAAGTGACTCCGTCTATAACAATTTTAGCCATCTAAAACTCCAAAATTCTGTATCAATGTAGTATTAATGTTTATAGGGACAACACGCTTCGCTTATATGTTTCTCAAAATCTTCAGCAAAAAACTTTAAACCACTACCTAACGGCGCTGTCGCCCCTGGTGCTAAAGCACAAAATGTTCTTCCTGGCCCCAAATACTCGATATGATCGTGAAGAATTGCTAAGTCTTTTTCATTACCAGTACCGGCTTCAAAGCCTTTAAATATTTCATCTACCCAAGGCAGGCCATCTCGGCATGGCGTACAAAAACCGCAGGACTCATGAGCAAAGAAAGTCATCAAATTTCCAACCATGCCAACAGGGCAAGTTTGATCGTCCAAGACAATCATCGTACCGGTGGCCAATCGACTACCCGCTTTTCCGATTTCATCGTAGTCCAAATTTAAATTCAAATGCTCTGGTAGCATGAAATCAGTTGAGCCGCCGCCTGGTAAGAAAGCACGAAGTTCCAAACCATCGCGCATTCCACCGGCGTGACCTTCCAATAATTCTCGAATAGGCGTGCCTAGTGGTAACTCCCAACAACCTGGGTTTTTAACCTTACCGCTTACACCAAAAATTTTAGTGCCGTGATCAACTCCCAAAGAAAGCCCCTGATACCAATCGATGCCGTAAGCCAAAATGCCGGGCAAATTACAAAGCGTTTCTACGTTGTTTACTATCGTCGGTTTTCCCCATAGACCGCTGACCTGTGGGAACGGCGGTTTTGCTCGCGGATTTGCCCTTTTTCCTTCAAGCGCATTAAGCAGCGCGGTTTCTTCACCGCAAATATAACGACCGGCGCTGGTATGCAAAACTATATCTAAATTGAAGCCAGTCCCTAGAATGTCTTTACCTAGAAAACCTCGCTCGTATGCTTCCTTAACCGCTTTTTTAAGCGCGTTTTCAGCGTCGATGTATTCGCCTCTGAGAAAAATATAAGCCATGTTCGCTTGAATTGCATATGCTGCAACCAACATCCCATCAATGAGTAAATGAGGATCGCCTTCCATCAACAGCCGATCTTTAAACGTACCCGGTTCCATCTCATCGGCGTTAACTACCAAGTATTTTTGCCGTGGAGATCCTTCTCCTCTAGGGACAAAACTCCACTTCAATCCGGTTGGAAAGCCAGCGCCGCCGCGCCCTTTAAGGCCTGATTTTTTGACGATATCTAAGACATCGTCCGGGCTCAGCCCTTTGGCAATTACGTGCATGCTCTGATAACCGTCAGCGGCTTCATAGCCGGCTATATCGAGAGGCCCGCGATTGAGGTCAATGTTTCTTGTTAAAGGCCTATCTGTCACTGTGCATCCTTAATCGGTTTCTCAGTCATTAATTTTTTAAATTGATCTACTAATTCAACCAGTTATTTTGGCTAAGCTCTAACCTGAGCAACTATCTCGTCTATTGTGTCTCGGGTAAGGTTGCGCTGCATTTTTTCACCCACCATCATTACCGGCGCCTTATCGCAATCACCGAGACAGGGAACAGGGATGAGTGTAAATTCCCCATCAGCGCTAGTCTGTCCAAAATCAATACCTAAAGTGTCCTTAATATGCATTCTTAAATCATCACAGCCCATAATCCAACAAGAAACGCTGTTGCAAAAAAGAATCACATTTCGACCGACCGGTTGGCGAAAAACCAGATTAAAAAAAGTGGCTACACCTTCCAAATCACTAGCTGGTAAATCTAGATACTTAGCTATCGCCAGTAAGCTTTCATCGGACACCCAGCCTTGATGTTTCTGAACTATTTTGAGGGCCTCCAAGCCAACGGCTTGCTTGTCTGGATATAAAGTCATCTCGTGCTCTATCTCAGAAATCTCTGCAGGGGTAAGCCTGCGAGCACGGGTTGAAGTGCTTGCTATCACTGAAGAGCCTGAAGAAATTTGCACACTCATCGATCAACATCCGCCATAACAAAATCAATGCTCGCTATAATGGCGATTAAATCAGCCACCATAAATCCCCTACTTATTTCTGGAATCATTTGCAGGTGTGCAAAGGAAGGCGTTCTTATTCGGGTACGATAAGAATTCGTACCTCCGTCGCTCACCAAGTAATAACTATTGATTCCCTTTGTCGCCTCAATCGCAACTGTCACTTCATTAGGAGGAATGACTGGCCCCCAACTCACACTTAAGAAATGATTAATAAGGGTTTCGATATCTTGCAGGCTATTTTCTTTTCGTGGCGGGGTAGTTAAAGGGTGGTCAGATTTATAATGGCCAGACGGCATGTTATCAGCGCATTGTTTAATAATTCGCAAGCTTTGACGCATTTCTTCAACGCGCACTGCACAACGATCATAGGCATCACCATTTGCCGCGATAGGTATATCAAACTCAAAGTTTTCATAGCCGCTGTAAGGCCTTTGCTTACGAAAATCCCACTCAAAACCAGTCGCCCGAAGCCCCGCTCCTGTGACTCCCCAGTTAAAAGCCTCTTCAGTGTTATACGTACCTACACCTTGGGTTCGACGTTTTACGATGCCATTATTCATCACCATACTGTCGTACTCTTTTAGACGGGCAGGCATGAATTCTAGAAGCTCATATATTTTCTTTTCCCAGCCATTGGGGAGATCTTGAGCGACTCCTCCAATTCGAAACCAACCTGGATGCATACGCGCACCGCAGATCGACTCAATAATATTAAATATCCGTTCGCGCTCTACGAACATATAAAATATTGGAGATAGTTGCCCTACATCTTGCGCAAATGTTCCATAAAACAGAAGATGGCTGCAGATGCGAAACATCTCTGACAACATAACTCGAATCACCTGCACTCTAGACGGAACAACGATACCCGCCATTTTCTCAACCGCCATAACGTAAGGCAGGTTGTTCATTACCCCGCCTAGATAATCGATACGATCTGTATAGGGGATAAAGGTATGCCAAGATTGTCTCTCGCCCATCTTCTCAGCGCCGCGATGGTGGTAGCCTATATCCGGCACCGCATCGACTAAGATTTCACCGTCTAACTGTAAAGCAATTCGAAACGCACCATGAACACTAGGGTGATTGGGGCCTAGATTTAGAAACATAAATTCAGATTTATCGGATTTTCGCTTCATCCCCCATTCTTCTGGCTTAAACTTTAGCGCCTCCTGCTCAAAAGTTAACGCTTCGTCATCGAGAGAAAAAGGCTCCATTTCCGTCGCCCGGGCGGGATGTTCTTTACGCAGCGCATGACCTTTCCAAGTTGGCGGTAAAATCAACCTGATTAAATTTGGGTGGCCCTCAAATCGAATTCCGAACATGTCCCAAGTTTCGCGTTCATACCAGTTAGCATTGGGCCAAATATCGATAATAGTAGGAAGCACCAGATCACTGTCTTGAAGAGGAACTTTAATGCGAACGTCACAGTTGCCACTAAATGACATTAAATGATAAACGACTGTAAACTCACTCGCGGGCTGCCCTTGCCGGTTAGACCTTAGGCGCTCATCTATTGCCGTCAGATCGAACAGCATCTCAAAGTGCGGGTTTGTATCTTCATGCAAGGCGTTGAGAAGGGACTTAATATTATCACGTGCCACCCAGACCGTTGGAATTCCATCGCAAGTTGTCTGCTGCGCCAGAATTTTTCCAGCAAAGTCACGACGAATTTGACTGAGCAAATTTTCACTTTGGAAGTGATCTGTAAAGTTAGTGCGGGCTTCTGGCATTTCTAGCTTCTTATTTTAATTTGATTTTTAATAATGCTTATCTTTTGACCATTTAAAACCAATCAGACGTCATCTGGGGATCGCAGCTCCGTCGCGTTGATGCGATCGCTATGTTTAACCTTGCGCTGAACTGGCCTGGGTTCTTTCTCTATAATTCCCTGATCATT
Organism: Glaciecola sp.; assembly: GCA_047628735.1. Lineage (GTDB taxonomy): Bacteria > Pseudomonadota > Gammaproteobacteria > Pseudomonadales > Pseudohongiellaceae > UBA9145. Next base: position 14,819 of record JBLHVT010000017.1, read on the forward strand.
TATCATCCAACTTAACGGCCTTCTCTGGCGACCGATACTATCCTGCAATAAAATGAGTCCCTCTAATAAGGCTTCTGGCCGTGGTGGACAGCCTGAAACGTAGACATCCACTGGCAGAAATTTGTCTACACCTTGTACCACTGAGTAAATGTCATACATCCCGCCGGAATTAGCACAGGAGCCCATAGAAATAACCCACTTAGGTTCAAGTAACTGCTCGTGCAGCAGTTTAACCACAGGCGCCATTTTACGAAATACCGTTCCAGCAATAACGATCATGTCAGCTTGCCGAGGAGTTCCCCGAATTACTTCGGCGCCAAAACGCGCTAAATCATGCCGAGACGTAAAGGCTGTAGCCATCTCAACATAACAGCATGACAGACCGAAATTAAATGGCCATATTGAATTTTTCCTACCCCATGCAATCATGTCTTCAAGATTGACCATCATTACATTACGGCGAATAAACTCATCATAAGAACTTCCCCCGGGCTTTACTGATGATGCCTCATCGGCCGGTTGCAACTCCCAAGTCATAGCTTAAATTCCTTTCTATTGGTAACCCCACCTGGGCCAACCATTGTCTTAAGTTCACGTTTTTGAGTTTGCGTGCGCCAGTCAAGCGCGCCAATTCGCCAAAGATAAAACAGCGCAGCGAGTAGAATTCCAATAAAAACACTAATCTCAATAAAACCGGGCCAGCCAGCCTGTTTAACGGCGACCGCCCATGCAAAAAGGAATACAACCTCAAGGTCAAAAATTATGAACAGAATAGCCGACAGGTAGAAGTGCACAGATATCTTAAACTGAGCGCTGCCAACGGAAACAATTCCCGACTCAAATGGTGTGTTTTTGTAGGGGCGAGAGATTCTTTGCCCTAAGAAGTAAGACAGACCTAACATTGTTGCTACAACGGCTAACACTAACGCCACGTAGAACAAAAACGGCCGTAGATCGTTCAAGAATTCGCTTGTTACTTCCAAGTCCCCAACTCCAATTTCAAACCTTCACATGGCTGACATAGCTTATACAGCTAACAAAGTTCAGTGAATGTAGAAAAACCATCTTCGAGAAATTTAGCGGACAGCAACAGTAATTAACTCTATCTGCATTTATTAAAATTTCAAAAATCTGGCCTAACTCGTCTTATTCCTGTCGTGTAGTCATTGTGTAGTCGTTGTGCTGCTACCTTTTAAACCCTAATACTCACTCTTTGCTATACAGCGTAAAGAATGTAAAACAGAGCACAACCGACCTAATGAAAGACCTAGAGTTAGTGCTAAAGTTTGATCGGATCGAAAGCTTTTCAGCAAAAGAGAGAATGGGAAATCTAGTCTAGAAAGACGGCGCACTAGAAACGTTGGCTTTTTAGCCAACGAAATTTGGGAAATTGAGCGAAGTTTTCTAACACTACCCATGACGCATAATCACTCTGCACTGGGAGCCCTTTAAACTGTCAATTTTTGCAGACGTTGAACTTCACTGCAAGATGCAAATTGTTAATCAGATTAGAGACGGCGGCTCTTTAATCAGGTACAGAAATTCTGTACCAACTTTTATTTATTCTGATCTTATAACTGTCGAGATATTAACACCTAAGGTGTTCTTCTAAAGAGGCTTAATAGTTACATGGATAGATTAGAAATGGCAAGCAGTTTGTGGCAGCAAAACTAGAGCTTTACTCCTGCGTCTAAGCATGCAACGCCGACCAATCTCACTGAGCCCCTTTCCAGTTTTCGTAATACTCCAAACTCACCATTTGGTTAAGCTCGGCAAACTCTTCGGTTTTTTGCTGAAGGTTAGCTTTCATAACATCACCAACAGATAGCAAGCCTATATACTCCCCGTCCTCTTCGATTAAGAGGTGGCGAATTCGGCGACCGAGAAATTTGTCATATAGCTGGAAGGTTTGCTCTTTGACATTTGCGGAAATTAAATCGCCGCTCATATTGTCACCAAGTTTGGCGGTTTTAGAATTAAAGCCGTCTTCGAGAACTCTAAACATAAGATCTCGCTCAGTCCAGATGCCAACAATTTTTTCGTCATCAACAATAACAATGGCACCGACTTTGTTTTGAGTCATCACAGTAAGGGCTTGATGGATTGTGGCATCAGATGTGACTGTTACTAAATGTCCGCCTTTTTCTTTGAGAATGTCTTTGGCTGTTTTTATCATTTTTCTCTCCTCTACAACCCGGCAACAGTTGACCATAAGTGGCTCTTTTAGGATGACCGGTTATACACGCTTAAAACTAACCTCGATTTTGATCTTTGGCAAGTCTCAATCATGACAAGCGCGTATGTCACGAATAGTTAAATGATCTTTCAAAATAATACAGTTGATGACTAAAAAATTCTGTTCAATCCGTCTAACGCTGCAGTGCGATAAGCTTCAGCCATGGTAGGGTAATTGAAAGTAGTCGTTAAAAAATACCTCATGGTATTTGCAGTTCCCGGCTGAAGCATGATTGCTTGGCCAATGTGAACAATTTCCGAGGCTTGGTCACCGAAACAGTGAATCCCAAGGATTTCCAGCGTCTCAAAGTGAAAGATAAGCTTTAACATCCCGACCTGCTCTCCGGTAATCTGAGCTCGCGCTGTGTTCTTAAAGAACGCCTTTCCTACCTCATAAGGTATTTTAGCCTCTGTCAGTTCCGCTTCCGTTTTACCGAAAGTACTAATCTCAGGGATTGTATAAATACCTGTCGCTACCTGTTTTACAGGGTGGCATTGCTCCGGCGCAAAAATAGCATTGCAAGCTGCCCGCCCTTGATCATAAGCAGCACCTGCTAATGATGGCCAACCAATAACGTCACCAGCGGCGTAGATATTCTCAACCTTGGTTTGATAAAAATCGTTTACGTGTATTTGGCCTCGACTGTTAGTTTCTATACCTAAGCTTTTCAGACCAAGCTCTTCGGTATTTCCCGCCCGTCCGTTTGCCCACAAGACAATATCACTTTTGATTTTTTTACCCGATTGTAAGTAGGTAACAATGTGGTCATCAAAGTATTCGATTTCCGAAAACTCTTCTCCGTGTCGACTCCTTACGCCTACATTGCGTAGGTGGTAGCTAAGGGCATCACTTATTTCTGTATCCAAAAAATTGAGCAGCGAGGAAGATGGGTTGATAAGCTCGACTTTTGCTCCAAGACCACCAAAAATAGATGCATATTCACAACCTATGACACCTGCCCCTATGACAGTGACCTTTCTTGGGGAATGGTCAAGACTAAGTATGGTGTCACTGTCAAACATACGTGGATGATCAAAATCTACCACTGGCGGTCTATAGGGTCTTGAACCTGTACAAATTATAAAATTATCGGCTGACAGCTTTTTCCTTTTACCCTGTAGTTTAATCGTGTGCTCATCAATAAAACTGGCTTTGCCAGTGAAGATGGGTATTGCATTACGCTCGTAAAAATCTGAACGCATCCGCACCTGCTCATAAACAACACGATCTGCATGAGTCATTATTTGCTGAAAACTGAGTTTTCGAGTATCGCCAAAATCACGGAACATAGGATTCGTGTTAAAAGCCATGATCTGCTTAACTGAGTGACGCAGCGCCTTGGAAGGTATCGTTGCCCAGTGGGTACAGGCGCCACCTACTTTAGGGTAATCTGTAATAACCGCAACGGTACGACCTTTCTTGCGCGCATTCATTGCTGCTGCTTCCCCAGCAGGGCCGCTACCTAAAACAATGAGGTCAAAATGATCTTTTTCCATCGTCACTAAATCCTAGAATTAGTTAGAGAAATATTCTTGCTGGTTTAAGTCTTGTCAGTTCGATATGCCGGCTTAAACCTTGACGCTTAGCTCTTCACATTTAGAAACGCTGCCGCCGCAAAGCTCACACTCGTCCATTCCGCTAAGATTGTTTAACCCACCGCAGGAGCCTTGTACCGGTTTTCTGCCCATAATCACGCCTACCGACATGATTAGGACAACTGTAACTATTAACAAAAAACTTATCAGGAATACTGCCATCGCTTAATCCTCCATATAACTCGCAAACTCAACGCTTGCGTAGTCGCTAAAACCATCGTCGCTCTTGTAAATAAAATAGACCGCTTGGCCCATTGTGCTTGCCAATGCGCGTGACTCTTCAAGCCCCATTACCATGAACGCTGTGGCCAAAGCATCCGCTGTTGCAGCGGACTCATCGATAACGTAAGCCGCCGCGAGAGAATGACTAATAGGGTAGCCGGTGCGCGGATCAATCGCATGGGAATATCGAACACCATCAAGCTCAAAGTAGTTTCTATAGTCACCGGATCCTGCCACTGCTATGGATTCGCCGCGGCTAAAAAAAACTTGATACACCTGTGATGCCGCATCCACAGGTGCTTCTATTGCTGGCACCCAGCTTAAACCGCCAGGTTTGAGGCCTTTTATTTTAAGCTCGCCACCAATTTCTAAAAAATAGCTTTCTACACCCAGATCATCAAAATAGCTTGCCAACTGATCTACTCCGTAGCCTTTGGCTACTGCGCTCAAATCGACAAACAAACTACGCAACTTAGTAATCTCAGCGGTATCTGGGTCAATAACGATATATTTGAACCCAGTCTGCTCTCGTCTGGCGGCTATATCAGAATCGGCAGGTACCGCGTCTTTCGGGCTTATTTCTGGCCCAAAACCCCAAAGATTAACTAAGGGCCCGATTGTTACATCAAAAGCGCCGCCAGTTAATTCGGAAATCTCTATAGCTAACAATAACACCTCAATCAAATGAGAGGATGCTACAAACGGGGTATTTATGGGATGGCGGTTTAAGCGAGAGAGTTCGGAGGAGTCTGCGTAGGTAGAAAAAATACCTTTATCCATTTCTGTTAGCAGCGCGTTAACGTCCCTGCTGATTTGCTGCTCACTTTTCCCAGCAGGCAAGTCAACTATCTGAATTCGATAGCTGGTCCCCATGGTTAGACCAGAAAGCTGTCTGATTGTTGCTGGGGGCGGTGAACCCCAAAAATATACAAGACCTAACAGAACCGCCAGAAACGTGGCTGGGAATGCGACTCTGCGAAGCCCAGCGATCATGAAAATTCATCAAGCGCGATATTTTCGTCCTCCACACCAAGGTCTTTTAACATCTTGACCACCGCGGCATTCATCATTGGTGGTCCGCACATATAATATTCGCAGTCCTCAGGGGCAGGATGATCCTTTAAATAATTTTCCAGGACTACGTTGTGAATAAACCCTGTCATGCCATCCCAGTTATCTTCAGGCTGAGGATCTGAGAGTGCGATATGCCAGTCGAAATTGTCGTTTTCGTTTTCCAGCTCGTTATAGTCCTCTTCGTAAAACATTTCACGCATGCTTCTCGCGCCGTACCAAAAGCTAATCTTACGGTCACTGTGAATTCTGCGAAGCTGATCAAACAGGTGTGAACGCATCGGCGCCATACCAGCGCCACCACCGATAAATACCATTTCGTTTTTGGTTTCTTTGGCGAAAAAATCACCGTAAGGACCAAACACTTTCACTTTGTCACCGGGCTTTAGGCCGAAAATGTATGATGACATTTTGCCCGCTGGCAAGTCAGTTCTGGGCGGCGGTGTGGCAATTCTGATATTGAACTTGATAACCCCTTTTTCTTCAGGATAGTTAGCCATAGAATAGGCTCTAATAGTTGTATCTGGCACCGCTGATACAACGTCAAATAGGCCGAAATGCTCCCAATCGCCGCGATATTTTTCGCCGATGTCAAAGTCTTTGTAGCGCACTTCATGTGGAGGGACTTCCAACTGCACATAGCCACCAGCGCGAAAATTAACACTCTCGCCATCTGGAATAGCAAGCACCAGTTCTTTAATAAACGTAGCCACATTGTCATTAGAAATCACAGTGCATTCCCACTGTTTCACGCCAAAAAATTCAGGCGCTACTTCAATTTTCATGTCTTGTTTAACCGCAACTTGACAAGATAAGCGCCAGTTACTGCGAGCTTCTCCACGCGTAAAATGTCCTTCTTCGGTGGCCAACATAGATCCGCCGCCATCGAGAATCTGGCACTTACACTGCGCGCATGTTCCGCCGCCACCGCAGGCTGAAGACAAAAAGATACCAGCATCAGCTAAAGTATTTAGTAATTTACCACCAGAGGGGACCACAATTTTTTTGTCTGGGTCGCCGTTGATTTCTATCGATACATCGCCGCTGCTCACCAAAAAGGATCGAGCAGCTAAAATAATACCCACCAACAACATAACGACTACTGTAAATAAAGAAACACCACCAATAATGGCTGTAAAATCGATCATAGTTTCAACCTACTATTTCAACCTACTATAAGGACACGCCGGCGAGTGACATAAAACCTAAAGACATCAGGCCCACGGTTATAAATGTAATGCCTAGACCCTCGAGCCCATCAGGGACATCGCTGTACTTCAATTTCTCTCTTATTCCGGCTAGGGCAACAATAGCCAGCGCCCAACCAAAACCAGAACCGAGTCCAAAGGCCACACTTTCTGGAAACGAATAGTCTCGCTCAACCATAAGTAATGAACTGCCTAAAATGGCGCAGTTAACGGTAATAAGGGGAAGGAAAACCCCCAAAGCGTTATATAAAGCCGGAACAAACTTGTCCAAAAACATTTCTAGAATCTGAACCATTGCGGCGATAACGCCGATGTAACAAAGGAAACCCAAAAAGTCTAAAGAAACCTCAGGCAGCCCTATCCAGGACAACGCTCCCTCGCGAAGCAAGCCATTAAAAATAAGATTGTTGACCGGCACCGTAATGGCCTGCACAACTATTACAGCAACCCCCAGACCAATTGCTGTCTCAACCTTTTTAGAAACGGCCAAAAATGTGCACATACCTAAAAACATCTGCAACGCCATATTCTCGATAAAAACTGCTTTAACGAAAAGACTGATTAATTGCTCCATCAGAATGCACCCTCTTCCTGATGATGCGGCGCCATTCGAAACTCTTTATCTTCAACTTGTTCAGCTTTCGCGCTGCGCAGCCCCCAGATTAAAAACCCTATAATGAAAAATGCGCTAGGCGATAGAAGCATAAGGCCGTTGCCTTGATACCAGCCTCCGTTACCAACGAGGGGAAGAATTTCAAATCCGAGCAAGCTACCTGAACCGAAGAATTCTCGAACAACTGCAACCGCAATTAGCACTAAGCTATAACCCAATCCATTGCCGATACCATCTAGAAAACTGATGCCCGGCGGGTTCTTCATAGCAAAGGCTTCCGCCCTGCCCATCACAATACAGTTAGTAATAATTAGGCCAACAAATACGCTTAAATTTTTGCTTATCTCATAAGCATAAGCCTGTAGGAACTGATCAACGGCAATAACCAGTGAGGCAATGATAGTCATCTGAATAATGATACGAATACTAGACGGCATGTGGTTTCGAATCATTGATATAAATAAGTTTGAAAATGCTGTGACAGAGGTCAGTGCGACACACATAACCAGCGTCACGCTCAGCTGAGTTGTCACTGCAAGAGCTGAACATACGCCCAGTATCTGCAACGCAATTGGGTTGTTCTCAAATAAAGGAGTTAAGATTACTTCTTTAGCCGTTACCATTTACTTTTCCTAGTATTTCCTACCGCTGAGCCAACAAATTGGCACGCTTAAAAACAGAATTCAGTTGCTCTCGCTATCGATCTTAATTATTTCTTTTAACTATTCTCTGGCAGATATGTTCTTTTAACTAACGGCCATAGCTAGAAATAGCCAAGCTTGCCGATTGAAGACCCTCAGACCGAACCACGGACTTAAGCGCAGGCCCGAAGCCGTCGTTACCCAGCCAGTACTTTATCATGTCGTCAACCCCACGACTGGTCAGGGTGGCTCCTGAAAGACCATCTATTTGGTAATCGCCAGTCCCTGCGCCCTTCACCACTCCAAGCCCCACTGAGCCGTCGTCAGCGTAAACTTTCTTGCCTGGCCAAAGATCTGTCCAACGCGGATTTCGCACTTCCGCACCCAGCCCCGGGGTTTCTTTCAATTCGTAGTACGCGAGCCCCTTGACCGTATTCGCATCACCTTCGAGTGCAAGATAGCCATAAAGGATTCCCCAAAGACCATAGCCAGAGATTGGCAAAACAATGGTTTCCAGACCAGACTCATCTTCAACAAGATAGATGGTCTGATAAAGTGCACGTCTTTTTACATTAGCTTGATCATTTTCGGGGCTAATCGCCTCAGAGAGCTCGGGATCGTTCATCACCAAGCGTTGATCGTAACTGCTAGCATCCAAGCCTAGCTGCTCAAGACTTGCTTCACTAAGCAGTTCACCGCTATTTATATCAACTATTCGGGTTGTAAATTTTGCAAATAACGAGTCTACGTCACTATCGGAATTTACCGCCGAATCGTAGAGTCCAGCAGCCGCTAGTATGTTTTTGTTTCTATCCAAGATGCGATTGGCATCTTGGCGCGGTTTCAGCACAACGGCTGTTCCTGACACAATAATGGAACACACCACGCACAAACAAAAGGCGACGATTAGGGTACTTTTAATAGAGTCTTTAGAGGACACCGCGAGCTCTCCTCCTACTTACGTTGGCCTTAACCACGTAGTAGTCAATAGTTGGTGCAAAAAGATTAGCAAACAATATGGCAAGCATCACGCCCTCAGGATAGGCGGGGTTTATCACTCTAATCAACACTGTCATAAAACCAATTAGCGCACCAAAAATATACTTACCAGTGCTCGTCATGGATGAAGAAACTGGGTCTGTCGCCATAAACACCATACCAAAAGCAAATCCGCCGAGGACAAAGTGCCAGTACCAAGGGGTCGCAAATGCAGGGTTTGTATCTGACCCGATAACGTTAAATAACGTCGCGGTAGCAACCATACCTAAAAACACAGATAACATGACTCGCCAAGATGCAATCTTAGTAAACAATAAAAGGCAACCACCTAGAAGTATTGCAACTGTAGAGGTTTCCCCGATCGAGCCCTGCATCTGACCTAAAAACGCATTCAACCAGGTCAGCTCTAGTCCGGTATTGGCTGCCATGGCAGGCAAGCCTTCAGCCGCAATTTGGCCTAAAGCTGTCGCTCCGCTGTAGCCATCGACAGCGGTCCATACGGCATCGCCGGAAAGCTGAGGCGCGTAGGCAAAGTATAAAAAAGCACGGCCGGTGAGCGCAGGATTAAGAAAGTTTTTACCCGTGCCCCCAAAAACCTCTTTGCCCACAACGATTCCGAACGTAATTCCCAGCGCTGCCTGCCATAAAGGCAAGTCTGGCGGGACGATAAGCGTAAAAAGGATAGATGTTACAAAGAAACCTTCGTTAATTTCATGACCGCGTTTGGTGGCAAAAAGAACTTCCCAAAACCCGCCGACCACAAATACAACTGCGTAAATAGGAATATAATGCGCCGCGCCATACACGACATTATCCCACAAACTAGCTGGGTTATGTCCGGCAAATAGGCTGATAATGCCCTCATGCCAGTCGCCGCTGCCCTGCAGTCCCATGGCCTCTATCGCCATATTGGCCTGAAACCCTAAGTTATACATACCGTAAAACATAGGGAAAAATGCAGCTACCCAGACCGTAATCATCACCCGCTTCAGATCGACGCCATCACGCACATGAGGCTCGGCTACCGTGACCTTACTAGGGCTATAAAAAATTGTATCGACAGCTTCGAATAAGGCGTACCACGTCTCATATTTTCCGCCGGGTTTGAAATGCGGCTCTAAGTCGTCAAGAACTCTGCGTAGGCCCACTGCTATCCTTCCTTCTCAATTCGAGCCAGATTGTTCCGAAGAATCGGTCCGTATTCATATTTACCCGGGCATACATAGCTGCACAGCGCCAAGTCTTCCTCGTCTAATTCCAAAGCGCCAAGGTTAGTGGCAGTTTCGATATCGCCAACAATAAGCGCTCTCAGCAACTGCGTTGGCAAAATATCCAGAGGCATTATTTTTTCATAGGCGCCGATGGGCACCATTGCCCGCTCGCTACCTTGGGTACTAGTAGATAAGGCAAGTTTTCGACCTTTAAAAAACCGAGAAATGTATATACCCATTACCGAATGCCGATCTGCACCAAGGGACAGATAGCCGAATGCTGGACGTTCACGCCCTTCGCGCAGTGCGCTTACCTGTAGATGGTAGCGGCCAAGAAATGCTTCCACTCCTTCGACCTTGCGCCCACCGAGCACACTGCCGGAAATGACCCTGGTTTCGTTGCCCAAGAGCTCTCCTGCCATCAATTCATCGAGGCTAGCGCCTACTCGAGTTTTAACCAATCGAGGCTCGACCACCTGCGGTCCAGCAACAGAAATTATCCGCTCTGTGCTTAATTTGCCTGAAGTAAACAGCTTACCTACCGCAATAACATCTTGATAATTAATCGTCCAAATATGTTTTTTTGCACCAGCAGGCTCCAGTTTATGAATATGCGTGCCGGGCAGTCCTGCTGGATGAGGACCGTCAAACTGGCTGACTTTAACCGAATCCCTGAACGCCCTGTCTCGCAAACCTGCGGAATCCTTGGCACCAACAATCAAGTGAGTGCCATTTTCGGGTAAAGTGCTTAGTAAATTTACGCCGAAGACAAACTGCTCTTGCTGGCCATCCAAAACTAAATCAGGATTGGCCGCCAAGGGGTTTGTGTCCATAGCGTTGATAAATAACGCGTATGGTCTAGATTCCGGATCAGGCACTTTGCTAAACGGCCGGGTACGAAGCGAGGTCCACAGACCTGATGCGATCAAATTGTCCCGCACCGACTGCGCATCAATCGTAGTAAGCTGCTCTGGCGTGTACGCTGTAAATGTCTCTTCTTCTGCGCCGTCTAGTTCGATGACTATAGAGAGAAAAATACGCTGGGAGCCTCGGTTTATTGAACTAACAACACCACAGCCGGGCGAAGTATAGGAAACAGAGGGGTTTTTCTTATCAGTGAACAATACTTGACCAAGCTTTACACGGTCACCTTCGGCAACCGCCATGGTCGGCTTCATACCAACGTAGTCACGCCCTAGAAGCGCCACTGTGCGCACGGTACGGGCATTACCGACATGTTGTCGAGGCTCGCCTGCTAGTGGCAAATCCAAGCCACGTTTGATTCTAATCATCACTCACTTACGACATCCTTGAGGATCCCGTTCTCTGGAAAAAATACTAAAGGGCTTTAGCCACACAATGCTTCATGACAAATTGAGTATAGACGATGGAATTTACCTGAAATGCCGCTTGATCGTAGTCTACTTAAGAGACTCAAATTATAAGGCCAAGCCCTTGCTTTTACTAGCCATTACGACAACATCTAGGCAGTTTTAACTTCACTCTTCGACAGGATATTCCTGATAGGTGACACCCGCCATTTTATAAACCATGCGGCCAACCTGACAGCAGTAACCAAATTCATTGTCATACCACACGTAAAGTACGCAGTGATTTCCAGCCACTATGGTAGCTAAAGAATCAACGACACCCGCCTCTCTGGTGCCAACAAAATCTGAGGAAACCGCATCTTCAGACTCGGTATAACTGATCTGATTTTGAAGTTTTGAATGCAAAGCAATTTGGCGCAGAAACTCGTTAAGCTCTTCCTTGGTCGTTGCCTTTTCTAGCGACAAACTCATTATTGCCATTGAAACATTAGGAATAGGAACTCTAACCGCATTGCCTGTCAGTTTGCCGGCCAATGCCGGTATTGCCTTAACAACCGCCTTAGCCGCACCGGTCTCTGTCAGCACCATGTTTAACACAGCACTGCGTCCGCGCCTGCTGCCGCTATGGTAGTTATCAATAAGATTTTGATCATTTGTGTAGGCATGAACTGTTTCTACGTGCCCATGAACAATACCAAACTTATCATTAATCACTTTGAGTACCGGCGCTATCGCGTTAGTCGTGCAGGAAGCAGCCGTGATTATTTTGTCATCTACAGTAATCTCATCATCATTGATACCGAAGACAATGTTTTTTAAATCCCCTTTACCTGGCGCGGTCAAAAGCACTTTTGATGCACCCTTAGCTTTTAAGTGCAATGACAAGCCTTCTTTATCGCGCCACTTGCCGGTGTTGTCGATAATTAAAGCGTCATCGATACCGTAGTCATTGTAGTTAATCTCTTCTGGACCGTTAGCGTAAATAATCTTGATGACGTTACCATTAGCGATGAAACAGCGGTTTTCTTTGTCCACTCTAAGCGTTCCCTGAAAAGCCCCATGAACAGAATCCGATGCAAACAGGCTCGCCCGCTTCTCCAGATCCTCCTCACCACCTGGCCTCACTACAATGGCTTTTAAACGCATGACTTCACCGGTACTCGTACGTTCCACTAGAAGTCTCGCCATCAACCGACCAATACGCCCAAAACCATACAGCACGACATCCTGAGACTTCTCGATCGGGGGTTTTTTAACGCCGTCTAGATGCCCCAGCTCACTTCTGACAAAGGCATCTACATCCAAAGCCTTATCGCCTAACTCTCGTTGATGCTGCATGAAACGCACAGTAAGCTTGCCGAGATCAATTTGGATATGCCACAAATCCAGCTTAGCGATAGCCATGAGCACAGGATGAGATTCAAATTCTGACATTTCGTTGCGCTCAATCTGGCGAACGAAACGATGGGATTTCATAATGAAGGTCACAGAGCGATTATGCAGCGGTCGCCCGTAGATAAATGTCCCGACATTTCGCTGGCTAAAAAAGCGGCCAATGACTGGTATCATTTCTTGTACTAACGCTTCGCGTTGCTTCCAGTCGCCAAAATAATCGTCTACGTTCGGTCGATTCACAAAAACCCCTTAATGTTAGCCAATTCAAAAAGGCGGTATTATCTGGCTTATGCTTTTCTTGTGCAATGACACAATGAAATAAAGCGCCCAAATTCTTCACTATTTAGCCCTAATTTAGTCTCTCTAATTAGGATATAATCTTGCGCCTGAAATTTCACAACGCAATCCAAGGCTTTTGACCCGGAACCAGGAACTAATCCCAGCTTCTTATGCAGACCAAGCAAACTCTATTTGACCCAACGCTACCCGTAGATAATAACAACGCCAGCTATTGGAGCGATGCCCATGGCTTCGCTCCAAGTCTCGCGATCTATGAGGCAGCCACCAAATCACCAGGACCTATATTGGTTGTCTGTGAGAACAATGAGTCAGTTGAACGTTTTAAGCGAGAACTGAGCTATTTTTGTGCCGATGATGACAGCTTGAAAATTTTCAGCCTGCCTGACTGGGAAACCCTTCCTTACGATAATTTCTCACCTCATCAGGACATCATTTCAGACCGGCTCAACGCCCTTTACCATTTACCCCAGCTAAAGCAAGGCGTGCTGGTCCTCTCTATAACCAGCCTGATGCACAAGCTCCCGCCACATGGGTATATAGACGGCAATAGCCTGTTACTGGAAGTTGGTCAGAAGTTAGACCTAATGGCCATACGCAAGAAACTTGTGTTAGCGGGATATCAAGCAGTTGAATCTGTATTTGAACATGGCGAGTTCACAGTTAGAGGCTCAATCTTAGATATCTATCCAATGGGGAGCAACCGGCCTTTTCGCGTGGACCTTTTTGATGATGAAATTGAAACTCTGCGAACTTTCGACCCGGAGACCCAGAGATCTCATGAGCAAGTAGCAAACATACGCTTGCTGCCAGGACGAGAATACCCTCTTGATGCAGCCGGAATAACGGCCTTTCGCAGTAATTTTCAAGAACTTTACGACATCGATTTGCGCCAGTGCCCGCTCTATCAGGATGTCAGCGAAGGTATAAGCTCTCCTGGGCTGGAGTATTATCTTGGCCTTTTCTTCAAAGAGCTGGATAGCTTATTCGATTATCTACCTGCCAATACAACACTTGTGCGCATTGGCGATATCAGCAAAACCGGCCTCGAGTTTTGGTCAGATATCGAAAACCGCTATATCGATCGGCAAATAGACAGGTTCCGGCCTATTTTAAAGCCGCCTGAAATTTTTATTCCTGTCGCTAAGGTTTTGACTAAACTAAAAGAATTTCGCCAAATAGAATTCAAAAATCATAAGCAAGCATTGAGCTTAAAAACATCCCCGCTCCCTGATTTCGGCAGCAGCACCCAATCGCTCGAGCCCTTTGTAGCAGTCAAAAAATTTATTGATGAAAATAACCCCAAAATATTGTTTTGCGCAGAATCTGCTGGGCGCCGAGAAACCCTCATTGAACTGCTGAGGCAAACTGGGATTCACGCCACTGTGTGCGAAGACTGGCAAGATTTCTTGGCCAGCAGCGAAAAGTGCCATATTACTGTCGCCCCCTTAGACCAAGGTCTTTGGCTGCCACATCAAAATTTTGTCGCCATCAGTGAAGCGCAGTTATTCGGAAACCGTGTCGCCCAGCGCAGACGGCGCAAGCGCACCACGAGCAATACCGAATTCATAATTAAAAGCCTAACCGAATTAAGATTGGACGATGCAGTGGTACATTCTGATCACGGCATTGGCCGATACCGCGGCTTGGAAACTATCACCACAGATGGCCAGAGCAATGAGTTTCTGATGTTGGAGTATGCTGCTGGGTCTAAGCTTTATGTACCCGTCGCTTCCCTTGATTTGATAAGTCGATACAGCGGAGCCGATGCTGACAGCGCCCCACTTAACACATTGGGCACGGATCAATGGCACAAAACCAAGCGCAAAGCCGCCGAGAAAATACGCGATGTCGCCGCTGAGCTGTTGGACATTTATGCTAGAAGGCAAGCGAAAAAGGGCCATGCATATACTCTGGAGCTAACTGACTACGAAAAATTCTCAGCCTCTTTTCCTTTCGAAGAAACTGCTGATCAGGAAACTGCAATTGAAGCTGTTGTTGACGATATGGAGAGTGACCGCACAATGGACCGTTTGGTCTGTGGCGATGTAGGTTTTGGAAAAACTGAAGTAGCTATGCGGGCCGCTTTTATAGCGGTGCAGAACAACAAGCAGGTGGCAATATTGGTACCAACCACGCTCCTAGCTCAGCAGCACTTTGAAAGTTTTAAAGACCGCTTTGCTGACTGGCCTTTCGTCGTTGATGTCGTCTCCAGATTTAATAGCACCGCTGAGCAAAATGCGACTATCGAGGGAGTAAAAGCTGGCAAAGTAGATATTCTCATAGGCACTCATAAGCTATTACACGGTCAGGTTAAGTACAAAGATTTAGGCCTACTGATAATTGATGAAGAACATCGCTTTGGAGTCAGCCAAAAAGAAAAATTGAAATCGCTGCGCGCCAACGTCGACATATTAACTCTCACAGCAACACCGATTCCTCGCACGTTAAATATGGCCCTGTCAGAGATTAGGGATCTTTCATTAATCGTTACGCCTCCTGCAAAAAGACTTTCAGTTAAGACTTTTGTTCGCGAAGACCAAGATAGCCTAGTAAAAGAAGCTGTCTCACGTGAGTTACTGCGTGGTGGTCAGGTTTTCTATGTTCATAACGAAGTGAAAACAATTGATCGAGCCGCCCGCCACTTGCAAGAAATAGTTCCTCAAGCGCGCATAGGGATTGCTCATGGGCAAATGGCAGAACGCGAATTAGAGAAAGTCATGGCCGACTTTTACCATAAACGCTACAACATATTAATTTGCACAACGATTATAGAAACCGGAATCGATGTGCCAAGTGCCAATACCATCATTATTCAACGCGCTGACAAGTTCGGCCTAGCTCAATTGCATCAGCTTCGAGGGCGTGTCGGCAGATCTCATCACCAAGCCTATGCCTATCTCCTTTTGCCCACGCACAGTAAGATGAATGCAGACGCACATAAACGCATAGATGCTATTCAAGCAGCCAGTGCTTTAGGCGCCGGCTTTACGCTGGCCAGCCATGACCTAGAAATACGCGGCGCAGGAGAATTACTAGGGGATGACCAAAGTGGTCATATGCAGAAGATTGGTTTTGCTTTGTACACCGAAATGCTGGAGGAAGCGGTTGCTGCGATTAAGTCAGGCAAGTCTCCAGACATAGCTCTGAACCAAGACAAAACTATAGATATAAACCTGCGTATCCCGGCACTCATCCCTGAGGACTATTTGCCTGACGTGCATACCAGACTGATTATGTATAAGCGCTTAGCAACCGCAAAAACCAGCGACGAGTTGGAAGATCTACAGGTAGAGATGATAGATCGCTTTGGCTTACTGCCAGTGCCGCTCAAGCGCTTGGTCAGAGTGACCGCTCTCAAACTGCGCGCCCAAAAACTTGGCATTAGGAAAGTTGATGCCAATGTCAAAAATGGCCGCATTGAGTTTTCACCCAACACAGCGGTCGACCCTTTATCCTTGGTTCAACTGATCCAGCGTGACCCGATGACATTTAAATTAACCGGCGCCAATCAGCTGCATTTTATTCACGACTGCGAAGACCATGAAGACAAGTTACACTTCATCGATCAATTATTGGATAAGATAAAATTGTCCACCAAGAAAGCAGCTTAAGAAATGGATTCAGCAATATTACTTCAACAGCCTAATGGTCATGCAAAACGAACATTTGCACTGCTATTAAAAGCTGTGGCTGTAGCAGTATGTCTGGCGAGCGGCGGATTAATAAGTCTATCTGCACAAGAGTCTTGGTACAAAATAGAGCTGAGTATTTTTAGCAACGAGGCCCTCGCTGATAGAGAGCAAGAACGATGGCAAGCGGACCGTGCGGTTCTTAATTACCCAAAAGAGATTACACGCCTGAAGGAACTTGGCGACTTATTGCTAATTGACTCATTACTGCCAGAGCCGCTCAAAGCGGCAATAGATGCTCAACCTGGCGAGATAGCGCTGGCTGCCTCGCCTGCCCCAAGCACTGCCGATGGAGCCGCCTTACGCGAACAAGCAGCAGACCAACTATCGAAACAACAGTTGGAGGCTGAAGCTATCGGAAAAGTCGGTCCCTTTGCGGCCCGAGCCGGCGCTCCATTTAAATTTTTGAATTTGGAGCGAGACGAGTACCTTAGATTGCCTGCCAGGTTAAGTGATTTTGCCCAAACCAACAGAGCCCTTAGTCGATCTCCAGAGCACAGGCTTCTTTTTCATGGGGTGTGGCGCCAACCAGTTCTATTTGAAAATGAGGCCATAGCCATTTTGATAGAAGGTGCAGAGCGCTATGGCAATCAATCTGAGCTACAGGGCAGCCTCACTATTCGGTTTAACCAAAACTCGGATCGAGTTGTGCTGGATGCAAACATCTGGCTAACCGAATTTGTTGTTGATGATCTGCGCACTTCGTTAGAAACCTCTATGCAAACGGCAGCAGAATCCAAACAAGCAACTGAGTTAGATTCAATTCCAATGCCCGCCGCACCAGTACAGTGGCAGTTGCCCGACTTGCCCACCACTATCGTAGATGGTCCACTACAGACTCTGCGCAATCGACTTCAGACCGATAAATCTCAGTATCGCGTCGAGAATGTATTTCAAATGCTGCAAAGTCGGGCCATGCGAAGCAATGAGTTTCACTACATGGACCACCCCGCCTTAGGCATAGTGGTTCAAGTAGAACCCTATGAAGTGCCAGACCTGCCTGAGCCTGAAATTGAAAACACCGAGAACGGCCCAAGCGCAAGCTCTATTGAGGACATAAACGAGTCAGATAACTAGCTTATCGCTACGCTTGCCAAGACTCGAGCGACAATACCCATACCCTCATCTAACACCTTATGGATTTCTTCCATGCTTATCTCACCTGCAGATAGCCCTGCGCCCCAATTCACCGATAGAGCGAGCATGGCGTAAGCTATATTAAGTTCTCTCGCCAACGCAGCCTCAGGCATAGCAGTCATGCCTACAAGGTCACAGCTGTCCTGACGCAGTCTACGTATCTCTGCCGCACTCTCCAGACGTGGACCTTGGGTACAGCCATAAACCCCTGAATCAAGAAACCCAAAATCAGGTTTAGCCTGCGTCTTAATCTCACAAACACTGCTGATTAGCCGCCGCCTAAGCGGCTCATCAAACGGATAGGTGAAATCTATATGAGTCACTGCCTCCAAGTTATCTTCGAAGTAAGTGCCTTCTCGTCCCCAGGTGTAGTCGATAATCTGATCCGGCACAGCAAAACAACGCGGACCCAGCTTTTCGTGAATACCGCCTACTGCATTAACCGCGATGATCTCTGTAACATCGAGTTGTTTTAATGCCCAAATATTTGCCCGATAATTTATCTTATGCGGCACAAGCTTATGCCCCTCACCATGACGAGGAAGAAATGCCACGGAGGAATCTGCCACTCGGAAAAGGCTTATTGAAATCGGCTCATCAGCATAAGGGGTCATCACACTCTCACAGCCGGCTGACTCGAAGCAGTCAATTGAAGTTAGGCCCGTTCCACCGATTATTGCCAACATATTTTATATCCGCCAAGCTAAATGAAATGAAAAATTACAATGTTTTTTTCAGAGCTATTTTAAATCTATCCTAGGTTCACTCGAAACGCGCAAAGCACCATAAACTAGGTTTTGTGTGGACGCAACGTGAGCGACACAAAAGGCATTAGTCAGCAGAAATTCGAAATAAAACGCAGCCGACGCAGCGAGAATCCTGCAAAAGAATGCTACCGCGCCGCAGAAGGCCTGCAATGAAAAATCCAATGCCCACAGAGCCGGCCGTGGATTTAAGAATAGCCGCTGGCCCTTTCGGCAGCGTTTCCGGTAACTAAGCTACCCACTGAAGGCTTGCCGAAGGTTCTTTATATCGAGTTGCTAAATCAAGTACTATCTAATTTCTCAGAATTACCAGTGTCACGGACGATGAGGATTCACGTTTTGCAATACATTTCACAAAATGCTCGGTTTTCTCGTTGCACGCTTTACCGATATAGCCTTGAACGGTGCTGGACTGGCGGAGAGGGCCGTGCCCTTTTCATTGGCTTAAACCCATCCACCGCCGACCACCGTAAAGATGACCCCACTATTAGGCGCTGCGTTGGCTTCGCAAAATCCTGGGGCTTTGAGGCAATGCAGATCGTAAATTTATTTGCGTTCCGAGCGACCTACCCCACCGATTTAAAACAGGCTCTTAAACCGATCGGCCCAGCTAATAACAGCTGGATATCCAAAGCCATCAGCGACAGCGAAATAGCCATAGCTTGCTGGGGTAACGACGGCGACTTCTTGAATAGAGACCAGTATCTTTTAAAACGCTATCCTGATCTGCACTGCCTTAAAATCAACAGTTCTCAGCAACCAGCCCATCCGCTTTACCTGAAAGCAAATCTGAAGCCCTTTCCTATGAATCTAGCAATAAGGTCAGCCCAATGAGTTCGAAACGCAGCCTAGCAGGTCTGATCTGGTCAATGGGCTGGCTAGGATTAAGATACAAAAAGTCTGCTTACAAAGTGTTAGCGAAAGCTGGTCGTGCTCCGGACGCGCCATTCAGAGCCGATTTCTTCGGCTTAAAATACGAAGGAAACCTGAAAAACAATATCGAATTCAGCATCTACTTCTACGGCGCCTTTGAGAAACCGCTGTTGTTTTTCCTCAGAGACGCATTGGCTAGCCTAGCAAACGCCTCTGCTCATAAATCGCCAAGCTGCTTTTGTGATATCGGCGCAAACATCGGTCAGCATTCTTTATATATGTCTCAATTCGCAGCGGCCGTGCATGCTTTTGAACCCTTTGATGAAGTCAGTAAGAAGCTGGAGCACCAAGTCAGCTTAAACGCGATTGAAAATATATCACTGCATAAAGTAGGCCTTAGCGATATCTCAGAGAAGCTTACATTTTATGCCCCCACTGGAAGCAACCAAGGTATTGGTTCGTTTGATGCCAACACAGTAAGCAAGGGCAATGAGGCGTTAGGCGAACTATCTCTTAAAAACGGTGATGAACTGTTTACAGAACTGGCTATCGAGCAAGTCGATTTGATGAAAATCGATGTTGAGGGCTTTGAGAAACGCACGCTTAAGGGCCTGCGCCAAACCCTAACTCAGCAACGGCCGATCATCGTCTGCGAACTTAGCTATGGCGCGGAATTATCTTTTAATAGCCGAGAAGAGTTCATTGCAACCATGCCAGAGGATTATGAGTTTTTTGTCTTCGATATTCGTAAACCCGATGGCAGCAAAGCCCGCAGAAGAGGCGCGAAGGCCAAACGCTCAGGATACTATCGACTGATTCCACATCGCGGCTGGCACGACAAGGGCCAGGACGACATTGTCGCTTGCCCCAAAGAAAAGGTTGAGCTGCTGCCGCGGGAAAGCCAAGCCTCTTTTTAACATAGCTGTGGACACTTAAATTAAAATGGCCTAGCGCTAAGAATTCAATCCTAACGTAGGCCTATAATATAAGCATGTTACAAGTCATATTGTCGGTAGTACAAAAAGTATCTTTAGTAAACAGTTGTTTTTTATATCTATTTTCGCTCGCCGCCAGCGACACCAAAGAGACCGAGCTTAGCCGCAGACACTGCATGCTCTAGTTCCATAACAGACCCCACCTAACAAGCGAGCAAGAGATATAAGAACAAAAAAAACCTCTAAGATGATAAGGCTGCTGGTTCCAAGCCAGATTTAATGTACAATACCGCCGGTTTTCAGCACCACATATGCGCCCGTAGCTCAACCGGATAGAGCACCGGCCTTCTAAGCCGGGGGTTCCAGGTTCGAGTCCTGGCGGGCGCACCATATACCAGAAAGCCCGCTTTTTAGCGGGCTTTCTGGTATATGGTGTTTCCGCCTAGACTCGAAGCTAGGTTCGACCAATCGCGCAGCGATTAGGACAGCGAAGCTGCCCGCAGGGTGAGGTCAACAGCTAAGCTGTTGAGTGAATCTGTCCTGGCTATC
>JBLHVT010000018.1:0-35467 GCA_047628735.1 Glaciecola sp.
AGGCGTATCTGTTTCGGCAGCGGCGCTGCTTTAAGAGCAATAGTGCGGACTGCGTGATTCATTTCAACCAATATTTTTACCTGGCTCGGTGTTTGAATAAACTGGCAATTACTGTCGTATAAAGCTGGCAGCATAACTTGATTTCTACTTTTGAATTTAGTTAAAAGTGGTGAACACCACAGTTCCACCGCAATCGTTAAGCCTACAGCATGAAGACTTAGCAGCACCGGATAGGTGTAATAGGATTCACTAACCCAGAGAGCAGACGAGGTGTTTTCTAGCCAGATGCAGATGGCTGGCAGTGGTCCCAATAATTATTATAGCGCTAGTGTTAACGATTTTTCGCCACGCTATTAATTCATGCCTATTTATTGAACAGTCGATTCGTTGAATCTGCTCTCACTGTGATGCAAAAGGCACTCGCGAAAATTTTGGATAAAATCTAACAAATTATTTATACCATCACTTTAAATAGACAGTCCTAGCCTTAGAAAGTATGTCGCACAATAGCTGGGCACCTTGAATTACCCTTGGTGAATTGCGCTGCAATAAATCTGGTGGAATATAGTGAAGCTGGCCATTATCATTTGCCGCCAAGCCCGGCCAGACCTTCCATTCATCCAGCCACTCAGGACGATCGTTGCCCATACCACTGACCACTATAACTTGAGGGTCAGCTGTTAACACCGATTCAGCGTTAACTATAGGCGCCAAGGGAATCACGTCTGCAAAGATGTTGCGCCCGCCGCAAAGACGAATAATATCGGAGATAAGATGATCTCCGTTTAATGTAGTCAGCGGGTCATTCCAGACTTGATAGAACACATCGAGGATTTCATCCTCGTTATAATCTTGTTGTAAAACGGTTAATTTCTTCATGAAACTTGCCGCCTCAATCTCGGCAATTTCTTCATTACCGGTAAGCTTGCCAAATCGGCGCAGCGAGGATGCGATATCTTCTAACTCTCGCGGCTCGTCCAAAAAAACAGTAAGACCTAAACTTCTGATTCTTGCGGTAATCTCATCTCCATTGCCACTAGCCCATGCAATCACCAAATCAGGATTCATACTAAGCAATGACTCGTAAGACACCTCTTTGTAAGATCCAATAATCGGAATGTCCAGCGCCGCAGGGGGGTAGTCACTATAACGCACCGTCGCGATTATATTGTCACCGGCGCCGGCAGCATAAAGTGTTTCGGTGATATGGGGTGCCAAGCTGATGATTCGCTTAGCGGGGCCTTGCAAAGTGACAGTGTTGCCAAAGTCATCAATCACGCTTATCTGAGCGATAGCGAAAACAGGCAGGAGCAGCGCCAAGACCAAACTTAAGGTTCTTAGCTTCGCGCAGACTGCTGGCTTTTTTACAGTAATTTTTCTATGTTTCATCATAATTCTTCTTCACGCGAATAGGTTTGGGGATTCGCTAAGCCTCTTTTCAAATTCCTGACATTCAGACCCGCTCGGCAAGCCGAATCTAATCCCATTGAAGCCTTCATCGAGTGTAAACAAGCGCACCAATATACCTAGCTTGGCCAAAGATTGGTAAATTCTCAAGCATTCTTTAGACTCGCCTGCCGCTGTTATAAATAATGGGTTTAACTGCAGAGACAAACTGGGATATCGGAGCGCTATTAATTTCATCCACTGCTCACTGCGTGCTCTGAGCCTATCTTTTTGCCGCAACTGCCAATCGCAATCAGACAGCGCTTTTTCTCCCAGCCACCGTGATACGGTAGTAACTGTCCAGATGGGTAGAGATTTTTTAATTCCTGCGAGCAAATCTGGATCGCCTAAAACAAAGCCAAGTCGAATACCTGCCAATCCAAAAAATTTACCAATCGAGCGTAACACTATCAATCCTGGAGATGGACAATAATGACTAACACTTAATTCCGGAGCCACATCGGCAAAGGCCTCATCGACAATCAGAAAACCCCGCCGCTCTGCCAACTTAGATGCTATTAATAGCAGCGTTAACGGCGCCATCGTTTGGGTTGTCGGGTTATTAGGGTTGATCACTACAGCGAACTGAATCAACCCTTGATTCAGTATTTCGAGCAACTCGGTTTCGCTGGCGTAAAATAAAATATCGTATCCAGCTGACTCCCATGACTGTTTGTGCTCTCGGTAACCCGCTGCCGGTATAGCCACTTTTCTCGAAGCTGGCAAACTTTTTATTGGCCGAGCTAACACGGGAGCTAAACTAGAAGCTAGACTGGGTATTTTGTGAATCGCGTACTGCGAACCCGGTACTGCAAGCACTGAACTTGGCGAACAACCATAGGCAAGCGCGGCAGAAATTTCTAAATCGTTATTTTCATCAGGTAAACGTTGCCAGACAGCATCAGGGATAGAAGGCACGGGCCAAACCCAAGGGCTTATTCCAGTCGATAGGTCTATCCACTGCTCTATTGGTATACCGAATTCTGCAGAAGCTGCACTTAAGTTGCCACCATGTCGAGATAACAAAGGCCTAGCTCCCAAATTAGAATTACTGAAACAAAATAGCCCGTCGCCTTGTTAACCAAATTCACACTGCGCCGAATATCGCTCGCGTTGGGTATTTCACCAATCCCTAAAACTGGGCGCGACTCTTCGTGGCCATGGTAAGAAGCACTGCCACCAATTATCAAATTTAACGCCCCCGCTCCGCTTGCCATTACTGGACCTGCATTTGGGCTAGACCACAGCCTCGCTTGGCTTTGCCAACACCCTATGGCTTTAAAGAAATTACCAGCTACCGCATAAAGAAACGCACAGCAGCGAGCGGGGACCCAATTTAACAAATCATCCAGTCTGGCAGCAGCGAAGCCAAAATTGTTGAAACGCTTAGTTCTATAACCCCACATCGCATCGAGAGTGTTCGCTAAACGGTAGAGAAGAACTCCTGGAGCGCCCAATAGAAAAAACCAAAAAAGTGGCGCTATGACTGCATCGCTACCATTTTCTAAAACAGATTCTACTGACCCTGCCGCAATTTGTTTGGTATCTAAATCCCCACAATCACGGCTCACAATTGCGCTTAGTGCTACTCGTGCTTTTTCAATATTATTTTTCGCGAGGCTGCTTTGAATTGCATGGGCGTGCTTAGCAAGACTATTTGGCGCGATACATAAATATAGAATGAATACGGAAAACAAAAAAGCCCATGATGATGGTAGCTTGATAAGAACGTTGCCTAAAATTATCGGCAACGCAATACACAATAAAACCCAGCCTAAGGCGCCACTTAGCCTAGAAACGCTTGCGCTTTTCGTAGTCGTTTCACCATTAAGCAAAGATTCGATCCAGTTGGCGAGTGTGCCAAAGCCAACCAAAGGGTGGAATCGCTTAGGCTCCCCAAATAAGTAATCAATAACCAAAGCGCAAGCCATGGACAGCCCTGCGGATTCCCAACTAAGACACCACAAGACTGCCACCAATTAACACAAAGACTTCGAGTAATTCAATTTGCGCTCCCGCACAGTCTCCCGTGAAACCCTGCAAACGAGCTAACATACATTTTCGCAGCAATAATGCTAATCCGAAAACAAGCGCCAGCAGCAGAATCAACGATGTCTGCGCAATCATAAAAAAACACAGCACCACTGACCCAATAAGGACTGCATATAAATGTACCGGATCAGATGCCGCTATTGCTTTACCAATAGGCCCCTGCCCGATGTAAGGGGTGGACATAAATAGACCTAAAACAGAAAGGCGGGAAAGTACTGGTGCCAAAATTAGCAGAGCAAACTCCTCAGTAGAGAGCACTTCATAAACCGCCGCGGTTTTAACGATTAATAACATCGACACTGATACAGCGGCCATGGCGCCGCTATGAGAGTCCTTCATGATCTCAAGAGTTCTTGCTTTGTCACCCATGCCGCCGAACCAGGCGTCTGTACTATCGGCAAGGCCATCAAGATGAAGCCCGCCAGTTACCGCTACTAACAAAAACACGATCAGCGCAGAATTTAAAATCGCGGTAAACGGCATTAAACTGGCAGCAAAATAGCTAAGCGCACCTAACAATAAACCAATCACAGGATAAAAAAGGATTGAATGGCGAATAGAATCATCATCAAAGCGCACGTCACTGCCTACCGGAATTAGGGTAAGGAACGCCAGAGCCGTGCGCAGTGACTCATAGGCTTGATGCCGAGAATCTAGTTTTTCATTCTCGCCAGACTCTTCCTGCTTATGGTTGTCATTCATAAACTAGCTCGTCCTTACCGCGGCTTCCTCGAAGGTAGCCATTTCTGATTGCAGTAAACACGCCGATTGAAGAAGGCATACACAAAGCGCAGCACCACTGCCTTCGCCGAGCCGCATCTGAAAATCCAACAGTGGGCTGGCGTCCAAAAACCGTAGTAAGTGCCTGTGACCCGACTCTTGCGAGAGATGACTAAATAACATCCAGTCGCGAACGCCAGAATTAAGAGACACTGCTGCTACTGCGGCTGCGGTACTAATAAAACCATCCACCAACACCGGCACACCCTTTTGTGCACATGCTATGTATGCACCCGCTAGCGCCGCTATCTCGAAGCCACCAAAACAGCAGAGTTTTTCGAACGCAGTAGTTGCGGCCTCTTTATGTAAAGCCAGAGCGCTATCTATTAGTTCTATTTTATGGCGCAACACTGCGTCGTCTATGCCTGTGCCGCTGCCAGTAAGCTGGCACGCACTGACTCCAAGATACGCGCAGCCCAGAGCCGCCGCCGATGTAGTGTTAGCGATACCCATTTCACCGCCGATAAAAACCTGGCTGTCAGCTAATACGGTCTCGGCACCACTTAGCAACGCTTCATCGAGCTGGGCAGCTGACATGGCTGCGCGCTTGGCAAAATTATGAGTACCCGCTGCCACAGGTTTAGAGATGAGACCTGCTGATTCACCGCAAGGAAAGGCTGTTCCCATATTTACAATACAAAACTGTGCACCGCACTGTCTCGCCAAAACTGAAATAGCAGCGCCGCCGCGCGCGAAGTTTTTCACCATCTCCACCGTGACCTGCTGTGGAAAGGCAGAAACACCTGCTTCGGCAATGCCGTGATCTGCTGCAAACACAGCAATTTGAATTTTATCTAGAGACGGCTTTTCAGTGCCTTGCCAACCGGAAAACTTAACCCCAATTTCCTCTAGCCGACCAAGTGATCCGGCCGGCTTAGTGAGAGCTGTCTGTCTCGCCAATGCGTCTTCAATAGCTGCACTATTAATTGTCTTAGTTTTGTTTTGGTACCAATGCTTAGTCATGCTTTTCCTGATTTAGAAATATGGCGATTTTGATTCGCTATTAACTATCTTTCATCTTTTAAAACATGAGGCAAGCCCGCTACGGTAAAAACTACATGTGCACAACGCTGCGCCAAGCGCTGATGAAAAAAACCGCTGGCATCAACATACTGCCGTGTTAGTTCGCCCATCGGCACAATGCCTAAGCCTGTTTCATTGCTGACAAAAATAACTGTCGCTTTGAGCTGCTCTAAACAATTTAGCAACTCGTCTTTCTCATTGTCCCATACCTTTTGATGAAGACAGTTACTTATCCAAAGTGTCAGGCAGTCCACCAAAATCACCTTTCGCTTAGCATCGTTTTGAAGCAGCGCGCGCGCAAGATGCAGAGGCTCCTCTATAAGCGCCCATGGATTTTCACCATTAGGAGAAACCCGCTCAGCTTGATGCGTCTCGATACGTTTGCGCATCTCTTCATCGTTGGCAGTTGCCGTGGCAATAAAAACAAGCGATGCATCTGTCTCACTTGCAAATTGTTGAGCGCTCGCCAAAGCTAAACGACTTTTACCAGAGCGAGCGCCGCCTAGAAAAAAGTGTAGGTTGTGTAAAGATTGTGCCTGCTTGCTCATGTCACTACCATCGGCTTACCGTTCACTGGGTTACTTATAACCTTGGCCGAAATACTAAAAACTTCTTTTAGCATGGCTTCAGTCAAAACCGCTTTTGGTGTACCTATTGCCGCACTGTGGCCATCCTTGAGCACCAATATCTGATTCGCGCACTTGGCAGCTAAATTTAAGTCATGCAGTACAACTAAAATTGCGACGCCTTGCGCCGCGAAAAATTCGAACATCCCAACAACCATTTCCTGATGTGCTAAATCCAATGAAGCGGTTGGTTCATCTAAGATCAGACAGCGATCACCACCATCAACTGCATCCCAAACCTGAGCAGCGACACGAGCGAGTTGCACTCGTTGCTTCTCACCACCGGAAAGATTGATAAACGAGCGAGCAGCGAGATGATTGCAATCCACCAGTGCCAAGGCTTTATTGACGATGTCGCGGTTTTGACTATTGGAAGTGCTATGAGGAATCCTGCCCATAGTCACAACTTCCCCTACAGTGAAAGGAAACTCAAGAGATGAGCGCTGGGGCAAAATAGCCAGAAGCTTAGCTTTGGATTGTGCATCCCACTGAGAAGTGGCTTTGTCGTTTATCTTAATCACCCCGCCGCTTAAGGTTAAGTCACTGCAAATGGCTCGCAATAAACTGGTCTTGCCGGCACCGTTGGGGCCAATGACTGCTGTTACCCCACCCGCTTCAACTTCGAGTTCAATATCAATAAGTGATATATCTGAGCTGATTACCGCGGATACGCTATGAAGTTTAAGTGTCATTGAATTATTTTCACCCTGCCTTAAAGCCGTTCAGGGTTATTGAGTGATTTGCTTTTTACCAACAAGTAAAAGAAAACTGGCGCACCCACTAATGAAGTCAAAATTCCAGCAGGAAGTTCTGCTGGCGCAATAACTGTTCTTGCAATCATATCGGCCACGATCAGCAACATCGCTCCTGCCAAGGCACAACTCGGTAATAAGTAGCGGTGATCTGGACCGATAAAGCCACGCAGAATGTGAGGAACCACCAGCCCTACAAAAGCGATGTTTCCAGAGATCACGACGCTAATTCCGACAGCAAGTGCGGTTAAAAGGACTAATTCTTTTTTAACCCAGTCAACATTGATGCCGAGATACCTTGCTTCGGACTCACCAAGTAAGAATGCATTTAATGCAAGAGCATGCTTAGGCAAACGCCACAGTAAGACAGCGGCAACTGCAGCAATCATAGCAACCCGCTCCCAGTTGGCACCGTCCAGATTCCCCATCTCCCAAACGTTTATTCTTCGCAGCATTTCACTATCTGCAAAATAGCTAAACATACTGTTGAGCGCACTCGCCACAGCGCTAATCGCGACACCTGATAAAAGCATGGTGATTACTGATGTACCGTAGCCATCGGTAGCCAACTTGTAGACTAAAAACACGGCTACTACGGCGCCGGCAACGGCACCGATACTAACCATAGACAAACCCAGAACTTGGCTACTATCGAGCCAAGCTGCGCCAAACACAATCACGAAACTGGCCCCAGCTGAGGCGCCACTGGAAACGCCAATTAGAGAAGGGTCGGCTAGCGGATTCCTAAAAAGCCCCTGCATCGCCGCGCCGCAACAAGCAAGGCATGCTCCAACAAAGGCAGCCATAAGTACTCTCGGCAGACGGATGGCGCTAACAATAGTCGCCTCACGAATCACCGTCGGCTCAATATTTGCGTTATCACCTAATAGCGAAAATAGTCGCCATGGCACAATCCAGCTAGGTCCTACTGACAGGTACACCAGCATTATCAGTGGCAATACACACAGCAGAAACAACATGACCGATCGATGGTTTATTCTCTCCAAGGGGCCTGCCTCGTTCTGCCGCTTAAGGTGAGCTTGTTTTCTAGGTCAACGGGATTAAAGAGTGCTGGAAACAATTTTTCCACCTCCACATGCTCCTCTAACGCATCAGCGAGGCGCTCTAATTGCTGTTCCCGTATTTCTGCCACATCCACAGATTGAAGACTGTCCAGACCCGCCCAAGACAACAGAGCCTTTGCAGAGGACGGGTCATCAAACAGACCGTGCAGATAGGTTCCGATTATTTGACCATCACCGCTTATGGCACCGTCGAGAGAGCCATCGATAAAGTGCATAAACGGCTTATTCAAAGCTGCGCCGTTTGATTCGCCGCAGTGAATTTCATAACCGACCGCGCGGGCATTGCTCAAACACAATGTACCTTCGCGTTGGCGCAGTTGTTTGCTGGGCTCAAGAGTGGTCGTCATTTTCAACCAACCCAGACCTTCAGAAGTGCCGGGCGCGCTTTCGACACCTTGGCTGTCATCAATAACTTCACCTAACATTTGAAAACCACCGCAAATGCCTAGCAGCTTGCCCCCGTAGCGCAAATGACGAGAAATATTATCTGCGCCGCCGTTTTTAACCAGTTGGGCTAAATCTGCCCTAACACTTTTTGAGCCCGGTAGAATCAACAGATCACATTCAGGAATTCTATCTGCAGGTGAAAGATAAGTAAGATCGACCTGCGGATGTAGACGAAGGGGATCAAAATCTGTGTGATTGCTAATTCTAGGAAACACAATAACGGCAACTTTCAGATGAGCAGCCTCATAATCCAATAACTGCCTTGCATTAATGGCATCTTCCGCATCTAGATAAAACTCTTTCAGATAAGGCAAAACCCCTAGCACCGGCTTGCCCACTTTCTCCTCCAGCCAGCTTAAACCTGATTCTAACAATTTAATATCACCGCGAAATCGATTGATGACAATGCCGCAGATACGGCCGCGCTCTGATTCGGACAACAATTCGAGGGTGCCCACTACTGTTGCGAAAACACCACCGCGGTCGATATCTGCTATCAAAATCACAGGACAATCAACGGCCTCTGCAAATCCCATGTTGGCTACGTCATTTTCGCGCAAATTTATCTCTGCTGGGCTACCGGCACCTTCGACGATAATAAAGTCGAAATCTTTTTTAAGCCTTTCATGAGACTCCAGCACGAAGTTAAGCGCCGTTTTTTTATAGACATGGTATGACTGAGCATCCATGGTTTTTAAGACTTTCCCATGCACAATAATCTGAGCAGTTCTATCCGCCTCAGGCTTAATTAAAATTGGGTTCATGTCATTGCGCGGCTCAAGAAAACACGCCTGCGCCTGCACCGCTTGCGCGCGTCCAATTTCGCCGCCTTCGATCGTAACGGCACTGTTAAGCGCCATATTTTGGGGTTTAAACGGGGCGACTTTAACCTTCTGCCTTGCCAGTAGTCGACAAAGACCTGCGACTAGAACAGATTTCCCAGCATCAGAGGTGGTGCCTTGTACCATTAAGGTTACGCTAGGCAAGAGGGGCTCGCTTTACAAAGATGGGCCATCACAGATCAATCCCATTACGCATTTTAATGCCGGCTTGATAGGCGTGTTTTACTGATTTTATTTCAGATACTGTATCTGCAAAATCTTTGAGAGCCGCCCCGCCACCACGGCCGGTAATAACCACGCTTTGTGACTCCGGACGATTTTTTATAGCTTCAATAATTACGTCTTCATCGATGTAATTGTAAGCGATCATATAGGTGAGTTCATCTAGGACGACTAAGTAAAGTGATTCGTCTTGGAGCATTTTTTCAACAATGACCCAGAGCTTTTTAGCCGCTTCAATATCTTGGGATTTATCCTGAGTCTCCCAAGTAAAACCTGTGCCCATTTGATAAAACTCAATTTTATCGGTCATGGGTGCCAGAAATTCTTTTTCGCCAGTGAAATAGGTTCCTTTAATGAATTGCGCGATCCCAACTCGATAGCCGTGCCCTAAACAGCGCAGCACCATACCAAAGGCAGAACTACTTTTGCCTTTGCCGTTGCCTGTGAGCAATAAAACCGTACCGCGGTCGATTTCAGCCTTGGCAATGCTTGCGTCCACCTTCTCTTTGTGTTTTTGCATTTTTTCTTTATGACTAGTCATTAGCGTCGTCCATCGCAGCATTAGAAAAACAGGGGAAATCGTCAGCAAAGCCCTTAACTTAAAAGGTTCTAGCCAATGATTCAAAAGAAGGGATGAGAGAAAAAATCAGGAAAACACTAATCCTTGATCGATTCAGATAAGCCCTCCGCTTATTACCGGGTGATCCTCACGCGCATTACTGCGAGCAATAAGAATCACTTAGCTCAGGCCGGTATCGGGCTTCTTCCACTGGCAAATGCCAGCGAAGGTTACCGTTGCGGGGGCAGCCCAGGATTTATGAGCCGTAACGCTCAATTTAACCTGTGTTCCCGTTTACCCTGTACTGATGAAATTCATCATACAGGCACCTAAAACTGTGGTGATTATAGAGACTAGTCCTTCGAACTGTCAAAGACACTGTCTATAGATGTCAATTGACTCAACAAATGCTTGTCTATAGACTCTGCGCTGTTCGGATTGGGCCAGTTTGGTTTCCAATACGAGCATTCTTTATTAGGTGCCAGTGCCAGACCGGCTGACTTAATTGGGAAGTTGGTGCGAATCCAACACTGCCCCCGCAACGGTAAGCCACTGAAACTTGGATAAGAGTTTCAAAAGCAAGTCCGATACCAGCCTACATAAAGTCACTACCAGATGCAGCGGAGGGCTACATCAGTGGAGGAATCTTGAAGTTAAGATTCTCCTGCCTATTCCCTCCCTACTGAACCTGAAACTTACTAGCCGTCGCATTAGCGATTAGGCACGCAGATTCATTGGGAAATAATATGAAGTACATACCTTTTACACTTTCAACAATTGCGGCATCATTTCTGTTGAGCCAGTCAGCACTAGCTCAATCAACCGACCCCTTAGAAGAAATCATCGTCGTTGCAAACCGCATACCAGTACCAGTCAAGCAAGTTGGCACCTCTGTATCAATTTTAACAAAAGAGCAAATAACCGCTCGCGGCAATCAATCTCTCACTGATGTTATTCGCCAACTTCCTGCGGTAAGTGTCTCTCGCAACGGCGGTATCGGTGCAGCGACATCTCTGCGCATTCGCGGTGAGGAAGGGTTTAGGACCCTGGTACGTTTTGATGGTTTGAAACTTGCCGACCCCAGTGGCACCCAAGTAAGCCCTCAGGTTCAGCACATCGTAAGCTCGGGAATAGATAGAGTTGAAATACTTCGCGGACCACAGGGCTTAAGCTATGGAGCCGACGCCGGCGGTGTTATCAATATCACCTCAAGACGTGGCAGCAGCGGGCTTGACGGAAACATAGACATGCAATCCGGCAGTTTTGGAACAACCCAGCTTGCCGGCGACATAAGCGGCGGCAACGACACAGCCGACTTTTTTATATCTGCCAGCACCTTAGACGTGGACGGCTTTAATACCCGCGATTCAGACGACGTTTTAATGGACGATGACGGCTACGATAATGACACAATTCACGCACGATTCGGTCTTAGCATTTCAGAAAACCTGAGAATTGACCTTGTGCACCGCGACGTCGATGCCAACGCACAGTTTGATGGCTGTTTTTCCGGCGGCACAGTTCACGACTGTAATTCGATCTCTGAATTACAAGCGACCCGACTCGGCGCTGTTTACTCTACCGAATCTATGAGCCATTCCTTGGCATATTCCAACACAGAAAGTGACCGTGACAACATCGCCCTTGGCGTTTCAACTTTTACTGCACTTGGCGAATTGGAACGCTGGGAATACGTTGGCCAACTTAAAAGTCTCGAAAATCTTGATCTTGTCTTTGGTGTGGATTTAGAAGAAGAAAGTAATAATAATGCGACTCGCGATAATAAAGGCTTTTACGTTGAGGCGCTTAGCAAATTCTCGCAGGCACTGTTTTTCACCGCTGGCGTGCGTCACGATGACAACGATGAGTTCGGTGAACACACAAGCTATCGGGTGACCGGTGCTTATCTTATGGAGCTTAATTCCACCGATACGCTTAAATTCAAATCCAGTTTCGGAACCGGCTTTCGAGCACCAGCACCTGCCGAGGTCGCCTATAACGCCGGCGCATTTTCATCTCCACCGGCCTCGCTGGTAACGCTTAAAGAAGAAAACAGCGAAGGTTTTGAGGTCGGCGTCGAGTACTATTCCGGTACGCGCCTTAAAT
This sequence comes from Glaciecola sp., assembly GCA_047628735.1. Lineage (GTDB taxonomy): Bacteria > Pseudomonadota > Gammaproteobacteria > Pseudomonadales > Pseudohongiellaceae > UBA9145. Next base: position 11,941 of record JBLHVT010000018.1, read on the forward strand.
TGGAAGCAGTCTACTTTGACCAAAAAATTGAAGATGCGATCGTTTTTGACATCGCTGGTTTCAGCGGCTATTTGCAAGATATCGGCACCAGCACGTCTAAAGGTGTGGAACTCTCTGGCAACTTTGCAATTAGTGATAATTGGAACGTAAACGCCAATTACACTTACAATGACACCGAACGCCCGAACGGCGTGCAACGCAGACGCCGGCCTGAGACCTTAGCGAACATCGGCGTCTCCTATAGGAGCACAGATGAACGTTTATCTGTTAACGCGTTCTACCGCACCTCGGAAGACTCCATTGATGAGATCGGAGGTGGAGTGGTCTCCTTGGAAAACTTCGGCGTAATGGATATAAATGCCAATTTCAAGATTAGTGAAACAGTCGAAGTCTACGCTAGAATCGAGAACTTTCTGGACGAAGAATATCAAGAAATATTTGATTTTAATTCAGCCGACAGAGGCTCTTATGTAGGGCTTAGATTAAACTTCTAAGCCGAACCTTTTTAAAATTCATCAGCGAACGGAGATCAACGTGTCAAAGCAGACTGAAAGAAACGAACGTCATAAAAAAGCGATGGAGCGCAAAAAGGCCCATATCGATGGCAAAATTGCGCAAGCGACCATCGACAAGGGCCTTATGATAGTCCTAACTGGAAACGGCAAAGGAAAAAGTTCTTCAGCATTTGGCATGCTGGCCCGCAGCGTTGGTCACGGCCTGCGCTGCGGTGTCATTCAGTTCATTAAAGGCGTGTGGGAAACAGGCGAGCACTTGTTGTTTCAAGATCACCCACAGGTAGAATTTCATGTTATGAACACTGGTTTTACCTGGGAAACTCAAGATCGTGACGCAGACATTGCGGCAGCGGTGGCAACTTGGGAAAAGGCAGCAGAGCTGTTAAGTAATAAAGACATCGATGTAGTTTTGCTAGACGAGTTGACTTACATGCTCACTTACGGATACCTCGACAAAGAGATGGTAATTAATGCATTGGAGAATCGTCCGCCCATGCAGCACGTTATCGTCACCGGTCGCAGTGCATCAAAAGAGTTAATTGAGATTGCCGACACGGTTACAGAGTTAGGTGAATCCAAACACGCGTTTTATGATGGCGTGAAAGTTCAGAAAGGAATCGACTACTAAAAAGTTCAGAAGGAATCGACTACTAGTCTTGCCATTAGGTCAGCTGCGCTGCGTCTATTGGTTAGGCTTTAATTAGCTAGTCTTTAATAAGTTTGTAACTGCCAGCAGCGTATTCGGCGCCATTATGAAACATGAGCGCCGAATGCATTTTCCCTTCAAAAACATCGACACTAATACGGCTGTAGCAAGCGAAGGGAATAAAAAGCGGAAAGCTTTTATTTAGCGGCATACCTAAGACTGTTGGCAGCACCACTCGAAGTACCCCACCGTGTGTCACAACCAGTACATGACTTTTATCAGGCAGGTCAGCTAAACCTGCAAATGCTGATTGAATCCTTTCCTTAAACGATAGATAGTCCTCACCATTGGGCGGCGCTAATGCGGCAAGATCTGTCTGAAACGCTTTAAACTGATCAGCTGCGACCTTGCGCCAGTCGCTGATTTTCATTCCATCCCAGTCGCCATAATCAATTTCCTGCCACTGATCTTCTATTGATGCTGTTACGTTGACCGAACTGGCAGTGCGGTCAGCAAACTCGCGACAGCGTAAAAGCGGTGAAGAAATGATATGAGTCCACGGTGGAGTTTGCGGTGAAGTTTTATGACTGTCATCCAACGCGGCAGCATTGCGCATTTGAGACCAGCCCAACGTTGTGAGCACCGGATTGACCCGGCCACGCAGAATGTCTCCGCCCTCTGGTTCGCCGTGACGAATAAAATCAATAGTAATGCGCTTTGTTGGGGGTAAGTCTACTGCGCTCAATAAATAGCCCTCGGCGTATCGGATCAGGAAAAAATTATTTTCAATGGCGTTGATTTCAATCTTATCAACTGCGTCAACGCCAGCATCAACTTCAATTACATCATATGGCCAAGCTTATCGACCTTTACCGCCAAGTAGCTTTCGTTGTGCGGATTTGAACCCATGTTGATTGGAACAATTTCGGTCACTTCCACACCCATACTTTTGAGTGCTTCGATCTTGCGAGGGTTGTTCGTCATTAACCTAACCTTGCTCACCTGAAAATGCTCAAACATGGGTTTGCAAATTGCATATTCACGGCCATCGGCGTCAAAACCTAGCTGTTCGTTGGCTTCAACCGTATCCGCGCCTGAGTCCTGCAGTGCGTAGGCCTTAATTTTATTAAGCAAGCCGATGCCTCGGCCCTCCTGACGAAGATAAAGAATTATGCCACTGCCCGCTTGTGCCACCTCTTGCATGGCGTGTTGCAACTGAGGCCCACAGTCACAGCGCAGGCTGAACATACAGTCGCCGGTGAGGCATTCAGAATGAACTCGGCACAGTATTGAATCTGCCGAATCAATATCACCAAAAACCAGTGCCACGTGCTCTTTGCCAGTGGCCATTTCTTCAAATCCGTGGATAGTGAATAGCCCCCACTGAGTGGGCAATTTAGCCGATGCGGTAAAAGTTACAGACAACAGAATTTCCTCTTTACAGGCAATGTGGATTGCCGCCTAATTTCGTATCCCGAGGCGTCACAGCAACCAAAATGCCAGAGCCTGAATACACAGGGCTGCCATTATACCTGCTAAAACGTCATCTAGCATGATTCCGACACCCCCATGAACCTCTTTGTCTACCCATTTTATGGGCCATGGCTTCCATATATCGAAAAGCCGAAAAAACATGAAGCCCAAAATAATCCAAATCCAGCCGCTAGGTGCTAAAAACATGGTGATCCAATAACCTACGAATTCATCCCAGACTATACCGCCATGATCATGAACCCCTAAATCTTTGGAAGTCTTGTCACACAAATAGACCCCTATCAGGCTGGTGATCACCAGAAATATGACATAGGCCACCACCGACATTGCCGGCAGCAGGCAATAAATTACTACCGCCATTGCTGTGCCAAAAGTTCCAGGTGCATAAGGCGAGGCCCCGCTTCCCAAACCGAAGGCGAGGAAGTGCACAGGATTGCGCCATACTGATTTTGGAGCCTTGTTCATAGCAGTTCAGTCATTGGGGAAAAGCTCGCCCTGTTAAGTAAGTTAGTACCCAAACTACTTTGCAGAACCGCGAGGAGCAAAATGCTGATAGGCTTGATTAAGCTGGAGTATCTCAATGCCATTCTCATCACAAAGTCGCAGCTCGCTGCCACTGGTTATCTCACCTATTTTTTGCAAACCTACATTTTGACTGGCAGCAATCCTGTAGAGTTGTTCTTGCGCATCGGCCGGCGCAGTAAAACAGAGCTCGTAGTCATCGCCTCCATACAATGCCGCCTGCAAGCGACCTTCTAAACTAACATGAGCCATGGCCGCGGATGAATAAGGGATTAGGGTGCTATTAACATTCCCGCCCACGCCACTGCTTTTAAGTATGTGACCTAGATCACCCGCCAATCCATCAGAGATATCGATACAAGCTGTCATCAGCCCGGCTGCGGCCAGAGCAAATTCAATTCGAGGTTCTGGCTCATAGTAAGCCTGGTTGAGATAACTGCGATGGTCTTCGTTAAGTGCGGCGAGGTCTAACGCAATCGAATTTTCCAGATGGGATTGCAGACCCAAACTGCACAAGCCAATTGCCCCATCACCTAATGTTCCAGTTACAAATATGCCATCGCCATTGAGCGCCGTACTTCTTAAAACCGGCTGGCTGTCCAGATGGTATCCGTGAACTTGAATCGCTATAACTATCGGCGCATCGGCAAGTGATTGCGTTAAGTCTCCTCCCACCAAAGGACAGTCAAATCGCTTAGCCATCCTAGAGAGGCCTTCACTAAACCCTTCAAGCCAATCCTCATCTAAACTTGGCAGCGACAAGCCGAGGGTAAAACACAAAGGCCTTGCTGCCATCGCGCTTAAGTCACTGAGATTAACCGCCAGTGCCCGACTCGCTATAAAACTGCTGTTGGCATTTTGAGGAAAGTGAACGCCCTCTACAAGTAAATCCATAGACATACTTAAGGAAGAACCTTTCGGAGGCTGGATTACCGCACCATCATCACCAATCCCCACACTAACGCCACTGCGGCTAAAACCCAGCCTAGCACTATTGAAGTATTGCGATATGGTGTCGAATTCAGAAAGGCTCATAACAATAAAATTGTGGCAATAGTATGTCGACTAACTTGATGATGCCCAGCGCCAAGGTCAGATGTCACTGACACATTGGATGTAACAAAGGTTTAAGCGCCGAGTTCTACAGCCCTTAAGGTCTTCGCCAATTTATCTAGCACGCCATTTATGTATTTATGACCGTCAGTGGCGCCGAATACTTTGGCCAGTTCAACACACTCGTTGATCACCACGCGATAGGGCACATCTATTCGATAAGCCAATTCATAAGTGCCTAGATACAGCAATGCTTTCTCGATAGGATCTAATGCTTTCAATTGCCTATCGATTACTGGTTCTAAGAACTCGTTAAGCTGTATAACCTGTGCCGGAATTTCCACAAAAATTTCACCAAAATAATCCCAATCAACTTTACCTTCAGTTTCTTCGCGGTATTGTTTAGCGATGTCCTTGGGGCTGTCCTGCGTCATTATCCATTGATAAACGGCCTGCAAAATAACCCGACGGGCTTTGCGGCGCTGCGCTAAGGGAATTCGCTTTCGGTTTGAACGCGCGGGTTCAACCGCAGAAGGCTCTTTTTCGGCACTCATTTAGCATTCCAACTGACGGGAAAGACTGACCATTTCCATCGCAGTAAGGGCTGCTTCTTCGCCCTTGTTACCTGCTTTAGTGCCCGCTCGCTCAATCGCCTGTTCAATTGAATCAACCGTTAGGACGCCGAAGGTAACTGGCACTGAACTATCGAGACTAACGTGGCTCAAGCCCTTAACGCACTCACCTGCAACATAATCGAAATGTGGAGTGCCGCCGCGGATAACTGCGCCCAATGCAATTACAGCATCGAACGACTCTGATGCCAGCAATTTTTTGACCGCCAAAGGCAATTCAAAAGCACCTGGTACCTTTATTATAGTAATGTCTTTCTCAGCAACACCGTGCATCTTTAGCGCTTCAAGCGCTCCGTCTAATAGACGATCAACAATAAAACTGTTCCAGCGAGTTACCGTAATAGCATACTTGGCTGCTGCGTTATTATAGTTTCCTTCAATTGTTCTTATGCTCATATTCCGTTCCTTGCACGTTGCTCGCAGCGCGAGACTGAAATTCTACAATGTTAGCGGTTCAACTCTAGTCTTGCCGTTCGAATTCTACAAAATTGACAACTTCTAAATCAAAGCCAGAAATGGCGTTAAAGCGCGCGGGGTAGCTAAGCAGTTCCATCTTGCCAACGCCTAAGTCCCGAAGTATCTGCGACCCTGTGCCAATGGTGAGGTCGCTGCCAGGTCTACTGGTCGGCTGAGTATCACCTGGAGAGCCAATCGCTGCAGCTAGATTATGCGCCATGTTTTGGCCATAGTCTTCTTCAGACAGCAAGACAGCTACCCCTTTACCTTCTTCATAGATTCGCTTTAGAGCTGACCCAAAAGACCAGCTTGTTCGACCTGCGTTGAAAACCTCGCAGGTATCTCGAATAGTATTAGGAATATGCACTCTAACCAAACAACATTCATCCGCTTTAATCTCGCCCTTTACAAAGGCCAGATGTGTGCTGCCACTTAACGAATCTTTATAGGTGTGTACATTAAATTCACCGTACTGCGTTTGCAAAACGTTTGAATCGGTTCGTTCGACTGTATGCTCATTAGCAATACGGTAGTGAATCAAGTCTGCAATAGTGCCAATTTTCAAGCCATGCTTCTTCGCAAATACTTCAAGGTCTGGCCTTCTAGCCATGGAACCATCTTCATTCATTATCTCAACGATTGCTGAGGACGCAGAATAGCCCGCCATTCTTGCGAGATCACAGCCAGCTTCAGTATGCCCTGCCCGGCGCAGCACGCCACCAATCTGAGCCATGATCGGAAACACGTGCCCTGGTTGCAAGATATCTTCTGGCTGACTATCCCGGCTCACAGCCACTTGAATTGTTCTTGCTCTATCTGCCGCAGAGATTCCTGTAGTGACACCACTGGCTGCTTCTATCGAGACAGTGAAATTTGTTTCATAGGGCGTATTGTTATCATCTACCATCAAAGGCAGCTTCAAGTATTTGCAGCGCTCGCGAGTTAAGGTCAAGCAAATTAAACCGCGGGCATTGGTTGCCATGAAATTAATGTCTTCAGTTCGTACACGCTCAGCCGCGATGACAAGATCTCCTTCGTTTTCGCGATCTTCATCATCCATCAGGATAACCATTTTGCCTTGGCGTATGTCGTCTATTATTTCTTCTATTGAATTCAATTGCATGGGCGAGAATTTAACTCTATTGATCTTGGTTTATAAAATGGTGCGTACTGTGCTTGAGAACCGTCGCTCTATACTGTAGCTCTGAACTTTAGTCATAAATCAAACCTTGCCAAAGCCATGCTCTGCCAAATAGTCTTCGGTGATTAGGCCGCTAGATTTCTGTCCTGCGCTCATCAATCGCTCTAAATAACGAGCAACCAAATCCACTTCCAAATTAACTACTCGGCCGACACCGTATTCACCGATAATTGTCTCTTCCTGAGTATGAGGAATGACATTTATCGAGAAGCTGTTAGCAGAAACTTCATTAACCGTTAAACTAGTGCCATCAATACAAATTGAGCCTTTTGCGGCAATATATTTGCCTAATTCATCTGGCACTTCGAAAGTTAGTTTTATACTTTGCCCTTCTTGACTGCTGGTCGCTAATTTTCCAACACCATCCACATGACCACTTACAATATGCCCGCCAAAGCGATCAGTAGCTATCATCGCTTTTTCTAAATTCACCCGTGACCCAGGCTTCAACGCGCCTAAAGAAGTGCAACGTAAAGTCTCGTTTGAAACGTCAGCTGCAAAACTCGAACCTGATATTTCTACGACTGTAAGACAGCAACCGCTGACGGCGATTGAGTCTCCTATTTTTACATCAGACATGTCCAGCTTTGGAGTCTCTAGCACTAACCGCCACTCAGATTTAATCTCCCGCAGGCTTTTAACACTTCCGATAGCTTCTATAATTCCAGTAAACATTCTTTGTACTCAATTTTTATTGACGTATTTAACGGTCATCGTAACTAAGAAGTCACTCTGAACCGACAGTTTGAGGACGAAGAACCACTTTAATATCTGCCCCGACCTGTCTTAACTCAGCAACTCTAAACTCCGGGGCTTGGGCTAATAAAGTTAACTCTTTAAGCTCAAGCAACGGCTTGGAATCTGCACCTAACAGTTTAGGCGCTATGTAAATCACCAGCTCATCTACTAGTTTAGCGTCAATAAACGCACCACATAGCGTGGCTCCGGCCTCTACTAACACTTCGTTACACTCAATTTGGGCGAGCGATTCTAGCACAGATAGCAAATTGACTCTTTTTTTACCCTCAATAAGAGCCGCTGGGGTATTGATGACCTGTACGTTGCAACCGGCTGGGATGGATTCACTATAGGCTGCCATTACCTGCTTAGAGGCCAAAGTGAACAGCTTTACAGAACCTGGACCGTAGATTTTTGCGCCGGGTGGCGTGCGCAGCGCACTGTCTAGAATCACCCGTAGGGGCTGTTTACTCAGGGACAGTTTATTGGAGGTTTTCTCAACTCCTGTCAGACCTAATGCATCAGCACGAACATTCATCAAAGGGTCGTCTTTGAGAACCGATTCGACACCAGTGACAACAGCGCTCACCGATGCCCGCAGGCGCTGCACATCCCTCCGCGAATCGGCACTGGTGATCCATTGGCTCTCCCCGTTGGCGAGCGCGGTTCGGCCGTCCAAACTCATCGCAAGTTTGACTCGTACAAAGGGAAGGCCTGTTTCCATTCGCTTGAAGAAACCCGGATTTATCGAACGAGCCTGCTCTTCGAAATCAGGTAAATGGGTAACCTCAATGCCAGCAGATTCCATAATAGCGACACCTTTGCCAGTCACGATTGGATTCGGATCTAGAGTTGCAATAACCACCTTTTCAACACCCGCATTCACCAGCGCCTCGGCGCAGGGCCCGGTGCGCCCATGATGAGCACACGGTTCGAGACTGACAAAAACTGTCGCGCCGTTGACATTTAAACCACTAGTCTTGGCACTGCGAAGCGCCATAATTTCTGCATGGGCATGCCCTGGCATCTCGTGCCAACCTAATGCAATCTGACCACTTTGACATACTATGGCACAGCCAACTCTAGGATTTGGAGAGGTATTGATAACATTTTGTGCGAGACTAATTGCCTGAGCCATATAAACCGGCCAGTCAAGAAGCTTGACGTCTAGCTTGGCGTTAGGAATTATTTGCATGATAAATAAGCTTAGCCAAGTTCAGAGGAATGCAGCCATCAGGCCCTGCAGACTGACAGGGCTCCGAGCCACTATATTAGTATTTTAAGTAGCCTTATTCGAATCAGAGTTGTCGCGAGACAAACGGTCAATTTCTTCGCGAAACTCGTTAAGATCTTTAAACGAGCGATAGACTGAAGCGAAGCGGACAAAAGCAACTTCATCTAACTGACGAAGTTCTTTCATTACCTGTTCGCCAACATCACGAGACTGTATTTCTCGCTCACCGGTAGACCGCAAATGCGCCTTGATACGAGTAACCGCCTCTTCAACGTTTTCGATGCTAACGGGGCGTTTCTCGAGAGCCTTACTAAAACCGGCAAATAATTTATCTTCATTAAAGGGCTCACGAACGCCCCCTGCTTTAATAATACGCGGCATCACTAATTCAGCAGATTCATAGGTAGTGAAACGCTCTTCACACGTGACACACTCGCGGCGCCTGCGAACGTTATTACCTTCCGTCACCAATCTCGAATCGATAACTTTGGTGTCAACCGCGCTACAAAATGGACAATGCATAAATAACCTTTCGTTCAGTATCAATCATTGCTGATAAGCCTTGCCACTGAAACCTGACCCTAGACTATCATTTGAATGTCCCGTTACGAGGACACATAAACAGGGAAGTTCGCGCACAGCTTAAGCACTTTCTGTTTAACTTCGTTTATTACAGTCTCATCTTCCATGTTGTCGAGCACATCACAGATCCAGTTAGTAAGGTCGGTAATTTCAGCTTCCTTAAAACCCCTTGTAGTGATTGCCGGCGTGCCGATCCTTAGCCCACTAGTCACGAAAGGAGGCTTAGGATCATTTGGAACCGCGTTCTTATTTACCGTGATATTGGCACGGCCAAGCGTTGCATCAGCCGCCTTACCGGTTATGCCCTGACGAATCAGGCTCAGCAAAAAAAGATGGTCATCTGTGCCGCCAGAAATAATGTCAAAGCCACGCTCGATAAATATCTTCGCCATAAGCTGGGCATTTTTAACTACCTGTTCTTGATAAGTCTTAAATTCAGGGCTCATCGCTTCTTTGAAACAGATTGCTTTAGCTGCGATCACATGCATTAACGGGCCGCCCTGGCTTTCAGGGAAAACAGCAAAATTAAGCTTCTTTTCAAGCTCAGGATTTGATTTAGCTAAAATGATACCGCCACGGGGCCCACGCAGAGTTTTGTGTGTGGTAGACGTGGTGACGTCAGCGATGTTAACCGGGCTTGGATAAACACCCGCAGCAACCAATCCCGAAATGTGAGCCATATCCACCATAAAGTAAGCGCCTACACTGTCGGCGATATCTCGAAATCGCTGCCAATCAATAATTCGTGAGTAGGCCGAGAAGCCTGCCACGATAAGTTTGGGTTTGTGTTCTTGGGCGAGCGCATCGACTTGATCGTAGTCAATTTCGCCGGACTCGTTGATACCGTATTGAACGGCATTGTAAATGCGACCTGAAAAGCTAACGCTCGCGCCGTGGGTTAGGTGCCCGCCGTCCGCTAGACTCATGCCAAGGATTGTATCTCCTGGCTTTATCATTGCCATGTAGGCAGCAGCATTAGCCTGCGAACCAGAATGAGGCTGAACATTAGCGTAATCTGCACCATACAACTCTTTAACACGGTCAATGGCGAGGGTCTCAACCACATCTACGTGCTCACAACCGCCGTAATAGCGTTTACCGGGATAGCCTTCTGCATACTTATTGGTCAAAACCGAGCCCTGCGCCTCAAAGATGAGCGGGCTGGCGTGGTTTTCTGAGGCTATCAATTCAATGTGCTGCTCTTGCCGAGTGCGTTCCGCTTCAATTGCGGCGCTGATTTCTGGATCAAAGTCAGAAATGCGAATATCGGAATTAAACATCGAAGTCTCCAAGGTGGTTGTGGTGATTTTGAGAAGGCGACATTCTACATGATGACCGCCGGTTCGGCACCAGAAATCTAGCTCCCATCAACGGTTTTGGACTCCAAATTGACAACAGCTATGCCATAATAGTGGCCTATTTTTTTACTAAGGTTTCGTGAAATGGCTCAGTTTGTTTACACCATGCATCAGGTTGGCAAAGTTGTTCCTCCAAAGCGTGAGATTCTCAAGGATATTTCTCTGTCCTTTTTCCCTGGCGCGAAGATTGGCGTGCTAGGGCTCAACGGCTCTGGTAAATCGACGTTGCTCAGAATCATGGCTGGACTAGATACAGAGTTTAACGGCGAAGCCAGACCACAGCCGGATCTTAAAGTGGGCTATCTACCCCAAGAGCCGGAGTTAGACGAAACTACTGACGTTCGCGGCAATGTTCAGCAGGGCATCAAGGAGATTATTGATCTTCTCGAGCAGTTCAACGCGATCAGTGACAAATTTGCCGAGCCCATGGGCGACGATGAGATGACGTCCCTGCTGGAGCAGCAAGGTAATTTGCAAAATGAGATAGATGCGGTTGATGGCTGGCAGGTAGAACGAACTCTTGAGCGCGCCGCCGATGCTCTACGCTTGCCACCATGGGACGCTGAAGTTGCCCATTTATCAGGCGGTGAAAAGCGTCGAGTCGCGCTTTGCCGACTTTTATTGTCTAAACCGGACATGCTCTTACTTGACGAACCTACTAACCACTTAGATGCCGCCAGCGTGGCGTGGCTTGAGCGATTCCTGCAAGATTACACAGGCACAGTTGTCGCTATTACTCACGACCGCTACTTCCTCGACAATGCAGCAGGCTGGATTCTGGAACTTGACCGAGGCCACGGCATCCCTTACGAAGGAAATTACACGACGTGGCTGGAAACCAAAGAAAGTCGGCTAGCAAGCGAAGCCAAAAAGGAAGCCGCTCACGAGCGCACAATCAAATCGGAATTAGAGTGGGTACGCTCAAACCCTAAAGGCCGTCAGTCAAAGAGCAAGGCAAGAATCGCACGCTTTGAAGAGCTTAATTCGCAAGACTTTCAAAAGCGCAACGAAACTCAAGAGCTGTATATCCCTCCCGGCCAGCGCCTAGGTGACAAGGTTCTTGAAGTAAAAAACTTAGGCAAAGCGTTCGGCGATAAGAGCTTAATCGAAGATCTCACTTTTTCGGTTCCCAAAGGCAGCATTGTTGGCATCATCGGCGGCAATGGCGCCGGTAAAACCACCTTCCTGCGCATGTTAGTTGGCACCGAGCAACCCGACAGCGGCACTATAGAGCTAGGGGAAACCGTAGAGCTTGCCTATGTCGATCAAAGCAGAGATGAGCTGAACGGCGGCAACACTGTATGGCAGGAAATCTCGGACGAACAAGAGCAGATTCAAGTTGGTAAATACGAAGTGTCCTCAAGAGCCTATGCCAGCCGCTTTAACTTTCGCGGCGCCGACCAGCAGAAATTCGTCAAAGACTTATCCGGCGGCGAACGAAACAGGCTGCACATGGCCAAGTTGCTTAAGCGCGGCGGCAACGTGCTGCTATTAGATGAACCTACTAACGATCTCGATGTAGAGACGTTGCGTGCACTGGAAGAAGGCATTTTGGCATTCCCCGGCTGCGCTATTGTTGTGTCTCACGATCGCTGGTTCTTGGACCGCATCTGCACTCATATCCTAGCCTTTGAGGGCGACAGCGAAGTGGTTTGGCATGAAGGTAACTACACAGACTATGAAGCGCAGCGCCGCAAGCGACTTGGGGACGGTGCTGAGCCTACTAGGATTAAGTATAAAAAGCTTAGTGTCTGAACCTTCGGTTGCTAGGATTGGTACAGTCATGTGTCGGAGTTTGGACTCTGACACTAACTACGTCTAGGTAGCCGCAGATCAAACGTGAGTCGTCGCTGCGCAGATATCTTTGCTGGGCTGAACCTTACTTAGAATATAGCCGTATATAACTTCATGCAAAGCGGAAGATCTTTTTTATAGCTTACAAAAAGACCAGCAGATCCGTCCGGCCCCAAATTGTTTTTGTAAACTAGGATGTTAGCCCAAAATACGCTGACAGCTGATTTGCCAGTCAGCGCTTCTTCCGCGTCCTTACCTATTTCTAACTAGCCAGACACGGCGACACAGCTTAAAACAAGCTGCCGGGCGCTCTGCCGGGCTGATCGGCGCCAAACAGAGCCGCCAGACTGAGGCAGAGCAGGCTTTACAGGCGGTTTGCGATATAGTGCGATTTTGCCCTAATTAATACCTGACTAAATTAGTCGGGTATTGTATGATTAGGACTTACAGTTAACGAATCAGCTCGGCAACCAAGACGGATGCCGGCGAATTTAAACTAAAGGGCATTACTGCCCACGATTAGAGAATACGGAGCGAATGTTATGCCAACTACAGATCAAGAGGTAAGAGAACTCATCAAGCGGGATTACGAACACGGCTTCGTAACCGAGATCGAGTCAGACACCTTTGAACCAGGCCTCAACGAAGACGTTATTCGCCGTCTCTCCAACCTTAAGCAAGAGCCCGAATTCATGCTTGAGTGGCGCCTTAAAGCCTACCGCCGCTGGCTGGAAATGGACGAGCCAGAATGGGCTCACGTAGACTACCCAAAAGTGAAATTCAACGACATTTCATACTATTCCGCGCCTAAACGTCCGGAAGATATGCCTCAGAGTTTGGACGAAGTCGACCCGGAACTGCTTAAAACCTATGAAAAACTGGGTATTCCGTTGCACGAGCGGGCCAAATTGGCCGGCGTTGCTGTGGATGCGGTATTCGATTCTGTCTCTGTTGCCACCACCTTCAAAGAGCCACTGGAAAAAGCCGGCGTTATCTTTTGCCCTATTTCCGAGGCGTTACAAAAACATCCAGAGCTGATAAAGAAGTATTTGGGCAGCGTGGTTCCGGTTGCTGACAATTATTACGCCGCGCTGAACTCAGCGGTATTCTCAGACGGCTCATTTGTGTACATCCCCAAAGGTGTGCGCTGTCCGATGGAGCTGTCCACCTACTTCCGTATCAACGCTGCCAACACTGGCCAGTTTGAGCGCACCCTGATCATCGCCGACGTAGGTAGCTACGTCAGCTATTTGGAAGGCTGCACCGCGCCTATGCGCGATGAAAACCAATTGCACGCTGCGGTGGTGGAGTTGGTACTTTTGGACGATGCACAAATCAAATACTCCACGGTGCAAAACTGGTATCCGGGCGATGAAACAGGCAAAGGTGGCATCTATAACTTTGTCACCAAACGCGCTGCCTGCATCGGCAAAAACTCAAAAGTGTCGTGGACGCAGGTCGAAACCGGCTCTGCCATCACCTGGAAATACCCCAGCTGTGTACTGCGTGGTGACAACAGCGTGGGCGAATTTTATTCTGTCGCACTGACTCACAACTTTCAGCAAGCCGACACCGGCACAAAGATGATCCACATAGGCAAAAATACTCGCAGCACGGTTATCGCCAAAGGCATTTCGGCAGGCCGAAGTTCCAACGCTTACCGCGGCCTAGTGAAGTTCAACCCGGGAGCTGAAGGCGCTCGAAACTTCACTCAGTGCGACTCCTTGCTGATTGGTGACCGCTGTGGTGCTCACACTTTCCCGTACATAGAAAGCAAGAATAAGTCGGCTATCATAGAGCACGAAGCGACTACGTCAAAAGTCAGCGACGAACAAATGTTTCTGTGTCGCCAGCGCGGTATAGACCCGGAACAGGCTGTGTCCATGATCGTCAACGGCTTCTGTAAAGAAGTATTTAAAGAACTGCCCATGGAGTTTGCGGTTGAAGCCGGCAAACTGCTGGAAGTCAGCTTGGAAGGCTCTGTAGGGTAAAGAAAGGGCTCGCGGCGCCACTTTTTTTTATTGGGGCGCGTTTTATTTGGGCGCGCTTGGTTCAGCGGTAATTTTATTGACCCGGCTCTAATTTGTCCGACAATTTATTTTATTCGACTTTAAAAGATTACAAGAGAGAAATTACAAATGCTCAACATCAAAAATTTGCACGCCTCGGTTGAGGACAAACAGATCCTTAACGGCATCAATTTGGAAATTAAAGCCGGCGAAGTCCATGCCATCATGGGCCCCAACGGCTCGGGCAAAAGTACGCTGTCACAGGTGCTGGCAGGCAATGACGCATTCCAAGTCACGGAGGGCGAAGTTACGCTTAATGGCGACAGTTTGTTAAACCTGGCCACAGAGGAGCGCGCCCGCGAAGGCGTATTTTTGGCATTTCAGTATCCGGTTGAAATCCCGGGGGTCAGCAATCTACAGTTTCTGCGTACCGCGGTAAACGCTATGCGCAAGCACCACGGCAAAGACGACATGAATGCAGCTGAATTTATGAAGCTGGCTAAAGGCGTCTCTAAGCAGGTAGACCTGGACCCAGCCTTCCTAAAGCGCGGTGTTAACGAAGGTTTCTCCGGAGGCGAAAAGAAGCGTAACGAAATCATGCAAGCGTTGCTGCTGCAGCCGAAGCTAGCCATTCTTGATGAAACCGACTCCGGGCTCGATATCGATGCTCTGAAAGTCGTTGCCGACGGCGTGAACGCACTGCGTGCACCTGATCGCTCCATTATAATGATCACCCACTATCAGCGCTTGCTGGACCACATTGTTCCTGATTACGTGCATGTATTGTCCGAAGGGAAAATTGTCAAGTCTGGTGGCCCCGAACTGGCCCTTGAGCTTGAAGCAAGAGGTTATGGCTGGCTCGGCATCAACGACGCTACTGCTAACCACTGATCGGGAGGTCGTGTAATGAAATCTGCATCTATTCTTTCCAGCGCTTTCCTACGGTCGGCGGGACAGGCTTTGCCAACTGCGTTGCTGGCGCTGCGTTTTGACAAAGCAAGCGCTCTGGCAGACTTGGTTCTGCCTACCCGTAAAACCGAAAATTGGAAGTACTCTGCTAGGCATCTTAAGCTAACTGATGACATGGCAAGCGCCTTGCCTTTGGGCAGCGCTGACGCTGCCAACAGTCCAGTCGGCTCTCTAGTTGACTCCCCAGTCAACACGGCTGCCTACGACGCGGGCTACACCGTGGTTCTGGTAAACGGCGTTGTGCAACCGCAGGCCAGTAGCTATCCAGTATTAGAAGGCCTGAGCATTCAATGCTTCAGCGACTTAAACGAAGATGATGCTGCCTTAGCCGCTGAGTTGCTTAGCAAATCCATCAGCGATCAGCCCGCCAAGTCAGGTTCAGTAAACCTGTCTCAGCTTAACGGCGCACGCTTTGAAGATGGCCTGCTTATTCAACTTAAACCCGGCACCGTAATAGATCAGCCGCTGTTTGTTGTCCACCACACCACAGCCAGCCACAGTGGTTCTGCCTACCCTTGTATTTTAGTTGCAGCCGGCAGCAACAGCCAATTCACGTTGGTTGAAGATTATGTATCCAGCGGTGACTGCTCGGTCATGGTTAACACCGCTACCGAATTCAGCATAGCCGATGGCGCCAATGTGACTAGCGTGCGCCTGAACACAGAGGGCCAGAATGTGCAGCACTTGGGCACCACTGGCGTGCGCCAACAGCGCAGCTCGCGCTTTGAAAGCCACAGCGTGGGTTTTGGCGGCACCTTGCGCCGCCACGATCTACATGTTCGCCTCGAAGGCGAAGGCGCCGAATGTAAACTCAATGGCGTGGTGGTTACCCGAGGCAGCCAGCATTACGATAACCACACCACCATCGAGCACGTTGCAGCCAACTGCAACAGTGAGGAGACCTATCGCAACATTGCGGCAGACAAATCCCATGCTGTTTTTAACGGACGTATTCACATCCATCAGGATGCGCAAAAATCTAACGCCAACATGAACAACAAAAATTTGCTGCTCACCAGCGGCGCGGAAATCGACACCAAGCCAGAGCTGGAAATATACGCCGACGATGTACTGTGTGCGCACGGCGCCACCATCGGCCAACTTGATAAGCAATCCATATTTTATTTGGTGTCTCGCGGGCTTAGCCCGCACGATGCAAAGGTGCTTTTAACCATGGCATTTATCAACGAACTGGTTGATCAGATTCCGATAGAGCAGGTGCGTACAATCGCCAACATTGGTCTGAGCCAGTTCTTCGACCAGGCATTTCAGGAGGTATAACCGGATATGAACACTGCATCCGTAGCACCGATAACCAAGCCGCTGTTTGATGTAAATGCGGTACGCCGAGATTTTCCGATTTTGTCACAGCAGGTGAACGGCAAGCCTTTGGTTTATCTGGACAACGGCGCCTCGTCGCAGCGCCCCGAGACGGTGTTGCAAGCCACCGACCGCTACTACCGAGAAATGCACTCTAACGTACATCGCGGCGCCCACACCTTGGGTGACCGTGCTACCGATGCTTTTGAAGGCGCTCGCATAAAGGTCCAACAGTTTTTGAATGCGCCCAGTGCGCGGCAAATCATTTGGACCCGCGGCACCACTGAGGCCATCAACTTAGTCGCCAATGGCCTCACAGCGCAGCTCAAGCCTGGCGATGAAATATTGCTGAGCCAGATGGAACACCACGCCAACATTGTTCCTTGGCAAATGCTGGCCGAGCGCACCGGCGCCAAAGTTGAGGTCATTAAGATCACCCCTGAAGGCGAGCTGGACATGGATTCTTTCGACTCGCTGCTGAGCGAGCGCACTCGCATTCTAGCGATTACTCACGTCTCCAACGTGTTGGGCACGATAAACCCCATTGCCGGCATGATAGCGAAAGCTAAAGCGCACGGGGTGATCACCCTGATCGACGGCGCCCAAGCAGTGCCTCATTTTCAGCCTGACGTTCAGGCCCTGGACTGTGACTTTTATGTGTTCTCAGCCCACAAGCTGTTTGGCCCCACAGGCATTGGCGCTTTGTACGGCAATGCCGATCTACTGGAAGCTATGCCTCCTTGGCAGGGCGGCGGTGAAATGATCGAACGGGTGAGTTTTGCAGGCACCACGTACAACACTCTGCCCTATAAATTTGAAGCAGGCACGCCGGCCATTGCCGAAGCGGTCGGCCTAGGTGCAGCCATTGATTATCTAGCAGGGCTCGAGCGCAGCGCTATGGAAGTTGCTGAAAACGCGTTGCTGCAGCGCGCCAACGAACTAGTAGGCAGCGTGCCAGGCATGACGGTAATTGGCACTGCAGCGAACAAAGTACCGCTGATGTCCTTTAAAATTGACGGGCTTCACCCCAGTGATATTGGTACCCTGCTAGATCAGCAAGGCATTGCAGTGCGCACCGGCCATCTCTGCGCCATGCCTTTGATGGAGTTTTACGAACTTCCCGGTACAGCGCGGGCTTCGTTTGCCTTCTATAATACGCTGGAAGAAGTGGAGCAACTGTTTACTGCTCTGCAAAAAATACAACGCCTGTTTGCCTAATGGAGATGGAATCATGACAGCTCAAATATTCACTCCGACCGCTGCGGTTGCCGTTACGATGACCCCAAGCGCGGTCGAACATGTTCGCAAACAGTTGGGGAAAAAACCCGAAGCTTTAGGCATTCGCTTGGCGATTCGAGAAAGTGGCTGCTCCGGCTTCAAGTACGAAACCCAGTGGGTGGAAGAACCCAGTAAGGAAGATCAGGTTTTTAATATCGACGGCGTAAACGTGTTTGTAAAAACCATACACTTGCCGCTAGTTAACGGAATTGAAATCGATTTTGTCACCGCGGGCGTCAACTCCACTTTTGAATTTCGCAACCCCAACGCCACTGCAGAATGCGGCTGCGGCGAAAGCTTTACAGTGACCTGATGGAGTAGAAGATGGAAGAAAGGGAAGTTGTAGTGACCACACGCGAAGTGGAAGCCAGGTTGGTGCCATCAGGTACGGAAATCATGATTCCGGCGAACGCCTTCATTAGCATCACTCAGTCACTCGGTGGCACCTATACCGTAGCAGTAAATGGCAATATGGCGCGCATTGAGGGCTATGATGCCGATGCTTTAGGCAAAGAGCCGCAGGTCAGTAGTTTTGAAGCTACAGCCGATGGCTCAGTCAACGAAGATCAACTGTGGGAAGCCATGGGCAACTGCTACGATCCGGAAATCCCGGTCAGCGTGGTGGAAATGGGCCTGATTTACAGCTGTAGCATCGAGAGTGATCCCGAAATCGGCAACCACGTCAAGATTACCATGACACTCACGGCCGCCGGCTGCGGCATGGGCCCGGTGATTGCCATGGACGTAAAAACTAAGCTAGAACACGTACCCAACGTGGACAAAGTCACCGTAGAAATAACCTTTGATCCGCTGTGGAGCAAAGACATGCTCTCTGACGAAGCTAAGCTAGAACTAGGATTGATGTAATGAACGCCAGCGCAAAAGATTTTGACAACAACCCGCTGGGTTCCAGCACCTCACTAGAAGATGTATATGACGCCTTTGAGCTTCTCGACGACTGGGAAGATCGTTACGCGTTTATTATAGACCTAGGTAAGCAGCTGCCTGCGTTTCCAGCCTCTGAGCGCACAGAGGTAAACTACGTGCACGGCTGCCAGAGTCAGGTTTGGCTGATTCACCATTATGATAAAGACAGCGGCAAGCTGCTTCTGCTAATAGATTCCGACGCCATCATTGTGCGCGGGCTTGCTGCAATTATTTTAGTGGCGCTTAACAACCACACACCAACAGATTTGCTGGCAACGGATATTGATAAGCTGTTTGAACGCCTTGATCTATTTCGCCATATCTCACCGACCCGCGGCAATGGCCTACGCTCGATGATCAGTAAGATCCGCAATATCGCGACTGCGCAAGCGGCTTAATACCACTTCCGTTTTGTTCTAGACATTGGCAACACTAATAGCTTAAGAGCAGTCTTGCTTTTGAGCTATCGATAAACAATCGATGGCGCTCGAATCCTTAAATAAAAACTACGTCCCGCAAAATGTCGCGTAGTCGGCCATAAATTCCGCAGACGCGGGTTGTGCGTAGCGCGCAAACTCGGCACGCTCCTCAAAAGGATTTTTAAGCACCCCAAGCAATTGCTCGAACGGTTGCAGGTTGGCATCATCCGATGCCGCATCCAATGCTTCTTCAACTAAATGGTTACGCGGAATGTATATAGGATTAACAGAACGCATTTTTGTCGCTGTCTCACTTGCCGGCTGCACAGCAATTCGTTGACGCCATCGGGTCAGCCAATCGGCGAGTACCTCTTTAGAGGAAAACAGCGCTTCCAGAGATTCCGGTTTACCCTCAGCGGCATCTGCTAATCTTCGCCACGCGAGCGTGTAGTCAACTGAATAGGTCTCTAATAGATCTAACCAATCTTTCACCAGCGACCTGTCACCTTCAACATCGAAACTTGGATTCTGCAATCCCAGCTTGGCTTGTGCCCCAGCTAACCAAAGCTTTTCATAGTGAGGCATAAACTCGTTAAGAATCGCTTCAACTTTTGGCACGGCTCGCTCTGGGTCTTCTTCATCGATCAGCGGCAGCAGTGTCTCGGCGAATCTGGTCAAATTCCACTGTGCTATCGGCGGCTGATTCTTGAAGGCGTACCGCCCTTGTTGATCGATCGAACTAAAAACGGCCTCAGGGCTAAACGACTCCATGTAAGCGCAGGGTCCATAGTCAATGGTCTCACCTGAAATCGCCATGTTGTCGGTATTCATAACGCCGTGAATGAAGCCAACCAGCATCCAATCGGCGACTAAAGCGGCTTGCTGCTGACACACCGCCTGCAGAAGCAAAAGATAACGGTCGGGGTCATTGCGCTTGTCGCTGTCTTTAATAAGCTGCGGATAGTGCCGCGCAATAGCGTAGTCGGCCAATTGACGAACCTGATCCATGCGCTGACGCGCGGCAAAGAACTGAAACGTGCCAACGCGAATATGACTGGCAGCGACGCGAGTGAGAATCGCCCCTGGTAATGGTCGCTCGCGATACACCAGCTCGCCTGTCGCAACCGCCGCTAAAGCACGAGTAGTCGGTACGCCAAGGCTGTGCATCGCCTCACCTATTAAATATTCGCGCAGCACAGCTGCGACCGCTGCTTTACCGTCGCCGCCGCGAGAAAAAGTCGTTGGCCCAGAGCCTTTTAATGCGATGTCGCGGCAACGGCCATTAAGGTCTTGTGCCTCACCCAACAGCAAGCCCCGTCCGTCACCCAACTGCGGGGAGAATCCGCCAAACTGGTGCCCAGCGTAGGCCTGTGCCAGCGGGCGAGAGCCAGCCAACAGTGTCTGTCCAGAGAAGATTTGCGCTAAGTCTTGTGATGGCAAGCCCTCAACACCTAGGCCAAGTTCTGCGGCGAGAGATACGTTGAATTGCAGCAGCTCCGGCTCATGCACGGCCATTGGGTCACTCTCAACATAGAAGTCTGGCAATTCCTCAGCGTAGCTGTTGCTGAAATGAAATGGAGCGATTGGTTGTTGCATTAGTTGTTCCTCAAAACGGCCAAGACAGCTTGCGGCCACCGGTGGCGGTAGTCGAAAGTCTGCGCTGCGGGCCCTGCTCAGTGACTGAAGCGAAAAAACACAGCTTGATTGGACATGTGCTGCGTGTCAATTGGTTCGCCCTGAAGTATGAGCGTTTGACCATTGGTCCACAACGCTTCCCAGCATCCGCCCCAAGCAGGTTAGGTCTAAAACATTTTGCACCACGGGCAGATGGCTAACGATGATGCCCCGCTTGGCCGACCAGTATTGTTGGTCTTTATAGGCTTAGGTCAACGAAGTGCTGCTTCATATGGCAGAATAAACTAAGAAGAGAATCGGTGACGCCTAAGTAGTTTTGATTTTTTTGATGCAAGGATTCTGACAGGTCGAGAGTTAACTATCTATTACGTCCTAAAATCAAAATATTGCGACCATTACGGTCCACGACACTGAAGGTCAGATCCTCCCGTAGGATCGCGGTGAAGAGCGATATTGGGGTTCGATAGCCTTAAGTCGTCGTGTATGAAAATCGCTCAGATAGTGGCAGGCGAAGAAAAGGAGCAAACCATTGGCCCATTTCGCGGTTTGCTGAGCGACCAGGCTTTGATATTTATTACCCCAACTGCAAGTTCAACTTGGACCTACTCGCATCAGAGGCAGCAAAACGGAAAAGTGTTAAAACAGTGCGCCTTTTTTACCCCGCCCTTAACCTTCATCGCCACTAAGTTCTCTTGAGCTGCGGCATGTCTTCCCAACAACAAATTATAAGCAAATTTCAACCGGGTTGATTAGCCACGATTCTCGTGATATTAGTACATCAGCAACTATTGATATAAAACCCATAAAAAGAGGTTTCTTCATGAACAGACCGATACTTCTACTGATGTTTACTCTCCTGACTTCTCCTCTTGGTGCACAAGAGTCAGAGATCGACTCAAACAAAAAGACCGCAATTGAACAGCTAATGCGGGTCACCGGCGCGCTGCAAATTGGCGAACAATTCGGACAAGCCATGAGGGAACAGATGACTATGGTACTTCAAAAATCTCGCCCCGACATTCCGCAACAGGCATTTGTTATCCTCGGCGAAGAAGTTCAGTTAGTAATGAGTGAGGAAATGGCCAGCGGGGCTATTGAAAACCTTTTTTTTCCCCTTTATGACAAATATTTTTCACTTGAAGAAATCCACGAACTCCTCGATTTTTATAAAACCGAAATAGGAAAAAAATCTATCGAAGTTCTGCCCCTGCTTACCCAAGAATCTATGCAAGCGGGACAGGTTTGGGGAGCAACCCTGGGGCCGAAAATTGCGCAGAGAATACGAACACGCTTGGCCAAAGAAGGAATTGAAATAAACTAGCAATTTATAGAACATAAGGTTTTTAATAGCTGGATAAAATCCAGAATTTTAGAACCCTATTATTTTGAGGGGTGCTTGCCGGCATTAAAAACTTAATAGACAAACCAAAAAAACGAAACCTTATGCTCAATCTATTAGATTTCTAATGCCTCCTTATGACTAGTTAAATTTCTGGCGGGTAGCACAGTATATTTTTCACTTTTCCTGAGCAGAGCAACACCTCTCGCTAAAAAATCGGAGCTAAACAATTTTTCTTGGCAGTAATCCTCGCCCGACTTTGCTTTTTTCTAGAGATCTAACTTTGTTAAAGAGTGTGCGTTAAATTGGGGCAAGCTTAGCGTATCCCTCCCCTTTCATTTACCCCAGCAGTATTCTGCCCCACTATGTAGCCGTGAACTCACAGTGCCGTACATTCAAACGCTGGCTGAAAGAAAATACGCTTAAGCTAACTTAACTAACTAATTAGTTTGGGTTAACATAGCGCACCTTTTTTAAACGGCGAAAACACTATGAGCAAACCAATTATTGCGGCAGTAAGTCCTAAGGTAGTAAATTTAGAAATCGATAAGAAATACTTTTACTGCGCATGTGGAAGATCTGCTAACCATACCTTTTGCGATGGCTCACACAAAGGCACTGAGATCACGCCAATCGGATTTATTGCCGAGCAAGCAAGTCGTGCGATATGCATGTGCAGACAATCTAAAAACGCGCCCTACTGCGACGGCAGCCATAATAAATTTACCGCCGATCAAATTGGCACTGAAGGCTAAAGCCCTTTGGTTAGCAAACCAAGATAGGCTACTAAATGTCTATAAAACTAAGCGCCTGTGAAGTTAAGCGCCGATGAAACTAAAGCGACGTCAATAGGGGTTAATAGCTTAAATATTTTTTAGACTGTTTAATGTTATTAGCTCCAATTAATATTGAATCCCTGCTTAAATTTTTATACCTATTTTCAGCTGCTTAAACCCTTTTTGTTGAATCGACTTTTGCTGCCCGACTCTTAAGCCTTCAATAGTGTGATGGCTGAACAATGGAACTCCAGCAAACAAAGTGATTGGCATCTCGCTAATAAAAAGATGCGTTAGTAGGCCCGCATCTAGAAAAGCCGACGCGAGCTTGCCGCCGCCCACCAACCATAAATGGGTTAAACCTAGCTGCCTAGCCTCATCGATAACCTGCTGCGGCGACTTTGAAATATTGAGGTTAGCACCCAGCAATGCCTTTAGCGTATGGTTAGTGCACACCCACGCTGGTTTATCTTCATACGGCCACGAGCCATAGCTAAAAATAAAATCATAGGTACTCCCACCCATAACGAGACCATCAACACTGGCGAAAAAGTCCTCATAACCGGTGTCGGAATAGTCTATGTCTAACTCATCAAGCCAGGAGATATCGCCATCCTGGCGAGCGATAAA
>JBLHVT010000019.1:0-34861 GCA_047628735.1 Glaciecola sp.
CGCACTTTCATGGAGATCACACAGGCAGTAACGCGCAGTTCGGTATGGATAGTTTGATAATAGCCCATGAAAACGTGCGCAAGAGGCTGCTAGCGGGTAATGCTCCTGCTTCAGCACTGCCTGCTGTCACCTTTGATGATGATGTGACGCTTCATTTTAACGGGGAAGAAATTACACTTATTCATATGCCTGTGGGTCATACTGATACCGACAGCGTGGTGATGTTTGCAGGATCGAATGTGATTCATATGGGAGATCACTTCTTCAATGGCAGCTTTCCATTTGTTGATTTAGCCAATGGCGGTACTGTGCAAGGCTTGATAATGAATGTTGAAAAAGCACTTTCTTGGATCAGCGATGACACAAGTATTATTCCTGGTCACGGTGCTTTAGCGACTAAATCAGATCTCATGGATTTTTATGAAGTGGTAAAAGATACTTCAGTGGCTATACGCGTGATGAAATCTCAGCGTATGAGCAAAGCAGAAATCGTTGAAGCCGGCCTGGGTTCAATGTATGAAAGCTGGGGCCAAGGTTATATAAACGAACAGCGTTGGATAGAAACAGTTTTTGACAGCTACCCTCGTTAATGAATAATTTAAGTTGCTTGCCAGACCACTTTATTTGGCCGGCAAAATGGATGCGTTTTTTTTGCAACTACCTAAAAATATCTTAGAGTTTCACAGAACATTGGGCATTCCAGTGGAATACAGTAATTCCTGCATTTTGCCCCTGTGCGAAGAACCTAATCAACTGGTGGCTACGGAGCGCGATTTTTATGATCGGCCCCAACAACTCACCCCAGAAAGCTTCGCGGCCTGGACTGCTATGAAGTTGGCGGCAGCTAACAGCCAGGTTGATATTTTTATTATTTCTGCCTATCGATCAGCTCAATACCAGGCCGACTTGCTAGCAAAGAAACTGAGTTTAGGAGCCGCTATAGAGGACATACTGACCGTTAATGCGGCCCCAGGGTTCAGTGAGCATCATACGGGTAGGGCGATTGATATTGGTACATACGGCTGCGGCGCTCTAGTAGAGGATTTCGAAAATACTATTGCATTTCAATGGCTTGAAAAAAATGCTGCTGATTTCTGTTTCACGATGAGCTATCCGCGGGACAATGCCTTTGGAATCATTTACGAGCCTTGGCATTGGTGTTTTGATAACAATTGATTCAGCGCAATAACAGCCTTTTACAATTAGCATACAAAGGGGTAGTCTAAAGATACTGTCTAAAAAGGTGAAGAAATGGGAGTAAGATGCACCCCCAAGTTCGTAGTAAATTTTTTTCTAAATGGCCCGCCATTTAGCCATGTCACTCAGTCCAAATTTACCAGCCCCCCTCAATACCTTGGTATAAAGACTCTATCTATTTATGCTCTCATAAAGACTCTATCTATCTACGCTCTCATAAAGACTCTATCTCTAGGCCTGTTCATGAACGCTCAGCTTATCGCGACGTTCGCGTTTAGATGCGTTAGCGTTAAATGTTTGTTCAGCGAAAAGGCTACCCAACTTCTATACTTAACTAAAGTGGGCTTTAATCTATCGCCCGCATTGCCTATTCTTTCAATGTCAAAGGAGGTACCTCGAGATCCATTTCATCTAACTTTTAATTGAACAAGGAGATCGCAGAATATGACTAATGAAATTCAAGTAGTTTTTCACAATATAGAACAGTCTGACTCACTGATAGACGCAGTTAATAAACGTATCGAGAAGCTCGAGCGATACTGCAGTGAGATCATAGGAGGCAGAGTTGTATTAGATTCTCCTCACAATCACCACTACAAGGGTAAAGTATATTCTGTAGGTTTAGATGTGCAGACACCTCACCTTGAAGTGAGGGTCAATCAAGATCAACATGATAATCATGCTCACGAGGACCTTTATGTTGCTATTCGTGATGCTTTCAATGCCGCCGAACGCCAGCTAAGATCAGTCGACAAAAAACACCGTGCTACTCCTTTGAAACTTGACGGTGAGGCAATGGATGACGAAGCTGCTTGATGGATTAAAACTATGACAGATAAAGATTCAACTGCCACTGAGATCGAGGCGGCGACTTTTAGGCGGCTATTAGCTCATTTGGATGCTAATAAAGATGTTCAGAATATCGATCTCATGAATCTAGCGAGCTTTTGTCGTAACTGCCTTTCCAAATGGTACAGTGCCGAGGCAAAAGAGAAGGGCCTTGATGTTGGCTATGAGGAGGCTCGGGAAATCGTCTACGGTATGCCTTACTCTCAATGGAAGGAAAAATACCAGGCAGATGCATCCCCCGCTCAACTTACCCAGTTTAGTAAGAACGAGTAGTTGGTAGTTGGGGATGATTAATAGTAAGGGCTAGTTTAGTAGCAAGGACTTAGTAGCAATAAATTGTTAGCTAAAAAGCTTGAGGAACAGGGCAAACCAAACGACTAAGCGTGCCGTTTGTTTGCCCTTTTTAATTACGACGATACTAAGGCTGGCAGCTATAAAGGATAGCTATCCTTGATTCATTTGCGTTACCCACTGCTTGGATCGTATCGAACTGCTAAGATCACATAGCCGCTAACGCCTGCCGGTGAATTGATTTCTACCTCATCATCAATTTCTTTGCCAAGCAATGCCCTAGCAAGTGGGCCATCAATGCTGATATAGCCTTTTTTAGGGTCCAATTCGTCGGGGCCTACAATTCTGTACTCGTTAATAACCCCGTCAGTATTTTTTAGTTTTATATAAGCGCCAAAAAAAACCTTACATTGATTTGAAGGAGGCTGGGATACAACTGTAAAAGCCTCTAAGCGCTTACTTAAGTACCTTACTCTATGATCTATTTCACGTAAGCGTTTTTTTCCGTAAATATATTCGGCATTTTCAGAGCGATCACCTTGCGCTGCAGCTTCAGTAACTGACTGCGTAACTACCGGGCGCTCCACTTTCCAAAGCTGGTGCAGCTCTGCCTTAAGCATTCTTTGGCCCTCAGAGGTTACGTAAGTGGAGCCAGGTTTTTGTGGTGGTCGATAGCGAATCAAAGATTTTCCTCTTGCTCACAAGGATCGAGTGTTAGGCTTAATTGGTTGGACTCCTCACTTGGAAGGCTTGTTGCTGGTGATTGCAGTCTTATCCCTAAGCCGAGCAATCTTACCGGCTTATCGCCTCTAATAAAGCCGTCATGACAAAGCTTTATGTAGTTGTTGATATCGGTAGTGGATGAAAGCATTTCTACTGTTGTTTGCTCAAAATCATGGAATTTTATTTTGACGAATTGCTTATGTATGCGCGGTTTGGCATCCAAATTTTCTAAGCGCTTAGCGAGTTGATTTTTCAGATTGGGTAATTCTTTTAGGCAGCTTTCTAGGTTGGGAAGATCAATCTCATAGGTATTTTCAAGACTTACCGATTTTCTAGTGCGCTCAGTCTTAACAGGTCTTTGGTCTATGCCCTGACTGAGCTGATGTAAGCGTTCTCCAAAAATCCCAAAATGTTGGCGCAGCAAGTCTGCATCCATACGCTGCAAGTCTTTGCAGGTGGAAATCCCCAAACGGTGCATCTTTGCAGCAGTTACTTTGCCGACACCGTGGAGTTTTTTAACCGACAACTCTGATACAAAATCATTGATTTGCTCGGGGCGAATAACGAACTGGCCATTGGGCTTGTTCCAATCGCTAGCTATTTTGGCAAGGAATTTATTAGGTGCGATACCGGCAGAAATGGTTATGTTTACTTTCGCCAGCACCTCTTCTCTAATCGCCTGCGCTATTCGTGTCGCGCTGCCATCATGGTGTTGGCAATCGCTGACATCCAGATAGGCTTCATCTAACGATAACGGTTCTATGAGAGGGGTGTATCGTTTGAAAACTTCATGAATTTGTTTTGAAGCGGTGCGATACTTTTCCATTTCTGGTTTAACAATGATCAGGTCTGGACATTTCTGTCTAGCGGTAGCCGATGCCATCGCTGAGTGTATGCCAAATTTTCTGGCTTCATAATTGCAAGTCGCGACAACCCCGCGTCGCTCTGGAGAGCCTCCCACGGCTATCGGCTTGCCAATGAGTTCAGGGTTGTCGCGCATCTCGATCGAGGCGTAGAAACAATCGCAATCACAATGAATAATTTTTCGAAATTCAGCCATACCTTAGTATAACGAAGGATGACTGAACATAGCGAAGGATTCTAGAGCATAAGGCGGCCTTTTTGTTGCCTGGTCCTCAGTCAAAATATGAGCTATTAACCGTACTACTAACCTTTTTTTAGGCGTTGTTTTTTTCAAAGTTTTTCATGAAGTCGGCAAGAGCCTGACACCCAGCAACTGGCATGGCGTTGTAAATTGACGCCCTGGCGCCGCCTACGACTCTGTGCCCCTTAAGGGCATAAAGACCCTGCGATTCAGCTTGGCTTAGAAAGGCGGGAAGCAAGTCACCATTTGCCAAATTAAAGGTGACATTCATGATTGAGCGATGATCGGGGTTTGCTGCACCCAGATAAAAGTCGCTGGAATCGATTGTGTCATAGAGAATTTTTGCTTTAGCATTATTAATGCTTTCCATTTTCTCGACGCCGCCCTGATCTTTTAACCACTGCATGACAAGGGACATCATATAGATGGCAAACGTGTTGTTGGTGTTCGCCAGTGAGTGCTCTTTAGCGTAGGTCTGGTAGTTCAGTAAGTGCGGGGTTTCAGGCAGCGCATGTTTTAAGAGGTCTTCACGAATGATTACTACTGCTAATCCTGCCGGGCCGAGGTTTTTTTGGAGTCCGGCAAACACGATACCGAATTTGCTAATGTCGATTTTTCGGGACATGAATTCGGAAGTCATATCAGCAACAAGAGGAATATCGCCAGTGTCGGGAAATTCATGCCAGCGTGTACCAAAAAGCGTATTGTTACTGACTATATGTAAGTAGGAGCTTTCTGGGTCTAGTGCCGCAGCATCGTAACTAGGGATGTAATTAAAATTTTTGTCTGCACTGCTAGCGATGTCAATCGGGTTGCCATAGCGAGCAGCTTCTTTACTCGCCTTCTCTGCCCAAGTGCCTGTGAGTATGAATGAGGCTTTTTTGGATGGGTTACGATTTATAAGATTCAGCGGGACGGCGGAGAACTGCATTTGAGCCCCGCCGTGGACATACAGTATTTTATAGTTACTTGGGATTGCCGCGAGTTCAGTTATCAGTGCATCGCAGGTATTGAGAACCTCATCAAATTCCTTGGAGCGGTGGCTTATTTCTATTATCGATGCCCCCATGTTCTGGTAATCCAAAAATTCAGCTTGCGCCTTTTCCATTACTTCCAGTGGCAACATGGCAGGACCAGCGCCAAAATTAAATACGCGTTTCATTTGAGTTTTTCCTAAGTAGTCAAAAAATGTTAGAGCAGGGTTACTTGAATAACATCTGCAATTGAGTCAATAGCGGCGATCGCTCTGTCAGATGGTTCGCTTTCTAAGTCAATCAAGTTGTAGGCAATTTCGCCACGGCTTTTATTCATCATGTCCAAAACATTAATGTTTTGATCAGCCAGTACAGACAAGATCTGACCAAGTATTTTAGGGACGTTTTTATTGCTGATGGCAAGGCGTGTATTGGGCTGATAATTCACCTCCCGTTCTAGTGACAGATTAGGAAAATTGACAGAATGTTTGATATTGCCATTTTTTAAGAAATCCATCAGCTGATCTGCCGCCATAACGGCACAGTTTTCTTCAGCTTCTCGTGTGCTTGCGCCCAAATGTGGCATGGTAATAACTTTTTTATTGGCCATTAATTCTGGACGAGGAAAATCACTAATGTATTTACCTATAACATCTGATTTAAGTGCTTGAACTAAAGCATCTGTATCGACGATTTCATCACGAGCAAAATTAATTAAACATGCCCCAGGTTTCATTGCCTCAAACATATCGCAATTGATAAGACCTCGAGTAGAATCTAACACTGGCAAGTGCAATGTGACAAAGTCTGATTTCGCCATCAATGTACTTAAATTGCTAATGCGCTTCACCTCACTGGGGAGGCGCCAGGCGGCCTCAACCGATAGCGCTGGGTCATAGCCAAGAACGTTCATGCCGAGATCGATGGCTGTCTTAGCGACCATTGATCCAATGGCGCCCAAACCAACGACGCCAAGATTTTTTCCTGATATTTCGCTGCCTTTGAACTGCTTCTTTTCCTTCTCCATTAATTTCGCGAGTTCAGCATAGTTCTGGATTTGTGTTTGTGCGCGGACGAAATCGATACCTTGCACGATTCCTCTAGACGCAAGTAGAAGAGCACAAACTACAAGTTCTTTAACAGCATTAGCATTTGCGCCTGGGGTATTAAAAACTACGATACCTTGATTTGTACATTCGTTAACGGGGACATTATTGACCCCTGCACCGGCACGGGCTACCGCTCTGACGGTGCTTGTGATGCTTGTCATTTCGAGCTTGTGGCTGCGTAGTAAAATCGCACTCTCACCTACTACCTCATTGTTGACCTCAAAGAAGGAATCGCTGAAACGCTCCAGGCCGCGCTGGGAGATCGCATTGAAGGTCTTGATTTTATACATACTTGTTTCCCCGAGGCTTTGTTAACCGAATAGCGGTTTAAAAACGCCTATATCTGTCGTAAAGTGAGTGTCGACAGTTATTATTATTATCGAATTGGCGGTGTTTTTTAGAGGGTTGGCTTTTTCTAACGCGAACAATTATGTCGTGGTTTAATGTTAAACTCCAGCTGAACTTGCCCAAATTTGGGGCGGGAGTATAGGAGATAGTTTGGCGACAGCACAGGCAGCAGCCAAGGCGATAGCCTGACTTCTGAATATATCAATACCCTTCAAAAAATTAGCTAAGTTATAAGCAGAGGAATTATGGACGTATCTAAGGCGGGCATCCCAGTATTATTACCAAACACCAGTGTGCCGGTGCACAGAATTTTGGGAAGGAACCCAGGGCCGATGACAGGGCCAGGAACCAATTCGTATTTGATTGGGGATAAAGAGCTTTCGCTTTTAGATCCGGGACCTCGTGATGATGCGCAGTTTGATAATTTTATAGAGGCCATTGCAGGCCGCAAACTCTCTTACATTTTAATTACTCATACTCACGGTGACCACTCGCCCGGTGCTTTGCGCTTACACCAAGCTACGGGTGCCGAACTGGTGGGTTTAGCAGCGCCTGAATTTGGTAGTCATGATCAGACATTCAAACCATTGAAGCTGTGGTCAGATGGTGACGTGATTAAAACCCAAGAGTACAGCGTTCGACTAATCCATAGTCCCGGCCATGTCTCTAATCACTTTTGCTTTCTTTTAGAGCAAGACCAATTATTATTCACAGGCGACCATATTCTCCAAGGCACGACCTCTGTCATTCTGCCCCCAGATGGAGACATGAGCCATTACCTTGATTCGCTGGCACAATTAGAAAAGATGCCGTTGCGCGCGCTAGCGCCTGGCCACGGAGAGGTCATGACTGATCCAGGGCAAGAAATTAGGCTGCTGGTGGCTCATCGCTTAAAAAGAGAAAGAAAGGTTTTAGGCGGGCTGAAAAAACTTGGACGCTGCACATTGGATGAGCTAGTGGTTGTCGTCTACGATGATGTTGGTGAACATTTAATTCCTTGGGCTAAAAAAACGCTTACCGCACATTTAATAAAGCTAGAGCGTGAAGGGGCATTGAGCAGAGATGATGAGCATTGGCAAATCCTTTAGTGGCCACTGAGCAAAAGTCAATAGAGCAAGAATCACAAGTGAGCCCGAAGTCTTGGTACTTGTACATTATCCGTTGCAAAGATAACTCACTGTATACAGGAATCACCCTAGATATTCAGCGCCGGTACCAGGAGCATCAAGACAGCAGTGGGCTTGGCAAAGGTGCTAAATTTCTTCGAGGCAAAGGTCCATTGAAATTAGTTTATGGCTGTTGCCTGCCCTCGCAATCGGCAGCTTTGAAGCTCGAGTACAAGATTAAAAAGATGGGCAAGGCTAAGAAAGAAAACATGATTGCAAGCTCGCTGAATGATATCAAGGCGCTCTTGCCTAGTGCTGATATTGAAAAGCCATAAGCTATTAATCGTGAAGCTATTAATCGTGCGCTATGGCGTTTGAAAAATATCGTGTATTGAAGATGCCAGATTGAAGGTGATTAGCTTAAGTTCACCTTAATTTAGTTCGCGGGACACTATCTGAATCAAGTAGTTTGCTCGGCTGCAGCTGGCGAAATCTTAATATTTAGAAAACCATAGATAATGGCAACCACTGGGCAAATAAGATTAAAAAAGCAATAAGGAAAATAGGCAAAAGTTGCCACCCCTAGCGTACCGCTCATATAAGCTCCGCAGGTATTCCACGGTACCAAGGGCGATGTTATGGTTCCTGCATCCTCAAGAGTCCTAGATAAATTCTTCATGGCTAGGCCGCGCTTCTGATACTCCATTTTATACATCCGCCCTGGTAAAACTACGGCAATATATTGGTCAGAAGTAATGATGTTCGCGCCAATGCAGGTCGCTATCGTGGTTGCTATCAGACTCCCAGTGCTGTGGACAAAGGACAAGGCGTAGTTGACCAAGCATTGGAGTAGACCTGTGTGTTCCATGACGGCGCCAAATACCATGGCGCAAAGGATTAGCCAGACGGTATTGAGCATGGAGCTCATGCCTCCGCGAGACATCAACTCATCGAGCCCGGCATTGCCGCTGTCTAAACTAAATCCGTTAAAAAGAGTTTGCCAAACGCCTTTAAACAATCCAAGGGCAATGTTTGGTGTCTCGCCGGCTAAAGCGATAATCGCTGGGCGCTGAAAAATTAACGCTAAAACTACACCGATCATGGCGCCTGCTAAGATCGTAGGAATGGGAGGCATTTTTAGATTGGCCATAACCAAAAGGGTCAGCACGGGCAGCAACATGATTGGGTTTAATACGAAATTTTCAGATAGCAGTTGCAGAGTGATTGCCAAATCATCAGCAGTGCCTGTGGTGTCTATGTTGAGACCGATAACAGTGTACAAGATCAACGCGATAATGATGCTTGGGATTGCAGTCCATACCATGTGGGCAATGTGGCTAAACAGATCGGTTCCGGCGACGGCTGGTGCCAAGTTTGTCGTTTCTGATAGTGGCGACATTTTGTCCCCGAAATAAGCGCCAGAGATTATTGCACCGGCGGTAATCTCTAGTGATAAGCCCATGCCTGCTGCGGCGCCAATCAGCGCGATACCCACTGT
Organism: Glaciecola sp.; assembly: GCA_047628735.1. Lineage (GTDB taxonomy): Bacteria > Pseudomonadota > Gammaproteobacteria > Pseudomonadales > Pseudohongiellaceae > UBA9145. The sequence continues at coordinate 9,201 of JBLHVT010000019.1, forward strand.
GCCTGCGACGGTCCAAGAGCTTCCGATACTGAGCGCAATAATGGCGCAGATGAGACAGCTAGCGGCGTAAAATATGGAAGGGTCTAGGATCAATAAGCTGTAATAAATCATTGTTGGCACAGTGCCTGACATGATCCATGAGCCAATTAACACCCCGACACTGAATAATATCAGAATAGGCTTGATGGCAATCATCACCCCTGAAATGATACTTGTTTCGAGCTCATCCCAGGTCTGGCCGTTGCTCCAGCCGATAATCGATGCGACAACAGCGCCGACACATAGGGCAATTTGGTTGGGGCCGAAGCTGGCATCGCCGCCGAAGAGATATACCGAGAAGGACAGTAAGGTGATCAGTACTGTTATAGGAATGAGGGCCTGAAATACGTTAGGGGTGCGCGAAGGTTTTGGAGCCCCTATGAGTGATTTTTCTGACATATTAGGCTTGATCTCGATTTGAATAAGGCATCAAGCATAGAACTATTATTAAGCCTCTGTCTATTGAGGGCTCGGAATACCTAAAATTAAGGTATAATCGCCCAAATTCTTTATAAAAGTAATGGGTTAGAGCAAGCGCTCTCAATTTGACTATGAATACTGCAGAATCAAAACTTTTAGACACCAAACCTTATGTGGTTAAACTCGGCGTTCAAGCCAGAGAAGCTGCTCGAGATATCGCGAAAGCGTCCACAGCACAAAAGAACCAAGCGTTGCTGGCGATTGCAGGCGAAATAGAGGCAAGCCGCCAATTAATCAAACAGGCTAACCAACTAGATCTAGATGCTGGTGCTGCGAAAAATCTAGAGCCTGCATTAATGGACAGATTGGAGCTAACAGATTCTCAATTGGACACTATGCTTGAAGGTCTAAGGCAGGTCGCGGGCCTGGCTGACCCAATAGGTGAGATAACCGACCTTAAATACCGACCTAGCGGAATCCAAGTTGGACGCATGCGAGTGCCACTTGGCGTTATTGGGATCATCTATGAGTCACGCCCCAATGTTACCTGTGAGGCGGCAAGTTTATGTTTGAAATCAGGTAATGCGGCTATATTGCGGGGCGGCTCTGAGGCACTTCATTGCAATCAGGCTATCGCGAAATGTGTTGAAGCTGGTTTGCAGGCTTCCGGGCTGAACAAGCATACGATTCAAGTGGTAGACCGAATTGATCGTGAGGTCGTGGGGCACCTAATTACACTGCCCGAATACGTAGACGTTATTGTGCCTAGAGGCGGTAAGGGTTTGATTGCTAGAATAAGCCGTGACTCAAAGGTGCCGGTAATTAAACATTTAGATGGAAACTGCCATCTTTACATAGACGATCAGGCAGATTTGGAAAAGGCGGTGAGTGTGGCCGTTAATGCAAAGACCAGTCGATATGGCACCTGCTGTACTCTTGAGTCTCTGCTGGTGGCACAAAGCGTGGCAAAAGAATTTTTATTGGACCTGGTTCCCCATTATTCGGAGCATGGCGTTGAAATGCGTGGCTGTGCTAAAACCTGTGAGTTATTGCCTCAGGCGGTTCCGGCGACGGAGGAAGACTGGGATGCTGAGTATTTGGCGCCCATTATTTCGATTAAAGTTGTCGATGGGCTAGATGAGGCTATCGATCACATAAATCGGCACAGTTCTGGGCACACAGAATCGATTATGACCAAGGATTTTAATCATGCTCAACGCTTCCTCCGAGAAATAGATTCAAGTTCAGTCATGGTAAATACCTCGACTCGTTTTGCAGATGGATTCGAATATGGCCTAGGTGCCGAAATAGGTATTTCAACAGATAAGCTGCACGCCCGTGGACCGGTAGGTTTAGAGGGGCTGACGTCTCAGAAATATGTAGTGCTAGGTGATGGCCATATTAGGCAATGAGCTTTCGACTTGGTGTATTCGGGGGCATGTTCGACCCGGTCCATAAGGGCCATATAGAGGCCGCCATTCATGCATTTGCGTTGCTTGGTCTTGATAAACTTAAGCTAGTACCTTGTCATGTTCCTAACCACCGAAGCGGTGCCTGGGCAGGTGGCTTGGATCGACAGAGGATGTTGGAGTTGGCGATTGCCGGTTATCAAAACCTCGAGGTGGATTCCATTGAGCTGGAAAGACAAGGGGTGTCCTATATGGTGGATACTTTAATCGAAATAGCAGCGGCGAATACCGCCGCGAGCTTAGTGTTGGTGATAGGTATGGATGCGTTTAATAACCTTCCTAAGTGGCACAAATTTGAAGAGATCAGCCAGCTTTGTCATTTGTTGGTATTGTCTAGAGCAGGAGAGAAGGCGGAATCGGCCTCGGTAAGCAAGATAGAGAGTCATTGGCAGAACAAAGGCCACGCCGACGAGATTTTTACGAGCAGCTCGGGTAATTATTATATTGAAAAGGATTTTAACTTTGATATCTCATCTACGGTTGTTCGGGAGACAATAAGAAATAAAGAAAAACTGTCAGCAATGCTAGACGATGATGTGGCAACATTCATTTCAGAGCAGCATTTGTATTTAACTAACTAATAATTTAAAGGTAATTCAATTGAAAAGTAAGAAACTATCGGAGCTGGTAGTTGAAGCCATCGATGATTTGAAGGGCGAAAACATTAGCTGTATAGATGTGAAGAAATTAACTTCAATTACTGACTACATGGTTATCGTTACCGGTCGATCAAGTACTCATCTTAAGGCTATGGCTGACGCAGTTGTCAAAAAGGCCAAAGATGCCGGTTGTAATCTTAATGGCATTGAAGGCCGGATGAACTCTGATTGGGTTCTTGTGGATGTTGGTGATGTGGTTGTCCATTTAATGATTGCGCCAGTTAGAGCGCTCTACAACCTGGAAGACCTATGGACTTTTGAGGGGCAGATAGAGGGCGCGCAGGATTACGTTACGCCTAGTTAGTGAAAATAGATGTAGTCTCAGTGGGCACCAAAATGCCGGCTTGGGTACAACAGGCGACGGAAGAATACATAAAACGTTTGGGCAGAGAGTTGCCGCTTAGGTTTTTAGAGGTTCCATTAGTTAAACGGTCGAAGTCCCAATCGATTAAAACCTATGTTGATAAGGAAGGCCAGCAACTGCTAGCGAAGGTGCCAACTAGCAGCTATGTGGTTGCACTTGAAGTTACTGGCAAAGTTTTGGATACCCCGCAATTAGCATCACAGATAGAAAAGCTGAATTTTGAGGCGCAGGACTTATGCCTCTTAGTAGGCGGGCCCGATGGTTTAAGCCGCGCATGTAAAGACAGTGCCGATGCACTTTGGTCCCTTTCAGCGCTTACGCTCCCTCACCCACTGGTGAGGGTGATCCTCGCCGAACAAATTTACCGAGCTCACAGCATCCTGAAAGGCCATCCTTATCATCGAGAGTAGGGATGCGACGGTTGGTGCCTCGCAATTGTGGCTTTTTTCTGATTTATTGCAAAAAAGGACTAATTCTCTGTCAAGGCCCTTTAGTTTCAATGCGTTTGTGGGCAAGATTGCGCATCGACTCAAAGGGTTAGTTTAAACTGCGGTATATGCAGCCTTTAGCGTGAAGCCTAGGTGCCGACTAAACTGAATAACAGGAAATCAATGCGTGTCAGTACATTCTTTACTAAACTGGAATCTTCGGTAAATGGCAGCTAAATGGCAGCTAAAAGATCACGAAGCTGAGCGGCATTTGTTTAATCGTCGGCTATTGGTTGCTGGCGTGCTCATAATCCTCCTATTCGCATTGCTGCTAAGCAAGGTGTTTGACCTTCAAATTCGCCAATATGAGTATTTTTCTGCACGCTCAGATGGCAACCGACTTCATTCCCAATATGTCCCTCCGGCACGCGGGCTGATTTTCGATCGCAGTGGTAAATTACTGGCGGACAACCAGCCAATTTTTAATCTCACCGTTGTTCGGGAGCAGGTTGGTGATCTGGACTCTACTTTGGATCGGCTTGCCACGCTTATTAATCTGACCGCGGATGACCGAGATCAGTTTCTGAAGCGCTTGAAACGCAATAGGGTTCCGTTTACTTCAGTACCTTTGCGTTATGTTTTAACCGACCAAGAAAAGTCTCGAATAGCGGTAAATTCACATTTGCTGGAAGGTGTTGCGATAGAGCCACAGTTTGTGCGCAGCTACCCTTTTGCCGATCTAACCGCTCACTCTGTGGGCTATGTCTCTGAAATAAATCGCCAAGAGTTAGATAAGCTTGATGAATTTGAGCGAGAGAATTACGGCGGTACGAATCACATCGGCAAGACTGGCATAGAGCGCACTTACGAAGATTTGCTTCATGGCAAGGTCGGTTATGAGATCGTCGAGAAAAATAACCGCGGTCAGATAATGCGCAGGCTCGAGCGCACCGACCCGGTGGCAGGTAAAAATATTACTCTGCACTTAGACAGTCGCTTACAGGCTGCTGCTGAACAGGCGCTTGGTGATTACCGCGGAGCAATAGTTGCAATTGATCCTGCCACGGGCGGAATTTTGGCAATGGTGAGCAAGCCCGGTTTTGATCCCAATCTTTTTGTTACAGGCATTAGTAACAAAGATTACGGTGCGCTTGTAACCGATAAAATCAATACCCCCTTATTCGACCGAAGCACCAGCCCCTATCCACCGGGTTCAACTATCAAGCCTTTCCTTGGTCTTGCCGGTTTGCATCAGGGACTTATTGATTATGATTTTACTATTGAGGACCCTGGGTATTTTAGACTGCCTGGCGTTTCATACCGTTGGGGGGATTGGACTATGAGAACAGCGGCAGGGGGTGGTCACGGTACCACGGATCTGCAAAAGGCTATTTTTCAATCCTGTGATACGTTTTTCTACGATTTGGCTAATCGAATGGGTATCGATTCCATGCACGGCTTTATGTCGCTGTTCGGTTTTGGTGAAAATTTTGCAGTCGATATAGAGTATGCGCGAACAGGACTGTTGCCTTCGCGTGAGTGGAAGCGGGCGGTTAGGGGTGAGCCTTGGTATCCGGGAGACACAATCAATGCATCGATCGGTCAAGGTGATATGTGGGCGACCCCGCTTCAGCTTGCAACGGCAACGTCTATTGTTGCCAATAAAGGTAAGGTAGTGCAGCCAAGGCTGCTCAAGGCCATTGACGGTGAGGCGTTTACCCCGGTCATTGAAAACCCGGTTCCTGATGTGATGGTCAATGACCCAGATTATTGGCGCTACATCGAAGAGTCAATGACGATGGTAGTGCACAGGCCTTACTCTAAAATATTCCGCGACTATGGCACCGCTTACGAAGCCATCGCCCAAAAAGATCGAGACATGAGTTACAAAATGGCCGGCAAATCTGGTACTGCGCAGGTTGTGGGTATTAGTCAGGATATTCTTTCAAGCACTGACATAGTGGTTTCAGATCTAAATCAAGATCACGGTTTGTTTGTTTCCTTTGCCCCAGCCCAAAATGAATTCATTGAGCCGCAAATCGCTATCGCGGTATTCGTCGAAAACGGTTTACATGGCAGCAGTGTGGCCGGGCCTATCGCTAAAGCGGTGACGGATGCTTATTTGCTGGATATCTTGCAGATAGACTTCAGTGCCTTAGATCCAGCACAGCTCATCAGCCAAGCCAATGATTAGTCAAGACTTTGTTCGGCAATCCAACGGTTTGCAAACGCGCGCCAAACACTCTTTCGCAATTTGGCGAACTCTGCACATTGATCCACCTTTGCTTGTTGGTATTGTGTTGATTTGCTGTTTTGGTCTGATGGTACTTTTCAGTGCCAGCGGCGGTGATGAGGTGGTGGTAAGGAGGCAGGCATTAACTATGCTTGTTGGCCTAGTTGTCATGTTTATTGTGGCTCAGTTTAATGTCCATTTTTATCGGCGCTGGGCACCGTCTTTGTATGCTGCCGCAATAGCGCTTCTTGGCGTCGTTCTGGTTATTGGGGTTGAAGCAAACGGCGCCAAAAGCTGGCTGGACTTGCCTGGACTGCCGAGCTTTCAGCCGGCAGAAATAATGAAGTTTATTGTGCCAATGTTGCTTGCTTGGTATCTGGCAGGCAGGCCGCTACCTCCGCGGTTTAAGCATCTGTTTTGGTCAGCTGCGATGATACTGTTGCCGGCGGGATTAATCATTTTGCAAAACGATATGGGAACCGCAATAATGGTTTCTATGTCGGGTATTTTTGTGGTTCTGCTGGCAGGAATTCGCTGGCGTATTGTTATTGGCGGGGCTGTTGCGCTGTTAATGGCGTCCCCAGCATGGTTCATTTTTCTAGCAAAAGACCATCAGAAGGATCGAATTTTAACTTTTATTGACCCTTATCGAGATCCAACAGGGGCTGGCTATAATATTATTCAATCACAAATCGCCATCGGCTCTGGCGGTGTTTATGGCAAGGGCTATGGCTATGGTGCTCAGTCCCATTTAGATTTCATACCGGAAAGCAACACAGATTTTATCTTGGCAGTTTTAGCGGAAGAGTTCGGTTTGCTGGGCATACTGTTTCTCATTACTCTGTATTTCTTTGTTCTGCTGCGGGGCTGTTACATTGCCTATTCGGCTAGCGATATGTTTAGTCGCTTGTTAGCGGGCAGCATAACTCTGACATTTTTCTTCTATGTGTTTGTCAATATGGCCATGGTGTCTGGCATACTGCCGGTAGTCGGCTTGCCTTTGCCGCTGATGAGTCGGGGCGGTACTTCGGTAGTGACTCTTTTTGTTGGATTTGGCCTACTGATGTCGATTCAAACCCACGGCCGCGAGCGGGACGGTTAACGGTTGCCGTTGTTTATTGATCAGTTTCACACTATCAAGATCAGCCCTAGAATAGTGTGTTCTGTCTTCAGCCGGCCGAAAAGGTTAAAAAAAACAGACAATTGGACGCTAAAGAGCTAAAGCTCTATTTTTAGTCAATTATTTAATCAGGTGTCATATGACATTTTTCAAATTTATCGCACTGTTACTAACTCTCACTGCGCTGGCAGCCTGTGGCAGCGCACCAATGTCCCCTGTTATAAACGCAAATAGCGGCCGTTACAGTATTAACCAAGATAGGGCGCCGACTCGAAATATTGACATGTCATCCGTGGCAGAGATTATTCCTGTTCATATCACGCGGACCAGAGCGGGTAACCGAAGTCCTTACACCGTGTTGGGTAAGTCTTATAACGTGATGGACACAGAAGCAGGCTATAGTGAACGCGGTGTGGCATCTTGGTATGGCGAGAAGTTTCACGGCCACAAGACCTCAAATGGCGAGGTTTTTGATATGTATCTCGCGTCGGCGGCACACAAGTCTTTGCCAATTCCCAGTTTTTTGAAAGTGACTAATCTAGACAACAATCGAAGTATCATTGTCCGTGTTAACGACCGAGGCCCTTTCCACGGAGATAGGCTAGTTGACCTTTCTTACGCAGCGGCGGTTAAACTAGGCTACGCCGACAGAGGAACCGCGAGAGTTCAGTTAGATGCCATAATTGTTAATGGTGACAGCGCAAGTTCAGCAGGAGCGCAGTCTAATACGGTTCAAATAAGCAGTAACTCTGGCGCTCGCAAATACTTACAAGTCGGTGCTTTTTCCCAGCGCGCGACTGCAGAGAAGATCTCTCGAGAACTGCGTAATTTGACGGACAGACCGGTGTTTATTCGCAGCGTAGAGACAGTAAACAATGGTGTGATGCACCGCGTGAGGATAGGACCACTGATGGACACAAATGAGATCGGTCGTTTAAGTCAGCGCGTTGCTGCCGCCAATTTAGGAAGTCCATATACGGTGACCGAATAGACATATTTGAGCTATGGATGTTTTTGTAGGTTCGATGCTTGTCAATATGTTGTTACTATTTTAGTGACGATTATAACCGCGATTCTAGCCATAATTATGGCCACGATTGTTGTCTCTATATTTGTTACACTAGCTAATCATCGGCGCGTTCTTTAATCCTTAGGGAAACTAATTTTCAATGTTTAATCTTCAATCATTAGCTGGTCGATTTATCTTGCCACTTAGTTCAAACTCAGCGCCGAAATTGGGGCTGGCGTTGTTGCTGACATTCGCCTCACTGTCAGCAAGCGCGGCTCCCGCCATAATTCCGAGAGCGCCTGATATAGCGGCCTCAAGCTATATACTGATTGATGCATCAACAGGGCATGTGATTGTAGAAAAAAACTCACAAGAAGCGCTGCCGCCTGCAAGTTTGACCAAAATCATGACGGCATATATTGCTGTCGAAGAAATTATCAGTGGCAATTTAATGCTGTCTGATCTGGTTCATATCAGTGAAAAAGCCTGGCGCATGGAAGGCTCGAAGATGTTTGTTGGGGTGGATACTCAAGTCAGTGTTGAAGACTTGCTGCGCGGCATCATTATCCAGTCAGGTAATGACGCCAGTGTCGCAATGGCCGAGCATATTGCCGGTAGTGAAGAAGCGTTTGCCGATATGATGAATCAATATGCCGAAATGCTTGGCATGGAGCAGAGCTTTTTCATGAATGCCAGTGGCTTGGATACCGAGCTGTATTTCAACACAATGTCGGCCCGTGATTTATCTTTACTTGCCCAAGCCTCTATCGCTAGGCATGGGGACTTTTATCCGATGTATTCGGAAAGAGAATTCACTTACAACGACATACGCCAATCAAATCGTAATACACTGTTGTTTCGAGATCGAAACGTTGATGGTTTAAAAACTGGTTGGACCGAAGCTGCTGGTTACTGTCTGGTGTCATCAGCCGAGCGAGAGGGAATGCGCTTAATTTCTGTTGTTATGGGGACCGCCAGTGAAGATGCCCGCGCTATTGAAACACAAAAATTATTGACCTATGGGTTTCGCTATTTCGAAACGCACAAGCTCTATGAGAAAGGACAAGTGCTCGCTAATGTGCCGGTGTATTCTGGTCAAGAAAATGCACTGGACTTAGGTATTGATGAAGAAGTTTATGTCACTATACCTAGAGGTCAAGGGGAGCAGATGGCAGCAACTGTTGATGTTGATGAAATCATCCGAGCGCCTATCGATAGCGGTCAGATAATGGGTGTGGTGAACGTTGTACTGAATGACACTGTTATATTTCAAAGCGACGTAGTTGCAATGCAGACCGTTGAGCAAGGGGGGATGTTAAAACGCTTCCTTGATTGGTTGTCATTGTTTTTCGGTGGTATTTTTTCAAGTTAAAGAGACTCTAGATGGCATCAGATAAGCCTCCAGCTGAGCAAGAAGCACCCAAAATTGAGTTTCCCTGTCTTTATCCTATAAAAATTATAGGTATCGCTAGCACCGATTTTCAGATACATGCCGTGAAAGTCGTTGAACAGCACACCGGTAAAATAGATTCGGATTTAATCGAAATTATGCCGAGCAAAGCTAACAACTACGTCTCAGTGCGGGTGACAATAACAGCTACAGGTGTTGAGCAATTAGAAAATATTTTTGAAGATTTAAAGAAGCTTCCCGACCTTAAGATGGTGCTGTAGATTGCAGCTATTACAGTATAAGAGTTTCAGCGCTGGCGCGGTTGAGGGCGCAGCTGAAAATCAACCAGAATTGATTGTGCGCCGATTAGGTTTGCAAGAGTACACGCCAATCTGGAAGTCTATGCAGTATCTTGCCGCCAACACCCCCCGCGAAAGCAACCGGGCAGATGAACTCTGGTTCCTGTCTCACAAGCCCGTGTACACTCAAGGGCAGGCTGGCGAGAGCGAACACATTCTCAATCCCGGTAAAATCCCAGTGGTTCAGATTGATCGTGGCGGTCAAGTCACGTACCACGGCCCTGGTCAGCTGGTGGTTTATTTCCTGCTCAATCTGCGCAGGCGCAAACTCGGCAGTCGAGGGCTGGTGGATTTGATTGAGCAAAGCCTTGTACGAACGCTTCGACATTTCGGTATTGACGCTCAAACTCGTTTGAAAGCTCCCGGTGTATATGTGAATGATGCTAAAATAGCAGCGCTAGGGCTTAGAATCAAAAACGGCTGGAGTTACCATGGGCTGAGTCTTAACGTTGAAATGGATTTGGCGCCTTTTGCAGGTATAAATCCGTGCGGGTTCTCCAATTTGGCTGTTAGTCAGATTGCCGATTTCCAGCCAGAGGCAGAGATGTTGATGCAGCAAGCCAGTAGAGTGCTCTGTGACGAGTTGCTGGTGCAGTTAGGCTACAGTGCAGAATATTCAAAACAGTAACAATACGCAGCTAGAGAATAGAATTAGGAATTAATGTCATGGCAGAAAGAATTCGTCGAAATGTAATGATAGAGGGCGAGAAGCTCAGAGGCGCGGATAAAGTTCGCCGCATCCCTATGAAAGTTATTCCAACTTTAGACCTGTTGGCAAAGCCGCCTTGGATTCGCGTTAAGATTCCAACTTCGCCTAAAATTAAACATATTAAACAAAAACTGAGAGAGCATAAACTGTCTTCAGTTTGTGAAGAAGCTGCTTGCCCTAATCTTGGTGAATGTTTTAGCAATGGGACAGCCACCTTTATGATCATGGGCGATATTTGTACTCGTCGCTGCCCTTTTTGTGATGTCGCTCATGGCAAGCCTAAGCCTCTGGCAGAAAACGAGCCTAGGGAGCTTGCTGAAGCGGTCAAGGAAATGGGCCTGAGCTATGTTGTTATTACCTCGGTAGATCGGGATGATTTGAAAGACAGCGGCGCCCAGCATTTTGCTAATTGTATTACTGAGTCTCGAAAGTTTAATCCAAATACTAAAGTGGAGGTCCTGGTACCTGATTTCAGAGGCAGGATGGATATTGCATTAGATATTTTGCAGCACACGCCGCCAGATGTGTTTAACCACAATCTAGAAACGGTGCCTCGTCTTTATAAAAAGGCGAGGCCGGGAGCTGATTATCAATGGTCATTAGATTTGTTGAAAGCTTACAAAGAGCGTTGTCCTGAGGTGATTACTAAATCAGGTTTGATGCTGGGCTTAGGCGAGGAAATCGATGAGATTAAAGACGTTCTTCGAGATCTCAAAAACCACAACGTAGACATGATTACCTTAGGTCAATATATGCAGCCCAGTAAAGATCATTTGCGGGTGGAGAGATTCGTGCATCCGGATGAGTTTGAGGAGCTTCGGGAGTTCGGAGAGAAGCTGGGGTTCACTCATGTTGCAAGTGGTCCTTTGGTACGTTCTTCTTATCATGCTGATAAGCAGGCTCATGGTGAGGCTATATCCTAGCTTCTAGCTTCTAGCTTCTAGCAAAATGGCGAAATCGCTATGACAATCAGCCTACGACAAGTCGCGGTCAGCTTGGCCGCATTGGTTTTGGCAGCAGCTGTAGCAATTTTTGTATCGCAAAATCCCGGACAAATAGGCGCTGAACCTTTATTTGTAAGAGCCTTGATACTCAGTTTGGGCATAGTGTCTGCTTTAATGGTTGTTTATTCATTAAACCCGATATTTTCTGCTAGCTATATTGTTGTGGTTTGTCTGCTCGCGGTCGCTCCCGTTTTTATATATTATTTATTTATAATGCCTAGTCAGGCCGGTGTTGGGTTCACCGCTGAACAGCTTACTAGCGAACTTATCACCGACCGCTCCAGCAATGGGCTAGTTGAAGTTGGTTTTAGTTATCCGATTTACACGCCTCGAATTAGAGTAACAAATAACAGTCTATTTACTGAACAGGTAAATATTTTTCTCCGAATGGTTGATGCTAATGGGGAAAACTCATTGTTTCGGGCTATTCGAAACACTGTGCCAGGATCAGGTTTAACTGTTGAAGCTGCGGTAAGAGGGTTGGTGTCTGAGTCTGATGAGGTTTTATTTTTGCCCTTAGCCGTGCCCCCCTTGGGTAGCGTGTCAGGCCAGTTAGTCTTTGTGATAAGTAATCTCGACGATGGTTCCAGTTTTTCACAGGCACTAGGTAGTGCTTATCAGGCTCAGTTTGAAATCCGCTCACCAGGAACTGGGGCCTTGCTGTATGAGTTTCCGTTAAATCGATAACGGCAATCTTTGAGTTTTGACTCGGTGGTCACTTCATTCACCCATCAGCTAAATGGGTAAATGTTCTTGCTCATCAAAAATAATAATAACTGCTAGGAGAATAAGCTATGGGTAATAGATCCAGTGTGATGTTACTTACTTTGTTTGTAATTGGTTTTGCATCAATAAACTCCAGTGTGATAAGCGCTCAAGAAAATGAGTTCTCTGGCAAGCGAGTGGTCCCCATATTACAGGAGCCCCGACATAGAACTGTGCATGCCGATGGCGATATTTATTTGTTAGATGTGCAAATTAATTCAGGAGATATGACGCTTCCTCATACTCATAACGCGGCAATACTTTATACCTTCATAAGCAATGGTGAAGGCCCGCTATTTGGTCGCGTCTCGGGAAATATAGATTATATCGAAGAAAACTTCACTCATGAGGTGACTAACGAAGGTCCTGGTTTATTTAGAATTATCGCGTTAACAAACTATGGAGCAGGGGTTCCAAGCGTTGCTGCGGGTAAAGCTAGAGGCCTGACTGTTGAGCCTGACGTTGAAAACCCTTGGTTTCGCTCTTACCGCATCCGTTTAGAAGCAGGAGCCGAAACAGCGATTCAAACCTTGGCTAACCCGAATGTTGTAGTGCAGGTGAGCGAAGGTATAGTTCACGTCACAAGAAGTGATGGCATCACTAAAGAACTGCTCGCGATGGGGGAGTGGGCGTGGCGGGAAGCAGCTAGCCCTTACAAAATAATCAATCGCGGGAGTGAAGCAGTAGAGCTCGTTGTTAATGAAGCAAGACGTTAAGTTAACTGTGGAAGGCCTCACTGTGTAAGCGTCTATTGTTGAGGGCAGCTAACTTTTTCTTCAGCTAAACTGCTGCGCTTCCTCTAGGGGCGATAGCAGGAAAATTCTACAAATACTCATTGCATGAGAGATGACTATTTCCTGCCAGATGTGCACCGGGATGTCAGCCGTGCCAGATGTTTTGCCAGACATTGCAGCAGGAGAGCGACGCTAGCAATAAGAACAGGCACTGGGAGGCTTAGAGAATCTTCAGTGATGCTAAAAAGTTTATTCTTCACTTCACTTCACTTCACGTCACTTCACATCACTACAAGCAAAAATTCTACCGTGCCAGCGGTGGGTTAAGTGTTTGGGTGTCAGCGACTCTCCTGACACAAATCAATAGCAAAGATGGCACTATCCAAATGACACTCAGCCCAGCATTAAGTGTGCCAGCAAATAATAGTTGGGTGCATATTCCGATCATGGCCAGCCGTACTAATTCTAAGCCGAAGCCGAAAGGTTTTGATTCTAGCCAAATGCCATGCACATAGAGACTAAAGGTGGAGGTCACGACTGCCAGCATAAGCACGCCATAGCCCAAATTAGATGAATTTATGAGCACGAACAGGCTGACGGCTGTAGTGAAAACGAATTGGGCAAGCACGTAATAGGCAGTGAAATTCGGGATAATTGGATCGAATTTAGCTGTGAGGTCTACGGGGCTTGTGGCATTTTGACAGCTGGTTTTTATCCCTTCTGGCTGCCACCCTGGGGGCATAAAGCTAATTTTCAGTTTATTAACTAGCCCTGGCGCCTTTATTAAGTCGAGAATTAGACGCCAGTAAACGTGAACATTTGCCCACAGTGGATTCCAGCTGTTAAGAGGTTTACGCAGGCCAAAAACTACCGGTTCTGAGTCTAGCTCATCTTGAAAGCTGCCAAACAACCTATCCCAGAATATGAAGACGCCGCCGTAATTTTTGTCGACGTAGGATGCGTTTCGAGCATGATGGACACGGTGATTTGACGGCGTGACAAAAATCCACTCTATTGGCCCTAGCTTAGGCACGTGCTGTGTGTGCACCCCAAATTGATAAATTAAATTGAGGCTGACGACGGTAAATAAAATTTCTGCTGGATATCCAAGAACAAAAAACGGCAGGTAGAACACAAAGCCGTAAAAATCGATGCTAGTTTGGCGCAGAGCGGTTGCCAGATTGTAGTCTTCACTCTGATGGTGAGCGACATGAGATCCCCAAAAAAGCGCGACCTCGTGGCCAAGGCGGTGCTTCCAATAATAGGCGAAGTCGTAGCCAACGAAGCAGCTTATCCAAACCCAGATTTCGGTATCTGGCAATTGCGAGAATTGATAATGTGTCACTGTCCATTCGTAGATCACCCCCGAGAATCCGAGGATCACCAAGCTTTGCAGGCGGCTTAGACTGCCCATCGAGAGGCTGTTAATAGTGTCATTGAGCCGATAAGTGTTGCGGCCGCGCCAGGCGCCATAGCCCAGTTCAATAAAGATCAGTAAGAAAAAGAATGGGATAGCGTAAAGAATGAGATCCATTTTGGGTCCTTTAAAACGTCATAAGTCAGTCACTTTTGGGGCTAAGTGAGCGCCCATGAGACGTGCTTTGTTTAGTCGGCATTGGGCCAGCATTAGTCGCGAAATCGATGACAACAAGTGTCACAATAACGCCAAAACGGGGTAGTATACCCTATCAATTCAAACGCCATCGAAACACACACCATTGAAATCCCAAGCTGTCCTCCTGGAGATTGTTGTTAAATGAAAAAATTCACTCTATTAGCTTATTCACTAGTCTTTGCTTTTACTAGTGTCGCTGCTTATTCACAAGGCATCCAACAAACCAAAGGAACTTATCAAGACAAATTTCGGCAGCTTGATGAAGTTCTGCCAACTGCCAATGTTTATCGAAATGCGGCCGGAAGCCCAGGGCATGAGTATTGGCAACAAGAAGTAGACTACAACATTGAGGTCACCCTTGATGAGTCTACCCAGTCCCTGAGTGGCACCGAGACTATTAGCTATCAGAATAATTCACCCGATACTCTCAGATATCTCTGGTTGCAGCTTGATCAAAATCGCTTTCGCAGCGACTCCATGGAGCAGACTAGCTCTGTTTTCGGCGGTCCAAGCCCCGATGCATCTGACAATACTGCAGGTCGAGTAAGCCTTGGTTATCTGCGTAGAATGCAGTACATGGAAGACTCTGATTTGGGCTATGAGATTAGTTCAGTTACTGACCGTAGTGGAAACGATCTGAGCCATACCATTGTTGGCACATTGATGCGCATCGATTTGGCGCGGCCTCTAGCTTCAGGACAAGATGTCGAGTTTTCCATTGATTACAGCTACAACATAGTCGACGGCGATGTGCTTAGGCCAAGAAGTGGTTATGAGCATTTTCCAGAAGAAGGAGAGGGTAACAACTATATTTTCGCGTTAGCTCAATGGTTCCCTCGCTTGGTTGCCTATACCGACTACGAAGGTTGGACTAACAAGGAGTTTCTTGGTTCAGGGGAATTCACACTCGAATTTGGTGACTATGAAGTTGCGATGACAGTGCCGGCGGATCATATTGTTTCTGCTACCGGCGAGCTTCAAAATGCCAATCAAGTACTAACAGCTGTCCAGCGAGAAAGATTGGAGGAAGCTGAAACAGCGGCGAGACCCGTTTACATCGTGACGCCTGAGGAAGCGTTAGAAAATGAAGCGGCAGGCACTAGCGACACGAAAACGTGGGAATTTGCTGCCGAAAACGTGCGTGATTTTGCTTGGTCTTCGTCGCGCAAGTTTATCTGGGATGCCAAGGGATATAACCAAGAAGGCGCAGACCAAGAATTAATCATGGCAATGTCGTTCTACCCTAAAGAAGGCGGCGCGCTTTGGTCTGACTTCTCTACCGAAATTGTCATTCATACCTTGGAGGTATACAGCCGCTTTTCATTCGATTTTCCTTATCCAACGGCTCAGTCAGTAAATGTTGGATTTGTTGGTGGCATGGAATACCCAATGATCACATTTAACGGCCCGCGCACAGAGCTGCAGGACGATGGATCGCGAACCTATACGCTTGCTGACAAACGCTTCATGATTGGGGTGGTAATACACGAAGTAGGCCACTTCTACTTTCCGATGATCGTGAATTCTGATGAGCGTCAATGGACGTGGATGGATGAAGGAATAAACAGCTATTTAGATTCGGTTGCTAGTCGTGAATGGGATGCTGAAATCCCATGGGGTGTTGAGCCTCGCTATATAGCAGATTATATGAAGTCTTCTAACCAGGTTCCAGTTATGACCCAGTCAGACACAGTGCTGAGATTGGGACCAAACGCATACAGCAAACCTGCAACGGCTCTTAATATTCTCCGTGAAACGATAATGGGCCGTGAATTGTTTGATTTTGCTTTTAAAGAATATTCGCAGCAATGGGAGTTCAAGCGTCCTACTCCTGCAGATTTTTTCCGAACCATGGAAGAAGCGTCCGGTATTGACTTAGATTGGTTTTGGAGAGGTTGGTTTTATACTACCGATCATGTAGATATTTCTTTGGATAAAGTTTACCAAATGCAAATGGATACTCATGACCCCGATATTGACTACTCTCGCCAGCGCGAGTCTGCGAAGACTCAGCCACCGTCAATCTACAATGATAGGAACCGTCAAGAAGGCTTGCAGACCTGGGTTGAACGCAACCCCGATGTGAGAGATTTTTACGACGATAACGATCAATTTACAGTGACCAATAAAGAGCGAAATAGTTACAACAGTTTTCTGGAAGGCTTAGAAGACTGGGAGCGTGAAACGCTGGACCGAGCCATTGATGAAAAACTTAACTACTACATTCTGGAGTTATCGAATCTAGGTGGCTTGGTGATGCCGGTAATCGCGAACCTAGAGTTTGCCGATGGTTCCTCTGAAGAAATGCGGATTCCTGCGGAAGTTTGGCGCCGCGACGCGCGGAATATTAAAAAGCTAATGGTCAGCGAGAAAGAGGTTGTGAGTATCGTAATCGATCCACTGCAAGAAACTGCTGATGTTGATATGGAAAATAACTACTATCCGCGTCGAATTATTCCTTCAAGAATCGAAAACTTTAAGTCCGATGGCCGTTCGGGGCTGATCAGCCGAGATGTCATGCAAGATATTAAAACTGAGCTGAAAACAGAAGACGACGAAGCAAAAAGTGAAGAAGAGGGCGAACAAGAAGATGGCAGTTAACCTGTCTGCTTTAACTGAACGCGGGCACAATATTGTGCCCACGTTCAGCGCTTTTTTTTGTCTACTAGTGGTCTCTAGCAGCTTTGCCCATGAGCAGAAAACTGCTGTAACTCGGATCGTTTTTAATCCGTCCAATGAGAATATTGAAGTCATGCACCGGTTTTTGGTTCACGACGCAGAGCATGCCGCGGCCAAGGTTTTTGGGGTAGGTCAAAACCTTTTAGAATCCGCCGAATCCAGAGAGCTTTTTAGCAGCTATGTAGTCAATCGATTTTCAATTGAAGCAGAACTTGTCAGCGGTGAAGTGATAGCAATAGCGTTGAATTACGTTGGCGCGGAGGTTGATGGCCAGTTTCTTTGGGTATATCAAGAAACCAGCACTATAGACTCGATTGCATCCTTCACTATGGTAAACATGGCCCTGCGAGATGTGTGGCCAGATCAGTCTAATCTGGTCAATGTGGAGCGAGAGGGTGAAGTTTATAGCGTATTATTCGATGCGGGTGCGCAAGTTAAAAGG
Source organism: Glaciecola sp. (assembly GCA_047628735.1). Classification (GTDB taxonomy): domain Bacteria; phylum Pseudomonadota; class Gammaproteobacteria; order Pseudomonadales; family Pseudohongiellaceae; genus UBA9145. Next base: position 26,639 of record JBLHVT010000019.1, read on the forward strand.
CTTAGCCTAGAACCTTAGCTCAAAATCTTAACCCAACGACTTAACTTAACGTGATCTTTTGGGACTCACCCTCACCTAACCCGTAATACTCGGCAATAGCCAGACCTGCGGCTACCGATGTAAAAGGATCGTGCTCTACCACTTTATTAGGAAAAGATTGATTAAGAGATTGCTTGATTATAGGGATCAGTGAGGAGCCGCCGGTGCGAATCACCAAATCGACTTCTTCTGGATTCAAGTTTGCATTCTTCAATACCTGAGTTATAGCACCTTCAAAATCTATCACAGCAGGTCCAATAAGCTTCTCAAAATGGGCTCTGGTTACCATAAATTCAATGTCCAGTTCTGGTATGTCCAAACGAGCCTCAGTTTGATCTGATAAGGTAGCCTTCAAGTCCTTTAAGGTTTGAAATACCAGATAGCTATAATTGTTCTTAATAAGATCGTATAGCCTTCGGTATTTTGCCGCGCCCTCATCACCTAGCTCCATTCGTTTCATCAAAGGTGTAGTGTATTGATTCTGGTTGAGCATGTAACTTACAGCCCAATTCAAAATAAGGTCTTCGTATTGCTCGAAAGGAAAGAGTGTCTCAATTTCCCTGTCCTCACCTGGACGTTTCCAGCGCTCGCCTTTACCTAAAAGAGGGAACAACAGTTCCCTAAACAGTAGCTGGTCAATATGATCCCCACCTAAGCCGACACCGTGAGTTGCTATGACCTCGTAGTCTCCGTCTCGATGCTGAAGAATACATAAATCCAGTGTGCCACCACCAAAATCCACAGCTAACAATCTGTCCTTTTTCTCGCTAGGATTGTCGTGCAGGTAACTCAAGGCGGCGGCAATAGGTTCAGCGAAATATGTTTTTTCTTTAAATTCGGCATAGCCATAGGCTTCTGAAAGCATACTCAGTGCGGCGTTATTCTTGTCTTCTTTTTGGCCTTCGAAATTAACTGGATGGCCAATACAAGCGTGTTTAGTCTTTGCGCCAGCAATTTTTTTACTTTGGGCATCGATACTTTTCTTAATCCTTACAAGCAGAGGAGTGATTAAGGCGACCAGTCTAAATGGGCGATTGAAGACCATTAAGCGCTGGCTGTCTGACCCGCCGAGAAGTCTCTTTATTCCTCTAAACAGACGCCCCGTTTGCCCCCCATCAACAAATGATTGTCCATATACCAGTTCAGTTGAGCCCTCTTCAGGAAGACCGCCATCGCCGATTTGTCCTGTGGTTGAGCGGCCTTCACCAAGCACTTCGGCGCTTAGTTCAACGGTTCGCCCAGTATTGCCTTCAATATAGGAATTGATGGCTTCTTGTCCTGTAACAATACCAAAATTCTTGTCTATGTAGGTGGCCGAGGGCATCACGATGGAATGATGCTCCAGTTTCACTAAATGAACCTTTTCACCATCAAAAAGCGCGGCCGCACTGTTTGTCGTGCCGAAATCAATTCCTATCCCCATCGGGCGCTGGGGCTTAACTAAAAGCTTGGATTGGCTTTTTGTGGAATCGGATGGGGAGTGTGAGATGCGCGAGCTGGATTGATAGCCTGGGGTACTTTCTGTCACTAAGAATGCCTTGCAATTAACTGAACGATTAGACAAAAACAGGTGTAACTGTCAATATCCGGAGTATAGAGGATTTGTCAAAAGTGAGCAAAAAAAAATGCTTGATTGCTCTGCCTAATTATAAAAATATCGATTAATATTAATGGCTTATAGAGTTGAATATTGAAGGAACTTAACCTATGCTGCTTCGGTCTTATAAAAAGGACTTTTAATAAATATTTTGGGGTGAGGATTGTGATCGATACTGTGCGTTGCAGGCAAATAACTAAGGTTTTATGTGGGCTTTTGATGACCCTGTCGGTGGCGTCAGAAGCGTCAGCTGGGACGATCGTAAGGATAACCACTAGTCTTGGTAATTATTCTATTGAACTTTTAGATGACATCGCACCGGTTACTGTTCAGAACTTTCTAAACTACGTTAACAGAGATGCCTATGATGCCACGTATTTGCATCGCGTGATTGATGGCTTCGTGGTCCAAGGTGGAGGGTTCACGTTTACGCCTTTTGTAGGTCCGGTGACAGTGGTGTCAGACCCTCCTATAGTGAACGAGTTTAATGTGCCCAATACGCGTGGCACTGTGGCGATGGCAAAACTCGGAGGTGATCCAGATAGCGCGACGACTCAGTGGTTTGTAAATCTAGCAGATAACAGCGGTGAATTGGACATCAGTAATGGTGGTTTCACTGTGTTTGGAAATGTACTCGGCGATGGAATGGAGGTCTTAGATGCGATAGATGCTCTGCCGACCATTAGCGATCTCGGAGTCAACACACCTATTGCCCCTTATATCACCCCGTCATATCAGGGGCCCTCAAGTTTCGTTTACATGAATGCGGAAGTGGTGGAACGTTTTAGTGGGGCTGCGCATATTTATGAAGTCAATTCAGGGAAATTGTTTTGTGTGGTTAGCGTGGACAACGACACTACCTTAGTTGGGTTGCATTTCAGCACCGTTTCAACGGCAAATGAAGTGATAGTAGCAGCCGATGTTAAGAGTATTATTGTAAAAAGAGATAGCTTTGATGGGATAGCCAGCTATTCAACAGCAGATGGCCGATTAACAATACCTTCCTTGGAAGTCTTTGACGGCAATACTGTGTCCACAGTGTCTAACGTCGTTTTTGTGCTCAGTAATCCAGCTGCAGGTCAATTTGTCTTGGAGTCTTTCGATCCGTAGTGAGCTAAGCTCCCGTAGGGGAGATTTACCGAACTGTGGTCTTGGGGTAACTCTGATTTTTAACCATAATCTGCGTTTGATAAAAATAATTCTAAGGAATCTGGCGAATGGCTGCAGCACGCGGGGAATTTAGTTCTCGATTTGGTTTTTTAATGGCCGCTTCGGGTTCCGCGGTTGGCCTCGGTAATATTTGGGGCTTCCCTACTCAAGCGGCTTCCAACGGGGGAGCGGCGTTCTTGTTTACCTATTTGCTGCTCGCGTTTGCGTTAGCATACCCGGCATTAATGGCTGAATTGATAATTGGTCGACACGCCCGGGCAAACGCGGTGACGGCTTTACAGGCAATTTCTCCCAGTAAACAAGGCAAGTTGTTTGGCTTAGCGGTTGGATTCCTAGGAATTACTACGGTTAGTTTTATACTCAGTTTTTATGCGATTGTAAGCGGCTGGATGATAGCGTTTTTCATTGACCCTATCGCCAAATTAATCGGAGCCGACGGCGCGTCGGCATGGCTGACAACCGATGCGGTGCTGCGAAACGGTTTTTTTGTCGTCGTGTTTATGATGCTGACTGTCTGGATAATTAGCGCTGGGGTCAAAGACGGTATTGAAAAATGGGCTTCCCGGCTCATGCCATCATTGATTTTGATTCTCGGTTTGCTCATTTGCTATGTGTTGACATTACCGGGTGCAATGGATGGCCTAAGGGCTTATTTAGTGCCAGATTTTTCCAGGGTTTTCGATCAAGAGCTTTTGGTGAGTGCGATGGGCCAAGCTTTTTTTTCGCTCTCATTGGGAGTTGGAACAATGCTTATTTACGGCTCCTACATTCCTAAGAATGAAAATTTACCGGTTGTAGGGGGGCTTGTAGCAGTCTTGGATATCGGGATTGCTGTGATGGCAGGTATGCTGATTTTGCCAGCCATGTATGTGGCATTGGCCAATGGTGTGCCAATATTTGATGATGGCGGTGGGCTCATTGCAGGTCCAAGGCTTATTGTCTCAGTGCTGCCGGCACTGTTTACTAGTATGGGATTTGTTGGAATTTTTGTGGCACTGGCATTTTTTGCATTGATGACAATAGCGTCGCTAACGTCATCTATCTCGATGTTAGAAGTGCCAGTGGCCTACAGCGTTGAACACCACGGCTTAGCCCGAAAGACTAGCTCTATTGTTCTTGGGACCCTGATCACCCTGATATCCCTTGTCATTGTGTTTAACTTTGACGCGCTGTTCGACTTGGTGGTCAGTTATACGACGGAAGTTAGCCAGCCTTTGTTGGGCTTAGCTTTCTGTATATTTGGCGGCTGGATTTGGAACCGCAATGAAATACTTGAAGAGATAAAGCTGGGTAGCCCTGAAGTTGAATCAGGACTGTTTTGGAAGATATGGCCTTTTTATATCAAGTTTATCTGTCCGGTGGCCATACTAGTCGTCTTTTTTCAATAGCTAACCTTTAGCAACAGCATCAACGAAACGGTCTATTTCATCTGATGTATTGTAATAGTGTATGGAAGCTCGGTTAACGTCGCCAACACCGTTGGCTGCTAAGTCTAATTGGGCATTTTCCTGTTTTGATATTGATGTGTTAATTTTTCTTTCAAATAAACTGCGTGCTAGTTCTGAAGCTTGAATTCCCTTTTTCTGAAAGGTAACAATGCCTGAAAGGTCAGCTGAGCGCTCGAGCACGGTAACGTTTTCTAGTGAGATAAGTTTACTGTTTAATTCATTCGCTAGTGCACTAACTCGCTTCTGGATATTGCCCATACCAAGTTCATTGGCGTATCTGACAGCTTCAGCTAGGCCGATCTTACCAGCGATATTACGTTCCCATGTCTCGAATTTTTTGGCGTCAACGCTCAGCGAGTAACTAGCCGGTCCGGTCCAATGAGCTGAATGGTTGTCAACAAAAATTGGGCTAGAGTCTTCAATAGCGCGTGCGCTCGCGTATAGAAACCCGGTTCCTCTGGGCCCGCGTAGGTATTTTCTTCCCGTGCCGCATAAGAAATCACAGCCAAGTTCTTGAGTGTCCAGATCGATTTGACCGGCAGACTGGCATGCATCTAACAAATACAGCAGGCCATGTTCCTTCGCTATCGCGCCGATCTGAGCGGCCGGTTGAATATCGCCTCGTTGACTGGCCACGTGAGTTATAGCGATCATCTTTGTTCGGCTAGTAATAGCACTGCTAAGCTTGTCTAGATCAATGTGCCCTAGGTCATTACAAGGGACTAGAACTATTTCAATCTTCTTTTGCTGTTGCAGGTGCAAAAGTGCCAGATAATTACTTACATATTCGTTGTCGGCAGTAATGATTTGATCGCCGGCTTGCCAGTCAACGCTGTAAAGAGCCATGTCCCAAGCACGACTAGCATTCTCTATATAAGCTATTTGAGTAGCAGAGCAATTGAGCAAGGAAGCAAATTCAGAATAAAACCCGTTGATTTTTTGATCGGCGGCATTATTAGCTTCATAGCCACCAAGAGTCTGCTCTAACTTTAAATGCTCTATCACCGCAGCGGTGACACTAGTTGGACTCAAAGCGCAGCCTGCGTTATTGAAATGGATAAGCTCTTTGACAGCCGGTGTTTCATTTCTACAGCGTTCTAAATCGATTATCATGGCTTTTCTCGGTAAAAAAACTGAACCTGACGCACTCTAACTAAACTCTTCTAATGGAACATATTACTCGAAATTAGGCTAAAGACAGGAAAGGGATAAGTACTTTAAGTTGGTTATAACCAGATCGTTGTTAAGAGGTTGTTGTTAAAGGTTAGTTACTAGAGTATTACGTTTCCATTTTGGAAACTAGGGTGCACCACACATGCGCTGTCAATTTAGTAAAAATAGTTTTGCGAAAACAAGTGAGAGAAGCTATGTCTGAAATTAAGCTGGATGAACAGTCGAAGACCGAAATTATAGAGAAGTTGAAGCAATACTTTGAGGATGAACTTCATCAACAGCTTGGTGGTTTTGAGGCGGAATTTCTACTGGATTTTTTTGCTAAAAGTATCGGCTCATACTATTACAATCAAGGATTGGCAGATGCACTAAAGGCGTTTGAATTTAAGCTAGAAGAGTTTAGCGACCTAGTTTATCAGCTAGAGCAGCCTATGGAGTAAGTGCTCTAGAACTTTTTTACTGACAGTGGCAGACGCATGGAAGATTGACCACCATTGTTTTTACAGACTCGAGGGTTATTTCACTCCCAGCTTTTCTTCAATTCTTTTGACAACTACCGCGCCTAGACTAGTGTTCGTTGGGTTGATTTCTGAGAAGCCACCTTCTTGGGCGAACTCCTGAAAAATCCTCTGCTTGAATTCGCTGCTCATGCCTATACCAGTATCACTAACGAATATTTCAATGCCGAGCTTTCGTTGGTAATAGACGGATTTGTAGACTATTTCTATTTGTCCCTTATTGATACAGTTTATGGCATTAGTAAGAAGTTTGTGGAGAACATACTAGAGTCTCGCCTTGCCGGTCTGAACCAACAGGTTTGCAGAGCTAAAACTTGTATCAAAACTTAGCCCTTTTTCTGACGCAGCAGGCATCATCATTTCTTTGGCTTCGTTAAGTAGGCTAGTGATTTCTACTAGTTCGAATTCTGGCTCAAAACTGCTTGACTCTATTTTAGGTATTTCTAAAAGGTCGTTTATCAGATTGTGCAACTGACTGGTTTGCTTAATCACCGTCGTCATATGCTTATGAGTGGCCGTATCAAGTTCACAGGAATGCGCGGCGAGGGTTGTTTGGAGTTTGCTAATATGAAATGCACCGAGGTGTGAAATTCTCGAGACACATTTTGCAGAAAGTTTGCTTCGGCTTTGCCGTTAGCACGCACGAGTGTAAATTCCTGATTTTGGAACGAACAAATTCCGCCAATGCAAAACAGCATCACCAGCAGTTCAGAAATTAGCGTTGCTGGCCTGCTTTTTTCAACGATACTTAATTCATAACCAGCATAAAAAGATACGCGATGATCAGCTGCGTCCAAGTGCAAAAAACCTATAGCGCAACTCATGACCCCTGGGCGGCAGCCATGCCAGCCATGATGAAAACGATTACAGCTACAAATAGACCCAGTGACATGATTGTTTGCAGATTACTTCAAGATGTGTGGGCAAATGGCAGCACAACAAAATACAGGGCAGTTGGGATCATCGAATAAGCGATAGAGCGCAGCACGATAAGCACTCTGCTTGTGTATCGATTTTCGAGGTTAAGAGGCCGGCCAAGCAATCAAAAACTCGTAACCATTATTGGGCCTGATATATAACTCAGGCGGTTACTTAGCTCAACGGAATCGCCCCAAAACCAGGCTTTCTCCATTTCAGTAAGAGCGAGGAAGAATGTAAAACTGCTACCGAAGAACAAGGTGTAGCCGAGAAACTGCTTGTCTCTGAAGGAATAGTAGATGATCCAGCAAATGAAAAAGCAATGAATGAAAATAACAAAGAAGCCGTTAAAAATGCCAATTGGCCTTGCTGCTGCAGTGCTAAATCTTGCACTGTGCTTAGGGTAAGCGGTATTGCCATACCTGATTGAGATGTAACTCGGATAAACACCCGAGTCGTGTTGCCCGAGGGGGACATTTCAGATGGCAGGACTCGATCTGAACCTTGCTACTTGGCGAGCCGACGGATTAATCACCGCAGACAGTAAAGAACTGAATAAGGTCATCACTGGTGACGTCAATAGAGAACCAATGAGCGGAATCAGAGAAGCCTAAAGTTGAAATAGATCCTAGGGAGCGCTCCAGGCGAAGTCGTTATTGATAATGTCGGAGACCGTAAGGAGATGGCAAGGGCCGTCGTAGTGATCAAGGTACTGCCCTAAGGTCACGGGCAGCAGATTGCAGCTAACATTGAGCTGTGCACCTAGTCCAATCTGAGATATCAATATCTGTGGTGCAACACGAAAAGCGTTGCAACGAATAAGCGAAGTGTTTAATTAACAGTCTTAAAGAATTTATTCTCAGTTCTAGTTGATGCACAAAGCTGGCGTTAGTTGCCATTAATGGATCGTGGATTCGGATAATTCATCAATCGACCCTCTTCCCCCATTCCAAAGGGTTGTGTTGGGAATAATTTGCGGTCAAATCTCGCGGTTGGGTAAGCTTTTTAAATAAAAGTAAGTCAAACCTCGAACTGAACCGCAAGCAGGCATTTTGGGTTGCCGCTATCCCGGTCTTTAGGCCACACTAATTAAGAGATTGCTAGGAGTAAGTTACGCGCCAGTAATCCAGTGCTACAGGCAAGTTGCAGGCTAGTAATTTGAGATGGAAGGGTTACAAGGAGCAGAAATAAAAGCGCTGCGTGCGTATGCCCGCTTTTGGCGTTAATAGCTTACTGTGGTGGCGATCGATTTCCCACTGAGCTTCACCATCAATCGGCTAATCTCATCCCAAGGATTGAGGGTTGAAAGACCTTTTATTGACTGGTCTATGAGTTTGGAGTGGTCCAGCAGCTGCCAAAT
>JBLHVT010000020.1:0-34755 GCA_047628735.1 Glaciecola sp.
GACGACAATCGATTGGCTGATACGCTAAACCAAGAATGGGCGGCGCCGTTTAAAGGCAAAGCTAAGACCTATCGTGACTATCGAGTAATGTTAGAAAACGAACCCGAAATTGACGCTGTTGTTATTACACCTCAGATCACATGCACACACCGATCGCTAGCTATGCGATGAATATGGTTAAGCACTTACATATTCGATATCGCGGAGCAAAAGGGCTTTGCCGATAGAGTCGTGCTTACAGTGGGGTCGGATTTTGGAAGAACGCCTTACTATAATGCCGGAGGCGGCAAAGACCACTGGCCAATTGGCAGTGCGTTATTTATTCAGCAGGGTGCGAGTTGGGGAAATCGAGTCGTCGGTGCTACTGATGAAGGCCGCAGCACTTAATGTAAATTCAGCCACGCTGGCGCAGGATTCGTCTGCCGCTGGGGTTAGAATAGAGCCTAAGCATTTGCAGCAAACCATGAGAGAACTTGCCGGCGTTGCTCAGTCAAGTGCTGCGCAATCCTTTCCTCTGGATGCCGGTACTCTGAGTTTACTTAGCAGTTAGGCGATTGAGGTGTAAGCTAAAGGTGTCGGAGTAAAATAATGCTTTTGTCTTAAATTAGTATTCAGATTCTATTGGGTCAAGACGCAAGAAATACCGCGGAGGGAAGCCTGTAAGAAATCTGAAAACAAGGCCTGGGTTATATTCGCGGGCAAGCCGCTTATGTTCCGGCCCTTCGAGCAATACGGCTTTATATCTGCCTAATTCCCCATCTATTAAAACGCCTAGTTCGAGATTTTGCAGCACTCGCTTGAACCACGCCCTAGGCCAGTGATTTGCGGCAATAAACAGCTCATTACCACTTTCGAAACGCGAGACTACGCGATCATGGGACTGGCCTTGCTCATCGACTGTGGTAATGATGATCGTTTCATCTGCTTCGGGCTGAAAAAATCCTAAGGATGATTCGAATAGAATCACCAAGCCTATGTAGGAGGCAGCGACTGTGGCGATAATTTTCACTATTTTTTTTGTATTCACTTTTGCTCTCCGGCTTTGTTGAAGTGCTGTCTAGGGTGGCTATCTCTAAAACCATAGGGGGCGTGTCGTTATACCTAGTAAAGTGTTGTCGAAGATGGTGTCAAAGTGTTTACTCCGATACCTGCAATAGATGGCGTGTTGTGATACCGAGTAAAGTGGCGTCATATTGCTGCTTACTCCGACACCTAATTAGTACACCTATATTAGTCTAGCCGCATCAGCTAAAGATTCAGTGCATCGTAAGATTTGTTAGAGGGCAATATAGCATAGACACCTAAGGTAGCCTGTTCCTCTTTCAGCTGGCGCAGTGATGGTCTTAATTTGGTGACGATGGGCTGGATTGGTTAAATTTCTGGGCTCGTGAAGATGGGGTCGCGATGATTGCGATGATGGTGTCGGAGTGTTTACTCCGACACCTGCAAAATCTGCAATTCAACACCTACAATAAACCTGCAATAAGCCTGTTATTCAGACATCTATAGGGCCGAAAAAAAGGCCACAAAAAAAGGGAGCACAAAATGCTCCCTTTTAATTTGCATTGAGTTTGCGAGATTAAAACCTCACAGCCTCATAACTTCCAAGAACTAGAAGTTGATATTGATACGACCATATAAGAACTGACCTTCAAAACCCCAAGGAGTTGATGTGGCATATCTGTTGCCTGAACCAATAGTTCCATCTAAGTTGTTATTCTCAATAGGGGCGTCTTGATCAAACGCATTTTGAGCACCAAGGATGAAAGTATAGTTGTCATTCAACGAGTAGGCTGCTTCCAGATCGAAGGTCCATTCGCCATCGTAGCAACCATCACGGTTAACCGCACAGGTGACAGAATAGCCAGTGCCGTCTCCACCACGAGCTGTAGAGTCACCGCTGAAACCAGAAGAAACCCAATCGTCGTAGAAGCTGGCACGAGCTAGTAAGCGGAAGTCACCTATAAAGTGGTTATAAGTGAATACACCACGATTTTCCGGGTTGAAGTTTTCAAGATCTACCACTCGGTTTCGACTAACTTCTTTGCCAGCATTTTCCACTTCAGTTTCGATGTGAGTCCAAGCACCGTTCAAAGTACCGTTACCCATATCACCCCAGTCAAGGCTCCACGACGCAACAATCTCTATACCTTCAGTAGTGGTATCGAAGTCATTGGTATAGAAAGAGACTGAGCTTAGATCAGCCGCACCGGGTACGCCAAGTTCTTGCAAACATGTGGCTAGATTGCCAACAGGATTTGCAAGGGCGCCTGGGCAGTTCTGACCAGCAGGCACTGGAAGACCAGCTATATTAATAGTACCTGTTTGTGAGATGCGGTCTTCAAGTTCGATATTGAAGTAATCCACTGTCACGTTTAGGCTGTTAGTAATATCCCACACCATACCAACTGAAAAGTTTGATGAATCTTCGGCATCAAGCGCTTCAGCGCCCAAGAACTGGGCGATAGGGTTGCTAGGTGGAATCTGACCACGTTGCTGAAGTTCACCATCTACAGTAATTGTAGAAAGCTTAGTTACGTTTGCCTGACCAGGGGTCGGAGCACGGAAACCAGTGTTATAAGATGAACGAAGTGTCAACGAGTCGCTTATACGATAGCGGCCAGATAGCTTGTAGTTAATCACGTCACCAAAGGTGTCAAAGTCTTCGTAACGAACTGCAAGCCCCATGGTTAGCGCATCAGTAATATCAGCTTCTGCGTCGCCATAGATAGCGATGTTTTTGCGACCCCAAAGGCCAGCCTGTTCTGGACTGAAACCAGCAAAACCGTGTGAACCAATGCTCAAGTTTGGCAATCCAGTTGTGCCATCACTGTAAGTGTTAGATCCATCCACGTTTTGAAAAGCATATGCGCCTGCTTTCCATGACGCAGGTTCACCGACGATTGTCTCAAAACGTTCGTTGCGCCACTCACCGCCAAAACCGATGCTCAGGTCAGATGCAAGGCCGTCAACAGGCAGGGTGTAAACAAAGTCAGCGTTGAAATTTGTTTCAGACTGAACATTGCTGCCTAGCTCGAATGCCTGCTGCAAAGCACCATTAACGATTCCATCTGGTCCATTTGATGGGTTCCAAGAATTGCTTATGCGGAACGCAACGGCGTTACGGCCATAGCTTCCACTAAAGTCATAGCTGAAGTTAGGCGAGAATTGGCCGCGAATACCGGTAACAATGCTTGCGTCTTTAAGGCCTGCGCCAAAAGATGGTGTGTAACCGCCCGGAAGCAATTGGTTCAAGACGAAACAGTTGCTAGGAAGGCCTGCTAAACCAGCTGCATCGGCTGCGACAGCCGCTGCATCCAACGGTGTGCCATTGCCACCTGAACCAGGAGAAGTCAGAGCTGGACAGTTCGATGTAACACCTTTTTGTCCTGCAGCGATATTAGTATCAACTACGGCACGAGTCGAGCCATTTGTGAATACACCACCGCGACTGTTTGGATTACGGAAATAGAAACCGCCGTCAGTTTGACGCTGACCATAGTTACCAAAAGCATACACTTCTTGTGTGTCAGAAATCTCGATACCAGAATTAAAGAAAACATTCCAGTTGTCACTGACCTCCGGTGCTCCCCAAACCTGCGCAGGATTTAAAACACTGGAGCGCTGTCCGGCATTGCCATTAGCGATTAGATTAGCGGCATCAGTTCTTTGTTGCGAGCGACTAGTAGCCTCTTGCTCCATGAAAGAACCGGTTACGTTAATGAATCCATCGTCGCCCAGTGGCAAACCAAAGTTAACCATGACCTGTTGAAGCTCACCGTCGCCTTCGCCAAACTCACCTACGCGAGCATCCATTGAGAAGCCGTCAGCATCGTCTTTAAGAACGAAGTTCATTACGCCAGCGATAGCATCAGAACCGTACTGTGCTGCTGCGCCATCACGAAGGATTTCGACTTGTTTGAATGCTAAAACTGGGATTGCTGAAATATCAGCACCCTGGGATCCCGCGGAAAGTGAGCCACCTAGCTCGGCGATAACGCCTGCACGATGACGACGCTTGCCATTAACTAAAATAAGGATGTTATCTGGCGGCAGTCCGCGCAGATTGGCGGGACGCACAATTGTTGCTGCATCCGAGATGGCGTTACGTTGAACGTTGTATGAAGGTACTGAAGTTCTCAGCATTTCATCCAAGTCAGCGAAACCCATGTTTACAAATTCATCACCTGAAATTACGTCGATAGGAACTGACGAATCAGACGCTGATCGCTGTGGGCGACGCGAGCCGATTGTTACAATTTCCTCGACATCCGCTTGTTGTCCATACACCACTGGCGCAAAGCCAGCCGGTGCGAGGAGACCAAGCGCAATGGCAGCAGGGAGAACCCTTTTTGCCAGGTTAGGTCGTTTAAACATTTACTTCCCCTTTTCGTTTTGAAGATATGGAGCTTTTTGAAAGCTCCTTTTTTTGCGAGATCGCACAATAAACGGGCAAAATTAGTGTATGCAACATTTATGGACGATCATTTCCCAAGGATAAAAGTCAGAACCGTAAAAGTCCACAGCTAAAGCCCATATATAGTGCATTATCGCTGCCAATCTAGGTGGGCTAACCCATGAAGCGTGCAAATAAACAAAATCGCCTTAATTCGCAGGCGTTTAGAGTTAAATTTTGCTTTAAAACAGGGCTTTTATACTCGCTGCACCAAATAAGCTCGATATTAGCGCAGCGTGGCGCGGCTTTTAGCTTAGTTTGATCTGCTGCCGCCTCAAGATGAGTCTTTTTCTACCGGAGACCGATAAATTTGGCTCTTATAAGGGCGATTCAAGGGGTATGCTTCAGAGGGTGGCGGCGGATTAAAGTAACTGGAACGAGCTGTTTTGTTTGAGCATGTAGTTTCGACGAGATAAACACCCTCAAATTAACGGTTTGTAGTCCGTTAGCAGTTATCGCGTTGAAATGCGGGCAACAGAGCAGAGAAGTCGGAAAGAGGCAGAAGAGGGGCAGGAGAGAGAAAGAAAAGAGTTGAGTTAAGAAAGGCAGCGGATGATTCTTTAGACGCATCGCAGCCGCTGACTTTGCGGGTGCGACATTGAAAGTTAGTCTGCTAGGTGGGCTCTAGGAGGATGAGCTGAAACTTGGAGCATAGGTTTTCTTTATGGGGTTTTAATTAACGGCTTTAATTGGCGACTGCAATTAATGTCTGTTATTAGAAGGTGCTATGGTGGCTGTGGTTAGCATTTAAGAAAACCAGAGCCGACGCGTGGGAGCGACCGACGAATGGCACTAGCTGAGGGCGCATTGCGTTAATTCGCTTTGCTCAGGCCGAGATTATTTAACGGTCGATCCTTGCAGTTTTTGCCAAACTGATTCCATGGAATCTACTAGTGATTTAGCCGCTATCAAAAAAGAAAGCTTGAGTTTGCGGGCGTTATTCATCTGCCGGAATGAACCTGCTCGCCGCTGCCATTTCTGAGCCCAAGTATTTTGTTTAAGCAAACCTGCGAATCTTGTTGAGAGCTTCGAAAGAAGCATTGCGCCTATGAACAGAAACAGAATTCCGGGTATCACCGGGAGTACCAAGCCAATAACGCCTAATATCAGGCAAATGCCTATCGCCGCCATCATTGCAGTCTTGCGTATTAGTTGAGCAAACGCAGTATTAGATCCTTGTTTTCCTGTCACAGAGTATTTCATATCACTTGTTTCCCAGCTGCAAAAATAAGATTTTGACGGACTCCTGCTAGAATTGCATATTTCGTGCCAGTATTTAAGATGCTGATAAGGTGAGGATTATTTGAGTTAGGAAGCTCTGAATTCGATTTGCATGGTGAATTTCACCAAAAATTAAGAGCCGTGGTTCTAAGCCGCACCATAGAGCCCACTGACGTGCGCTCTATGGCCCCTGACGGGATATCAGTAGCATCACCAGCGACATTGAGAAAGCAATGGCCTGCTGTTAACGTCCACGCCGGGAAAATTAAGCTAGCGCCGCAAAATTGATTACCATTAGAAACTGCTAAATGAGGTATTCATGGGTACGCAGAGATTGAGCCGGGAGTCGTGTTAATCACTTCAAAATATCTGCGGATTCTAGTCCTACAGCGTTTTTCTCCTAAGCTATTGCGATATCGGCAAGGTTGTTTAAAAGGCAGTTCACCCATACTTGATTCAACATTCTAGTTTTCATATTTCATTCTGGCTTTGGTTGCTACATATTGCTTCATTTAGAGTTGTCATTATTAATTACTGCAGGCTATAAGAGCATGATAGACGTTAAGACTTGCTGAGAACTGGTAAGATTTTGTTGGATATTAGTAATTTCTAGGCGTGCTACATTGACTTAATTTGTTGGTGTCCTATAGCGCCCTTAGTGGTCTTGCAACCGCTTGGTCCCGTGTTAAACTCAAAATGAGAAAAGGTCCGATTTGAGACCGAAAAATCAAAAATCCGAGTAACGCATATGGCTTCCAAATCCATTTCCCGCCGGTCCTTTTTAAAGTCTACTGGGGTACTTGCCAAAGGTTCCTTTATTGTTCTGACAACTCCAGCGCTATTGGCAGCTTGCCAGCGGGCAGAGGAAAATCTGAGCTCAAGTGAGCCAACCTTCAAAACTCTTAACAATATTGAAAGCAAAGAACTACGTGCGATTGCGGCCCGGATTATTCCGACGGATGAGACTCCCGGTGCCGAGGAAGCCGGCGTCATTTATTTCATTGACGCGGTGTTGAGTGATGATAGAGAAGACGAATATGCGCGAGTGAGATTAGCGCTACGAGAAATACAGGCAATGAGTGCTGTTAAGTTCGATGCTGCCTATTTTTCTGATATGACTGCGCCGCAACAGGATGAAGTGCTAACACAAATGGAGACCACTTCTTTTTTTGCTACCGTTCGATATTTAACTATTGCGGGTATGTTCTCCCTGCCTGAGTACGGCGGCAACAAAGATAAAATCGGCTATCAGTTGATTGGTTTCAACGATGCCCATGCCTGGGCTCCCCCCTATGGTTTTTATGATGCAGATTACGCTGAGAAGGGAGAATAGCAATGGCACAAGCACCATTTCCAACTAGAGAGCAGGTCGATTTTGTCGTCATTGGGTCCGGCGCAGCTGGCGGTATTATGGCAAAAGAATTGTCGGCTGCTGGCTTTTCCGTCGTTGTGTTAGAACAGGGACCGCATTTAAAGGCTGGCGATTTCAAGCATGACGAGTGGGGTTATGATCACAATGAAAACCTTACTTGGGGCGCTCGCCAAGGGCACCCGCAAACGTTTCGCAAGTCCGAATCGGATGTTGCTGAACTGAGTCCAAGAGCGGCGCTTGGCTACGCTCACAATGTAGGCGGGAGCAGCGTCCACTTTTCTGGAAATTTTTGGCGACTGCGAGAAATAGATTTCATTGAAGCGAGCGTAAAAGGCTCTATTGCTGGCACAAACTTTGTAGATTGGCCGATTACCTATGCCGATCTTGAACCTTATTATACTAAAGTCGACTGGGAGGTCGGTGTATCTGGACTGCAGGGTCCTTGGGATCCACCCCGCTCTCGTGAATATCCTTGTCCTCCTATGCCGATAAAATCTCCCGGGGTATTGCTTGAAAGAGCGGCAAAGAAATTAGGTTTAAACCCTTATCCGGCTCCTGTCGCTATTTTATCTCAACCTCACAATGGCAGGCCGGGTTGTATTCACTGCGGTTTTTGTAACGGCTTTGGCTGCGAGGTAAATGCTAAGTCCTCATCAATGGCAACGATGATGCCGATCGCGCTGGCAACGGGGAACTGTGAACTTAGAACCGGTTGCACGGTGCATCGTATTGATACTGACGAAGCCGGAAATGCATCTCAGGTAATTTACTGGGATGAGGACGGCGTAGAGCATGCACAACTGACTCGTGCGGTGGTATTAAGTGCAAATGGCGCTGAAACTCCAAGGCTATTACTTTTGTCAGAGTCTGCCCGGCATCCTGATGGATTGGCCAACTCTAGTGGATACGTTGGTAAAAACCTTATGTTCAATGGCTACTCAAGTGTGGCGGGGCTCTTTGATGAAGAAGTAAATGGTCATAAGAGTATTCCTGCCACAAGAGTGATACACGATTTCTACGAGTTAAGCGGTGAGCTCGGGTTTTATGGAGGTGGTGGAATAGACTCACGTCATCTTTCGAGAGGAACCCCTATGGGGTTCGCCCTTGGCGGCAGCCATTTCGGGGGTCCTAAGTGGGGTAGTGAATATAAACGCAATTTGAAACGAGAATTTACTCATTCCGCGGCGTTTGATGGGCACACAACTTCTCTGCCGCTAGCGCGTAATAACGTGAGCCTGGACCCTGATGTTGCAGACAAGTGGGGCCGGCCTGCGCTGCGCTGTACCTACATGGACCATCCTGATGACATAGCAACTATGAAGTTTTTTTATGATAAATCGCTTGAGTTGATGGAAGCCGCTGGCGCAACAAGCACTACAGGTTTCTATCCGCAAAACGGTCAGGACGGCAATGTGCACTTACTGGGAACTTGCCGCATGGGAAACGATCCGGCTAGCTCGGTAGTGAATAAATTCAATCGAGCTCATGATGTCCCGAATTTATTCATGGTTGACGGAAGTAGTATGGTCACCTCTGGGCGAGGTCAGCCTACCATGACTATCATGGCGCTGGCATTTCGTGCAGCTGATAACATAATTCAGGCGGCAAACCGCGGCGAACTGTAACCTCGCGAAAAACCTATAACCTCACCAACACTCCGCCGCTATTGATCGGCGGCGCTGCTGACGCTTGCAAAGATGGATGAAGATCCGTCTTTGTTCATTAACAATACGTCATAGGGCGTGAATCGATTTCCCATTTCCATGCCTGGGCCGCCTATAGGCATGCCTGGCACCGTTAATCCCAGCGCGTTTTCTGGTGGGTTTGCTAGAAATTTGTCGATAAACTTTGCCGGTATGTGACCCTCGAACAAAAAGCCTTCTGCGGTAACAGCAGTGTGGCATGAAGCCCATTCAGGTTTAATGCCAAGTTTCTCTTTAACCCCTTCCAAATCAGCGGGGTGAAAAATAGTTGAATGGTAGTTGTGTTCATTCATGTGATTAACCCAGCCTACACAGCAGCCACAGGTCTCGCTTTTATAAACGTTAAGCACGACATCGTCGATAGATTGTGCGCTAAGCATGGGTGCCACTAACGCGGATATAAAGCCAAGTAGAGCGGCGAAGAAACGCTGTCTCAGCACATTGTGTATTTTAATGAAGTCAAAATTCATAATTCACCTCAGGAAATTGAAAGAAAGTAGGTCGCTGCTAAAGAGCAGATCACCGTTAGCAGATAGTATAGTTGTCCTAGCCTCTGCGTCTAATTATTATCTGAGCTTTAGGTTCTTTTATCTCTTTTGTCTGGGTTTTCAAAAATGAGCCTGTCATGCCATGCCTTAGTCTAATAAGCTGCTGCGGGCTTGAAACAGGATTGCTAATTCCTCCTCGTTAAGAGGCAGCAAGCGGCTAATATTCTGAGTGTTGATATTTATGGATTCAGTATCAACTGATCCGAGGCCGTTGTCCTTCCAGCCCGTTGCAAAAAGCACTTGCTGTGGGTCTAACTGCTTTAATCTCAAGGTTAGCTGTTCAATCTCATTCAAGCGGCGGGTTTGCTCTTGGTTAGTTTGATTTGCACTAGGGGCAACTACAACGCCAGCCAAGTCGAATTGCAAATTACTGGGCTCTAGGCGCCCGTCTGCAAATGCTTCGATGAACTCAGCCATGGCTCTGTCAGTCGCCTCATCATAGCCACCGGATCCAGCAAAGTGAGCAATTTGAATATCGAGCGTAGGGGCCTCAGACAAAACCTTGTCGATGAATAGCTTTATATCAATGGAGCCATAGTTAGAGTTTCTGGTGCGAGTGTGCAGTATTACTGGAAACTGAAGAACTTCAAGAAATTCAAAGAGGATAGCTAGTGTACTGATCTGAGAACTGCTGCGCAGATCGATATCGGAATTTCCAAAATCTAAATGCAGACCCTTAAGGCCTAGTCGCTGGGCGCAGCGTTGAATTTCGTCAAGCGCGAAATCTGCGAGTGGATTAACCGAGCAAATTCCAGTCAGTCGATCAGGAGCAACTGCCATTTGTGCGGCGACATAGTCGTTTTCGCGCATTACCAAGCTGTATTCAGCGTTTGGATTTAAGTCTGGCATGCTAAATAGGTACGCGCTAGAGATGACGATAGCCTCTTCGATTCCTGCTGTATCTAGTGCTGCTAAAACATCCTCGGCTGTAACAGGGAGCAAAGCAGGATGGTTGAAGTCGGAGTCTTTTTTGCGAATTTGAAAAAGCAGGTCGGCGGCAGCCACAGATCTTAGTTGTAAATGGTGTTCCGCCTGCGGCCGAGTGGACTGCGCAGCACTAGCGGCGTGACCCAATGCCAGCATCGCCAGCAGAGTATGAAACAGCTTATTCATGGTTAACTCTCATAAACTTAGGCCTTGGTAAATTTTCATAACGCCAGCTTAAATATCTGTAAGCCTTAAGTCGAGGTTTAAGCTCAACAAGTTTAGGGGCGCAGACTTTGGCAGAGCTTGACGTTTTGCGGCTTTGCATAGGTTGCTGTCATTTAAATGAGCTACTGCTGTGGCTCTATGACTGCAAATTCACAAATTCAGCCCCAGGATGCTAAGACACGTATCAGTTCTATTGATACGCTGCGCGGCTTTGCGTTGCTTGGCATTTTGCTGATGAATATTATCGGGTTCGCCTTTGCCTTTGCTGCGTATTCTAATCCCGTGTTTGATGACGCGACCTATGGCATAAATTCCCTTGTTTATGGCTTCATGGAACTATTCGCTGAAGGGGCGATGCGCACTTTATTTTCTATGCTGTTCGGTGCCGGATTATTGCTTTTTGTTGCTAAGCCGGATGTTCCTGAGTCTAAAGTTGAACAGTTTTTTACCGCCGCACTCCGCTTTTAATAGGGTTTGGAGTCATTGATGCCTGCTTTTTTCTATGGCTGGGTGACATCCTATTTGTGTACGGAGCAGCTGGGTTGCTGCTTTATTTTTTCCGGAATTTATCTCCAGTCAAATTGGCAGCGTCAGGGTTTTTTTTGCTGGCCTGCCTTACGCTGCTTCACAGCGTTAATCACATTGAAGCAAAAGAATTACGTCAAAATGTTAGTGCTATCGAGGCTCTTTCAGGAGAGGCGGCAAAGACTGAAGCGCAGCTTGGGGTAATGGCGCAGTGGGAAACTTTTTTTAGCCATCGGTTTGTCTCGCCGAAGCAGATTGCAGGTGAGCTTGTTCAGCGCAAATCGGGGTACTGGGTGAATGTAGTAAGTCAGGCGCCGATTACGATTTTACTGCAAACCCGTGGGCTGGTGTTTGGCAGTCTCTGGGACGCACTTGCCATGATGCTTTTAGGCATGGCGATGATGAAGTGGCAAATTTTCAATGCGTAACGTTCGACTCGATTTTACAGTGTGCTTTGTGCTAGCGGATTTGCCGTTGGGCTTGGAGTAAATGCCTATGAAATTTTTCAATTAAAGGCCAGTGGATTCGAAATGTATTGGTCAGGATCCTTTCGCCCTACTTATGAAATCGGACGACTATTTATGGCACTGGGCTATATCGGGGCTATTACGCTGAGTTGTAAACATCAAGTACTGTGCTCTGCGCAGAAGGCGCTGGCTTGGGTTGGTAAAATGGCGCTTGCCAATTATCCATCCCACTCGATTATTTGCAATAGTATTTTCATGGGTTTTGGGCTTGGTCTGGCAGGTGAGCTTGAGCGGTATGAGGTTTCCCCTGTTGTTGTTGGCATTTGGACGTTTCAGCTAGTGCTTAGCTCGTGGTGGCTTCAGAAATTCAAGTTTGGTCCAGCGGAATGGCTCTGGCGTACTCTTACTTATGGAGAGAGACAGCCGCTGAAAAACTGAGATAATTGGGATAAGAATCTGAGCTAACGAATCAGAACTGCAGCAAGCGCTAGCTTTAATTCATTTGAGTTAAATTGGCCAATCACCTATCATCTTGTTGGCTTCGCGGCCTAGTTAAGCCAGTTCAGTTACCTCTTAATTCACTCTTGCGGCATTTATCCGCAGAGATCGAAAGTCTTTTGAAGTCCTCAACCTATTCTTTACTTATCCTTGGGCAATTTGGTTTGCCCCAAGGTTGGATAATCGCTTTGTTACAAGCTCGACTACATTACAATAAAGGCACTCTGATTGAGCTCATGAAAATCGCGCTGCCTATGGTTGTGTCTCAAGGGACCTTCGCGGTGATGATTTTCACTGACCGCTATTTTATGTCGCAGATTGACCCTATACACATGGCCGCAGCACTTGGCGGGGGCGTGGCGGCTTTTTTCTCATTCTGCTTTTTTTCAGGGGTCCTATCGTACTCTAACGCCATGGCCGCTCAGTATTTAGGGGCCGGTGAAAAAGCCAAGTGCCCTAAGGTGGTGACTCAGGGAATGGTCATGATTGCCCTCAGCATACCTATACTTGCGCTGGTGACGTATCTTGTCGGCGGAATTTTCTCAGCCATGGGGCACCAGCCAGAGCAAGTTGAATTGGAGCGTACTTACTACATTTTATTAATGGTGGGTGCGGTTGTAACCTTAGCTAAAATTTGTGTTTCTTCTTACTTTGCAGGGATTGGGCGGTCGCAGATTGTCATGATCTGCGATGTCTGTGGCTTGATTGTGAACGTGCCTCTTTGCTATGCCATGGTGTTTGGAAAATATGGGTTTCCAGAAATGGGTATTGCTGGCGCGGCAGTGTCGACAATTATCGCAACTCTATTCGCTTTTGTCTTATTCGTGGTTTTTTACTTTAAGAAAGAGCATCGAGTAGCCTTCCACGTGCTTGATTCATTTGCTATGGACTGGGGCATTCTGCGGCGCTTCACCCGTTTAGGTTTTCCTTCCGGGTTAGAATTGTTTTTAAATGTCGCGGCATTCAACTTGTTTCTGCTTATGTTCCAATCTTATGGCATCGTGCAAGGAGCCTCTGCAGCAATCGTATTTAACTGGGACGTGCTGTCTTTTATACCCATGATGGGGCTCAATATTGGTGTCATCAGTTTAATCGGCAGGTTTGTCGGCGCTCGCGACATGGAGAGAACCAACGAGGTGATTTCAGCTGGGTTTATACTTGGCCTGTCCTATAGCGCGGTGCTTGCCTTTTTATACGTGACATTTCGCTATGCCCTGGTGGATGTATTTGAGCCGCCAGGCGGCGATTTTTCCGAGATTCGAGAGCTGTCTGCATTCATGATGATAGGCCTGTCTACTTATGCGATGGCCGATGCCATAATCCTTGTTTCGGGCGGGGTGCTCAGGGGCGCCGGGGACACCCGCTGGCTTATGACCGCTTCAGTGTCATTGCATTGGGCCATGCTAGTGGCGCAGTACTTTATTATTAACGTCTTCGAATATGGACCTAAGGCGTCTTGGATGGCTTTTGTTGTAATGCTTCTACTGATTGCCCTCGTCTACGGCTTGAGGCTTTGGGGCGGGCGCTGGCGCGACCCTGAAGCGCTTAGTAGAGCTATGGCTGAATAAATTGTTTATACGTGCTTTGCTTCACTGAATCTTGAGCAAGCGCAATTCTATTCCATCCGCGCTGTGGCCCATCTAATTCCAAATCTGAGCTTTTAGTCGGCCGGTAATTTCTATCATGCTAGGTGCGTCGGTTGCTTGCAGCGTCGGCGCTATAAAGGTAGCCTGATATCTCTTATGTAAAGCTTTGGATGAATTAACTATGTCGAAAAACCCCCTTCAAAGACATTTTTATCCGGTCGTTTTTTTGCTGCTGGGCTTGGTCTGTATTCAGGCTTCTGCTCAAACAGAATATTCTAGCGCACTGCTGAACACGAAAAGAGTTTTCTCCCAAGGTTTAGCAGCGGCGCTCGCACAGCCTTTTAACGGGGTTGTTACAAGCGAAGGGAAACAGGCTGGGCTTTTCCCTGTTATTTCTACTGGTGTCTCCACTGAGCCACTTGTTAGTGCTGCTAGGGCTTTTTTGAAAAGCCTCTCTAGTATTCATCTGGCTAAAGTGCAGTTTGCAATCGATGATCCTGAATGGCGAAATTGGTCTAACGTGGATGTTGGAATATTCCCTCGCTATGGCCTTAGTTTAGAAGATATGAGTGACCCACAGAAAGCGGCGGCGTGGAAGTTAATCACTAGCTCACTTAGTGTTAAAGGCGTTGAAAATGTGCGTAATATTATGAAGACAGAGCAGCGTCTGCTGGAGATAAACAATGAGCCTATTCGCTATGGCGAAGAAAAATACTATATCACGGTAATGGGTATTCCAAGCTCTGAAGAGCCTTGGGGTTGGCAACTTGATGGGCATCATTTGGTTATTAACTTTTTTGTGCTTGGGGACCAAGTTGTAATGACTCCAGCTTTTTGGGGCGGTGAGCCAGTATCGATCGAAGCTGGGCGCTATGCTGGAAGCACGATAATGCAAGAAGAGCAGTCTCTTGGTTTAGCTTTTATGCAAAACTTAAGTGGCCAGCAGAGGCAACAAGCAACGCTCGATTCTGAAAAGCTTGGCAACAATCAGTTGGCAGCGGCGAATCAAGATAATCTTGTGCTCGATTATGCTGGGATTAAGGCAATTGATTTAAGCAGTGTGCAACGCTTAGAGTTGCTTACGCTAATCGAGGTCTATATTGGCAATATGACAAGTGGCCATGCTGAAGTGACTCTCGGAGAGATAGCCAGTCATTTGGATGACACGTATTTTTCATGGATAGGTGACGCCGCAGCCGACTCAGTGTTTTATTACCGCATTCATAGTCCCGTTATTTTGATTGAGTTCGACCACCAAAACCCCGTGGGTACTACAGTTAAAAATCAAGCGGGTAGGCCAAGCCGCGATCATATCCATACCATTGTGAGAACGCCAAACGGCAATGACTATGGAAAAGATTTGCTTGCGCAGCATCTGAGTAGACACCCTCATTAGGTCTAGGCCATCGTGACGTAATAATGGTGTCGAAGTAAAGTGTCCGACACCTCCTTAAATAAAGGGGTCGAAGTAAAAAAGACTTTACTGCGCCACCTTCTAGTTGACACCTATACTCCTCCTGGTTTTAGTTACGGTAGTGCAAGAACGAAAGCTCCGATCCGCTCTAGGCGTGTTTCAAAAAGGTTTAGATCGCGGTTGTAAACATCGCATTCGCCGTTAAAAAAAATGGCGCCGTTGTTAGCGTTAGTAAAGCTCTGGTTGAGTCGATAGCGTGCATTGCCAGCCACAGTTTCTATGAGCTCTATTACCCCACCCAACGTGTCTTTATAACGACAGACCGCTCCATATACCCCAGGTTCAGACACCACTAGTCTGGTAACAATCTCTTGACCTAAAATTTTTAAATCAGCATCGTCGAAGACTCGCTGTTTGTCGGTGATCAAATCTAGTACCGCATCGGATTGGTAGCCTGCGCGGACATAGTTGCGAGAGGTAGCGCTAATGACATTGAAACTGACTGGGCTAACTGCCAAGCTGGCCTGTAGTTCAAGTGTGAAATAGATGTCTTTAAACAGCGCTGCATCGGAATCGAACTGTACCGATGATGTTTGATAAATAGCGGTGCTGCCATCGCTTGAAAGGGTGAGAAGGTCGAGGCAGCTAGCCGGTACGTCGCTTAGAGCCCGCAGATTACTGCCGAGAGTAAGTGTGTCTGCTGTCGCTACTAAATTAATGGAAAAGGCGGGCGCGAGTCCGGCGACCTGTGCGCCAGAGGCATCGACCAATCGCAAACAAGGCACGCGCAGTGTGGCATCGTCGGTGTCCCATATGCTGCGGCGCAGGTTTGTCCAATCATCGCTTGTTTGGGCATTCAAATTAACGCTCACGCACAGTGTTAAAAAAACTAGAAATATCATGCCTATTTTCTTTTGGGTTTTGTCCCTTAGTGCAAATTCTGTTATCAATTCTTTAGCCTTTATTTTTATCATCATCAGGAGATTTTTGTTGGCGTGTTTACTTAGAGACGTCTGCTTGCTTTTAGTCTTTCAACCATTTAATCATTGAGTTGAAAAGTTGCTATGTGAAAATCTATGTCGTGGAAATCAATGTTATAAAAATGAATGTTGCGGTAATAACTTCGGTACTTGTTACCTGTCAAATGCAAACTAACAAGGTTCGGTTAAAGGTGCAATCTGTGCAACTTGGAAAAGCATATCGAGTAAATTTATAGTAAAGATAAAAGGTGATCAGCCAATGGCCTCAATGCGACCAGAGCCAGAGCCAGAGCCAGAGCGAGAATAAGAATTGAAATAAAAAATTCTGACGTTTAAGCAGGTAAAAAAAAGGGTCCCCGAAGGAACCCTTATTCTGTTTCTTCATCAGGATGTAGGAGTAAAACTCCTGCACTCTAAATCATGAACAAAGTTTACAGCTCAAAGCTAACTCGAGCATAAACCATGCGACCCAATGGGTCTTGCAACTCGCCAACAACACCGGCGAACATGCCAGTCTTCTGAGCTTGACGATCAAATAGGTTGCGAGCACCTACTGTAAGCGCGCCAGTTCCGCCTAGCAAATCGATGTCTCTGTATGTGTAGAATGCATCTACATCAGTCCAGGCTCGAATTGTGTCGACATCACGCCAGTTGTTGCCCGGCACAGCTGCCATAAAGCTGAATGGGTTAGCATCGAAGACTACTTCATCAATGTGACGAGTAATTATGCTTGCCGCATGCTGACCTTTGTTCCAACCTAAGGTCAAGTTAGCCTTGTACTCTGGCAACGCAGGAATGTCACCGATAGTGCCGTTTTGCAGGCCAACAGCTTCTGATTTTGGTGCCTCGCTTTCTAACTGATACTCATAAGAGTGGTAGAAAGAAGCGTCTAGTGCAACTCTGAAAGTACCCCAGTCGTTAATATCCGTTGAATAAGCAATCCTCAGATCAGACGCCGAAACTTTAATGCTGGAGGCATTTGAGTCGCTTCGAATGACGGTATTGATCTTAGTTAGATCAGCCGCGCTTCGAATAACGCGTGGGTCTGCCTGTCCGCTCGCAACCCAAGCTGATAATTGCTGAATGCTTGGGTCGCCAGGGCCGGCAAAGCCAGTGCTCGTCTGAAACGCTGCGAAATCTTTGCGCAGAACGTCTTCAGTAGACTGTTGAACGATACGGTCTTTAAAGTCTGTTTCGTTCCAAGTGTAACTTATGCTCAAGCCATCAATTGGCGTCAAGTCAATGCCGAACGAAGAAGTTTCAGCGCTTTCAGGTACCAAAGCAGGATTGCCTTCAATACAGGTTGCTACGAACGCATTAAAGGTACTGAACGGATCGTCCACAGCAGTTAGGGCGCAGTTCTGTGGTTGACCAATTTGGATTAACGTTGGTGCAATGAAAGACTCGCCCCAAGTTCCGCGAAGGCTTAACCATTCAGTGGGCTGATAAACTAAACCTAGCTTCGGGTCAGTAGATGACTGGCCGCTCGAGAACGATTCATTTCTAACTGCCGCTGAAAGCTCAAGG
Source organism: Glaciecola sp. (assembly GCA_047628735.1). GTDB lineage: Bacteria > Pseudomonadota > Gammaproteobacteria > Pseudomonadales > Pseudohongiellaceae > UBA9145. Next base: position 17,450 of record JBLHVT010000020.1, read on the forward strand.
TTATCAAGAATTGGCACAGCTAATTCCACGAACCAGGCGTTAACTTCACGGCTGTTGGAGAAAGGATTTACCTGCGTACCAATAAATTGGTCGCCGGCAATAATGTTAGCAGGAGGAGTTTCCTCGTAGCTATCTTCACGTCGCTGATAACCTACCGCTGCGCTTATTGCGCCACCAGGTAATTCGAAACCACCTAACGGCACTTCACCGTTGAGAATAACATCGAAAGTCTGTAGCTCGGTGCGGATTTCTTGACGGAAAGAAGTCGCTATCTGATCGATGATTGCTGAACCATTTACAACGCTGCCGCCATTCGCGTTGGCGCTTGGTGCAAATGGATTAAAACAAGCATCTGCGTCACCTAGGATGTCGCAGTTTAGGCCTTGGGCTATGGCGCTGAAGCTTAAGGACTGAGAGGAGATGCTCTGATCTTCAGATTCCATCCAAGTGTAGAAGGATGTACCTTCCCAGCCGTCAAGAAAAGGCACGGTAAAGTCAGCGGTAAAGGTGAATCTGAAATCGCGGTCATCACCTTCGTCTTGTCTTGAGCCGTCTGAATTGTGGTTGGCAGAAAGTGCGTGTGACTTGCCAATTGGACGCCAGCCGTTAGGATTTACGTCTTCATAGAAAGGAATGCCGCCTGGATTAAGAAGTACAACATTGTTGGCATCACGATCTGGTATGCCGTCACCGTTTGCATCCATTGCAAATAGCTCAGCGCCTAAAGAGTTAACCGCGCGGAAAGGGTTGCCTGGAAGTTCACCACGAACCGTTGGCAGGTCAGTATCGCGTCCGCCAGGGTTAGAAGTTGAGGAGCGGCCATTTTCTAACTGCCGAGAGTAGTTAACCTGAGTAGATAGGGTTAGGTCGTTATTCACTTCATAAGTTAGATTTGAATAAACGTTGGTGTTTTTATTTGGTTCACGGTAATCGCGAGTATCGCCAAACTCAAACCAGCAGCGACCGAATAGCTGAAAGCCATTAGGGCTGGCTAGTCCAGTGGTGCCTAGTGGATCACGAGTTGTGCCGCAGTTTGGATCACCTTGCCGGGCAGCAGCCCCGGTTAGTGCGCCATTTTCGTCACGCAAAGGCACGTTCCAGTTACCTGGGTTAGCTGTACCTGAAATGGTTAGGCCAGCATTAGCAAGTTCTGGGCGATCATCCCAGCGCAGCCGACCTACGTCACGGAATGAGCCGGCAAGAACAAAGTCTAGGCCCGGTGCTAATTCTTTACCAAACAACAAAGAGATTGATGAATCATCAAAGTCGCTGTCTTGGTCTTGCTCGTTAAATAGCTCTACTTTAAAACCATCATATTTTTTGATAGGGATGAAGTTAACAACTCCGGCAACCGCTTCAGAGCCGTAAAGAGCAGAGGCGCCGTCTACTACGATATCCAGTCTTTCGATAGCGATGCTTGGCATTAAGCGGATAACGTTATTAGTGGGAACACGTTTGCCGTCCATTAAAGTCAGTGTGGCTGACCCGCCTAGACCGCGTAAATCTACCGAAGAAGAGTTACCGCTTGTTCCTTGAATAGTGTCAGTGCTTGCTGAAGCGGCACCGTTAACAAAGGATAGGTTTTGGATAACCTCACCCATATTGATAGTGCCTTGCGCTTCGAGGTCAGCTGCCGTTAGCTGAGTAACATTAGAGGCTTGTGTAAAACCCTCGCTGCGACGAATAAACGATCCGGTAACAACTACTTCTTCAATCCCTTCATCTTGCGCAAGGGATGCCCCAGAAAGGGGCAGAAGCGACATGGCAACTGCTGTGCACAGCAAGTGCTTCTTGTGTGGAATTCTAAACTGCATAGGTACTCTCCAGATTATTGCTTTTTAAATTATTATTAAAAATAAGCTTTATTCTAATTATTGGCGCTCTTGCAGCTATGCAGACATCAGAGCCAGCCGAGAGAATAGATGGTTCACGGCTGGCTGACAAGACTTTAGCCCGCCTTAATTTTATTGGGGTCAATCTGTTTAATTCAGATATCTTAAGGCACTGAAAAGTGGCACAGAAAGTGTTTCTATTGGTAGCGCTTTTTGGTGCATTTTCAAATAACTGCTTTATTTTGATGCGTTTAGAGCAAGTGCTTGATAAGTTTCTTGGCTAAATAAAAAAAGCAAAAAAGACAAACCGGGCAGACTAAGCGATCAGTTTTCTAGTGCGTAACCGTATATTTTTGAAAACTTGAAGGATAAAGCTTTTTGTCCTCGCTTTGTGCAGTCTGGATTTCTTTTGCCTAGCCAGCGCTGAATTGAAGGGCTTTACTTTGCAAGTCCAGCCTTTTTTTTATTGATTGCTCCAATTGAAAACGTCGTGGCTAAGCAAAACATTAAGGTCATAGGCAGGGTAGGAAAAGGACAAGGGAAGGATAAAAAAAGCTCATGCAATTTTTCTTTGGATTTCGATGGATGTTATTGCGTGTCAGCTTTAAAGCAAAAGATAGGCTGGCAAAAACAGATCTCCTAAAGGTGACAGCTTTTGAATCACTCTATGATTAATTTGAATTCGCCGATAGCGTACTTACGACAAAGGCATAGCTTGGGTTTAGATTCTTCGTTTTGGATTATTTGAAGCGAAGGTCTTCGAAGCGCCTGCGTTAGGAAAAGCTGGCTCGTAGAAGCCGATAAAAATCAGCTAGTTGGAGTTGCTCTCACAAGTTCGATGAAACCTTGTGTAGTAAGAAATGTATCGCGACGGGTAGGGCAGCGAGTTCCGGTAATAAACTTCCACTATGTGCCAAGAGCTGACATCAGCTTCCTCATTAAAATGGCTACTGTAACGAGCCCCTTTTTGAATTCATTGTTACGCATTTTTGCCGATTAATTTTCTGATTGAATCTAGAATTGAGCTTTTATCCCCAAGATATGAACTCATAATCTCGCTACTTGATACTAATTTAACCATTCCGCCACTGGAGAAATAGTAGCTAAGATGTCAAAACAATCATGCGGGGTATAAATTGCGTAATGTGTTATGACATTACGGCCATGGATACCCTGACCTTGATTCTTAAACCAAGATAAAAACTCCGAATCTGTTACAGTGAAAAAAGTCCAACCAACAACACTTTCGCTTATTGTCATCAGGAAATCCCCTTCATCGATTTTCCTACAAAGCGCAGACTAAACGGAGAAAATTCAATGACAGAAATAGAGCTAGAAACTAAAGACGGGGCTCATATCAATCGGTTTGCGAAAAGCCCTACTAATTTGAAGTTTGTCATGTCGTCCGGTGGCTTCGCTGTTCTAATGGCAGTTCTTACAATATATAGCTATGGCTCACCACTCACGCCTTACTTTTTAATATCATTGATTTTTTCAATAGTAGAACTTAATACAACTCTGTTGACGTATTTTTTGTTCGGCCCAATGGCGCGGGAAATCAATAAACTTACAAAAACGTTAGAGAATGCCAAAGATAAGTCGACGAACGCATAAGCCACCGTCTGCTTCGGGTCGTAAGCGGGCCACCAAAAAATATATGTATGTAGTAAGAAATGTATTCATTCAGGCTAAATAACACTCAATTTGGCTAGTTTTGTAGGCTGACCAAGGCCGCAAGTCTCTGATTTATAGGAATGTTGTTTTTTCTAAGTAAATCTAGTTTACAGTGGGCCGTGGGATGAGCTCAGCGGCATTTATTCTTCCAGCCTGATTCCTTAGCGGTAATCGATGATGAATTTTTGCACAATCAATTGGCTACGCCTTCTGAGACTTTAATAGATTTAATTTTGTTGTTAAATCAATCCAATGCTGGCCGACTTTATCAGGTGCAAGTATGGTTAGGAGTATTAGGTGTGGTTGTGTCAGCAAAGACAAAAATTGCTGATATACCGAATTGCGTGCACCTGTCTTCTTAACCTGTTCTCTAAACTTTTTCTCAAAACCTATTGTCCAGTTATTCCTCCGGTTGAAAAGCCTAAATTAAAATCAAAAAAAACCCCAGCCAAGGCCGGGGTTTTCTGTGTCAGACTTTTATTCTAATGTTTAGAATTCATGTCTTAGTCTTGCGTAGAAAGTTCGCAGACGTGGATCATACAAGCTAGTTTCTAGGCCACCTAAACTTACTAGAGGCTGTGGCTCGCGATCAAAAAGGTTAAGAGCTCCTAGCTGGAGACTTGTTTCGCCTTCAAAAAATGACTCGAAAGACACGCTGTACTGAAGATCCCATGTTGTGAAGCTAGCCAACTCATCAGGAGTTGGGTTAGTGACACCCAGTAGTGCGAAGAAACCACGAGTTCCTGGCGCTGGAGATGAGAACGGGTCGCCATCTCTGACGTTATTTACGCCATGAAGGTAGCGTCCAAAAAGCGTCACTTGGTGGTTGTTCATGTTCCAAGCTAAGCGCGCATTAGCTTTAATACGCGGGGCTGGAGGCACTGCTGCCACTCGGTTGTTACGGTTTCCTGCGCCGTTGATCACTTCACCGGTGAAGCTGGTGTAATCGTAGGCATGGATATAGGTTGCATCAACACCAACGTTAAACCGGCCGTAGTCACCGCCGATAAATGGGATCTGAGTACCGTCAAAGCCATAGTTGATTGACGTATCAAAACCTTCCCATTCCATGCTCTGGGCATTTAGCTGGTCGGTAGTAACAAGTTCCAAAAGACGTCCGGGGTTCGGGCTACGAAGAATGCCAGGATTGTTAAGTCCTGCTGCTTCAAACGCCAATAAGCCGGCCTGTGTAAGAGGAAATCCATTTGCAGTAGCTATAGCAGCTTCTGCATCCAATACTTCTTGCGAAGCTGGACGAATGATTCTGTCTGAGAATTCGAAAAGTTTATAATCGATTGTAAAAGTCAGATCATTGTCCAAGAAGGATAGTGTCGCACCAATATTCCAGATATCAGCTTGTTCAGGCTGCAGAGTAGGTGTGCCACCTGTAGTTCTGGAAGTAAATTCAGAGCTACCAGTGAAAGGATCTGTAGTTTGAGACAGACCTTGCAAAGTAGGCGCGTTATACAGCTGAGTCAGACTAGGGGCGATAAATGAGCTGTTATAAGACGCTCGCAGTGTCGCATAGTCAGTGGGTGTGTAGTTAAAGCCAACACTGTAGGTGGTCTGATCAAGATCATTGACTGAATCGTCTTCAACCGACTCATCACGAACCGACACATCCATCAATAGGTTGTTCATTAGAGGAATTGAAAGTTCAGCAAAAATCGCTGTGGTCTGACGATCTTGAGTGTAATCAGGCGTACCTACACCAATCCAGAGATCAAGCGCATTTGAGACAGAGTTGGCATCCAGATCATAGGTCTCATCTCGAATTTGTAGGCCGAACGCAGACTTAACCACGCCGGCAGGCATCTCAAAAAGATCGCCAGTTATTACGGATTCGAAAACCTGCAAGGTCTCTACGATACGGTTGTCTGCTTCAAACGCCACTTGATCATAAACCGAAATGTCGTTGATTTGATTTGGATCTGTCTGACGATTGCCGCCGCTACAGTCTCTGTTCACACACGCAAAATTCTGAGTTGCAAAAGGATTGAAGAAGGCGTCACGAGAGCCAGCAGTCGCTACGTCTCGGACCAAAAGGTTGCCATTGAAACCCTGATTTATTGCAGACAAAGACTCCCCTACACCACCGCCTTCGAATTCGCGGCGATTGAAGAGATAGCTGGCCATACCCGACCAATTTTCGTTGATATCAAAATTTAGCTGCTGAACGATTCTAAACGTATTAAATTCGGCTTCAGCGGCACCGTTACTAGTGCGATCAGAGTTCTGACGTGATGCGCCAGCAAACGGATAGCCCAATGGGCGCCAATCGGAGATTTGAACGTCTTCGTTAAACGGAATGCCGTTTGCTGGGTTGGTACCAGAGACAAGAACATCGTCGAAACCGTTGTTATCCAAATCTACACCCATGTTGCGATCTGGGATGCCGTCACCATTTAGGTCTTGTGCGAAGAGAAGCTGGTCACCACCGTCTGCTTCGAACCTGCCGTCGGTGTCGGCATCATAAAATGCTCGAAACGGGTTGCCGGGATTAACGCCAGGAACGGCAGAAAGCTCAGGAATACGTCCACCCGGATTTGATGGTGAGCCACGAGAAGTCACAGTATTGGTCGAGAACATGACCTCGCCTTCATAGCTTAGGCGGTCAGAAATTTCGTAATCGAAAAGTACTGCGCTGGTGAAGGTGTCTTGCGCGTCCATCAAGTCAAAGTTTTGGCCAAACTCCCAGCGACAACTGCCTACTAGCTGTCCTTGACGGGATGCCAATACGCCAGCAGCTTTGCGCTCCGCTGGTGTGCCTCCAGAGAATTCATTGTTAAGTCCACAGCCCGGATCGGGGCGTCCTGAGACGCTAGTGATAGCGCCGGCAATGTCTCTATTGGCAACTCGGAAGTCACCCGGCCAGCTTGTGCTTGAGTACGATGCTGCGCCATTGGTGAACTGAGGTCGTTCAGCAAAGTTAAGTGCGCTTTTGCGTCGTACTTCGGCGCCGAATACAATGCCACCACGATCGCCCTGCAGGCCAGCCATGAAGTTAAAGGAATTCTCATACCAATCGTCAGCTTCGTTGCCGCCAACTTGAAAAGCAAAACCTTCGTATTTTGATTTAGGGACGACGTTAAATACGCCGCCTACTGCATCAGTTCCATATATAGTCGCGCCACCAGCGGTTAAGCTGTCGGTGCGCTGAATCATAATTTGCGGGTAGAGATTGGCTAGGTTTGTGTTTAGGGTTCTGCGACCGTTAAGTAAGGTAAGAGTCGCTCCCTCTCCTAAGCCGCGAAAGTTAGCGCCTTGAAGGCCGGCTGACTGTCCGTTCGTTGCCAAAACGTTACTTACCGATTCAACGCCATAGTTGAACGTTGAGTTACGTAAGACTTCCCCAAGGTTTGGTGTGCCTTGCTCTAGTAACGACTGTTCTGTCATAACTTGAACTGGCGTGGTTGTGTTAAATGTGTCGCGGGTTATGAATGAGCCCGTAACCACTACTTCTTCGATTTGATCTTGAGCCAGTGACAAACTGGACAAGGGTAGCAGCGATAGGGTTATCGCCGTGCAAAGCAAACTTCTATTATGTGGAATGCGATACTGCATAGATTCTCTCCAAATATTGCTTTTCTATTATTAAAATATGCTTAATTTTGCGTGTTCAGGCGACTTGCCGCTAAGCAGACTTCTCAGCCTGACGCCGGAGAATAGAGGGTTAAAGCGATTATGACAAGATCTGTCACATTGCATTTTCAGGGGGCGTGTTGGCTAAAAAACGAACAGAGGAATGAAGGGAAGAGAAAAGTGTTTCTATTGGTACCACTTTCTTGGTGCGTTCTGAGGAAATCGCTATTTTTGGGGGGTTAAATATCGAGCGCTTGCTCTATATCGGCTCCGATACTCGGTTTTTTCGTCACTGCGGATACTCCTAAAAATAAGATCAATGACGTAATAAATGCGACTAGACCCCCACTTATGCCGTAGGGCATAGAAATCCCTGCCAGTTGCACTGAAAAATTAATTACCAAAGCAGAGATTATTGCTGAGATCGCGCCTGGCACAGTTGCACCTTTCCAGTTCAGGCCTATAGCCACTACCGGGAATATGGAGGCTGCAAAAGTGGCCCAGCCAAACGCGCCGAGCAAGGCAACTAAGGTGGCATCAAGGTAGTATGAATAAAGGGCAAAGCTGGCGGCTACAGCGGCGAGTAGAACTGTGACGACTCGAGCCCAAAACAGTTCATTTTCAATGCTCTTGCCATTAATTGCTTTTGGAATGTCATGAATGATTGCCGCTGTTCCGATATTAAGAAAGGCGTCCGAGGTGGACATTATGGCCGCGAACAGTCCAGCAAAAACCACACCCGCTAATAACGGATTAGCGAATATCGAAAGGAAAACTGAGGCGGCATCATCGGGAGCCTGCAGGGGGTCAATGACTCCATCAATGACGGCTGCTCGCATAATGATCCCAATTGAAATCCAAAGTAGAGCCGCCATTACATAGCCGAACAAAGACATGGGAAAGATTGTTCGATTGTCCGCCATTTCCTTATTCATCATCATTTTTGTGATTAGGTGAGGCTGTCCAGCCAGGCCAAGCCCAAAGACGAAAAACCAGCCTAAGGATGCCATGATTCCGGCAGCACCAAATGGCATTATTGCTTCAGAATCGTCGGCCAGTATTATCGACGTTGCTTCTTGCATCCCACCGTCGAAAACCGCGGTTGCAGTAATAAGGATAAGCCCTCCAGCCACGACCATGATTGTGCCTTGAACGACGTCTGTATAGACCGATGCGATAATACCGCCAGTGACGCAGTAAAAAATTAGCACGGCTGACGAGATGATAACGCAGCTCACTAAGCTTATTTCCGCGAACATTGCAGTTCCTGATAAAATGGCTTGCATGACCACGGCCATGGCGAGTATCTGGGTGGCCAAATAGCCCATAACCCCTAGCACTATCGTGATAGCCATTAGGAAGCGCACTACTTCACTGTTATATCTTGCTGCTACTATATCTGGGAGAGAAATACAGTCTCTCAACTCTGCGATCATTCGAATACGTTTTGCTACTAAGAAAAAACCGATGGCATAGCCTGACGAAGAGATCACCACCATCCAGAACGAACTCACTCCTATGGAATAGACTAAACCAGGGCCACCGACAAAACCGAAGCCACTTAAAGTGCTGGAAAAGAGTGCTAGTGATACAACAATAGGACCTAAGCTGCGTCCGGCCATGAAGAAGTCACTGGAGTTTTTTGTCCGACGCATCGCCCAGATGCCAGTGATGATGCAAAAAGCCATGTAGAGAAATACTGCACCTAGGATAATTTCCTGTCTATAAGCTTCCATGAAAAACGTCCTAGCGGTGAGTCGTTGATTTATGTTTGCTTAACAAGGCTTGGAAGGCTTCGTCATCTGCTTGGGTATAGATGAATTTTCTGAAGCCCAAAGTGTAAATAAGCATGAGGGGAATTGCGCCAAGCCAGGTGCCGTACATTTGCCATGCGCTAGGTGATGGAAAGCCCATGAAATAAGTGGCTTCATCTGTTTGCAAAAACTGCTGGTGACCAGAATACATTTGCCACCAAATAAAAAGCATCAAGCCATAGCAGAGCGCCATATACCAGTAAAAGGAAGTGCTTCGGTATCGTGGGCTAACACCAAGCGCACACAGGCACACGATTAGCAGCAGCAGCAAGCTTTGGAATAAGAAGGCGTAAATGCCGATATGCTCTAGTCTCAACGCGCCGTCACCTCCGGCTGTCATACCGGCAATTTCAGAGTGGGGGATCCCAGCGGCATTGGGTACTTCGTCCGCCAGCATTATCGCGACCAGCAATAGGCCTAACAAAAGGCAGAGAGTAAAGATGACGGTAATTAACTTATTGCTCATGCATGTCTCTCGATTAATTCATGGCTTTTATTATTGTAAATAAATCTATGACTGGCGCCAGAGCATAAACATGGCGTGTCCTTGAGTCTAGCGAAATAGATTTCTGTATTATTGTTTTCTGCTTACCGAATTTGAAGTGCCCTTGGCCCGCCTGCATCTTGACAAGACTGACGGTAAAGTCCATGTTCTCTAGTCAATTTGCCCAAGCGGCAATGAATAACATTAAAAATGAAGTTTGTGGAGAGGTGAATAATGAAGAAATTTACTACCTGTAACGCTCAGGCAGTTTTAAAAGCAGGCTTGACCGGGCTATTGTTGTCGACGCTTGCGACATCAGCGCTGGCTCAGCGAGGCGCGGTTCAGCCGGAAGCTCATGCAGACCAAGAGCCGATCAATAATCTTCCTAATCCTTATGAGACGCAGCGCAATTTTGGCAACCTGCCAGACGGACGTTCTTGGGGCTCAGTTAGTGCGATTGATATAGACCCTGATGGCATACATGTTTGGGCAGGTGATCGCTGTGGCAGTAATTCTTGCGCAACTTCAGATGTAGACCCGATTGTGAAGCTCGACCCTAGCGGACAAGTAGTCGAGTCCTTTGGGGCCAATCAAATTATTTGGCCACACGGTATGGATGTAGATGCGGATGGCAATGTATGGGTTGCGGATGCGCGCCTTGCCAACTCTCGTGAACTCGAAGCAAACCCAGATGCGGCCAGCAGAGGCAACGTGGTGCTTAAATTTAGCCCTACTGGCGAACTGCTGATGACATTAGGAACGCCGGGCGAGATGGGTGATCCACCGACTCACTTTACTGAGCCTAATGATGTTTTGGTTGCACCCAACGGCAGAATATTTGTAGTAGAAACTCATAGCGCTCAATTTCAAGAAGAGCCTGGTCCGGATGCTAAAAGCAGACTAACTATTTGGGAAGCTGATGGCACTTTCGTCAAAAGTGTTGGCGAATGGGGTTTCGAAGATGGGCAATTCCGCTCTCCACATTCGCTAGGTATGGATTCACAAGGCCGTTTATTTATAGCGGACCGTGGTAACAATCGTATCCAAATCTTTACTCAAGATGGCGAGCATCTAGATACTTGGTATCAATTTAGCCGTATTAGTGGTCTGCATATCGATCCTGTTACCGACATGCTTTACGCAATTGATTCCGAGTCAGATACTAACTACAACCCAGGCGGTTGGAGAAAAGGCTTGCGGGTAGGAGACGCTAAAACGGGTGAGGTTTTGTACTTTATTCCTGAGCATGTCTCCCCAGAGCGCTCGTCAGGAATGGGTGGCGTTGGCTCAATGGGAGAGGGGGTTACATCAGACCGCAACGGTGTTGTTTATGCGGGAGAGGTAGGGCCTATTCAAGGAATGACTAAGTTTATTCCACGCCTTATTCCCTGAGCGCTAGGTGTACGCTAATTGTCGGAGTAAAAGTGACGTATCTTTTAATCCAACACCTGCGATATCTATCTTAAATACTGGGGTACCGGTTACTACGCTATCAAAGTTACCTTGAATTGCCGAGGTACCGGTTGTTCGGGTAACAGAGACCTACAAAAAAGCGGCTTGCGCAGACAAGCCGCTTTTTTTATGAGTAAAAATTGTAAACAGAAAGAGTGAGATGGATGAGCTGGCTCTTGGGTTCCAGCAAGAGGTGTCACGAGTTGCCAGAGTAAAAGTGAAGTATCTTTTACTCCGGCAACCTGAATGTGTAATGTGAACTAATACCACCTACTGTTAGGAAACTTTCATGACCATTTCAAGACGCCGACTTTTAACAAATGCTGTGGCGCTATCCTTGGCCGCCGCAGCCCCTAGCTGGTTGAGCCTCAATTCTGCTATTGCTCAAAGGCGTGCGCTAAAGCCGGCTCCCATGATGCCCGAGCCACACTTCGTTGCTACCAATGGCATCGACATGGCTGTTTATGAAAAAGGGGAGGGAATACCCGTCGTTTTCTGTCATGGCTGGCCAGAACTCGCCTTTAGTTGGCGCAGCCAAATCGACGCAGTGGCGGCAGCAGGCTTTAGAGCGATAGCGCCAGATCAGCGTGGCTTTGGGTTAACCGGTGGGCCTGCGGATCCGAGTTTATACGATATGCAAATTTTCTGTGATGACCTGGCTGGAATGTTAGATGCTAAGGGTATCGATAAAGCAGTCTTTGTCGGTCACGACTGGGGTGGAGCTGTGGTTTGGGCGATGGCCCGTTTACACCCGGATCGATGTTTGGGCATCGCTGGTTTGAATACGGCCGCAGGGCGTCCTTCAAGCTTGCCTCCGCTAGAGAACCGGCAGCCTTCTTTGATCGTTCTGACGCCTAACTACTACGTGGGAACTTTTCAGTCACCGGGTATCGCTGAGCAAATATTAGAAGCTGATGTGCGTAAAACCTTTGATTTTATTCTGAGCAGAGGAGGCATTTGGAACAAGATAAGTTTTTCTCAGATGCCGGTAAGCTCAGATGAAAGGCAAATGAATTTATTGGCGATGCTTCAACGAGAAGACCCACCGGGAGATCCATTTATGTCTGAGCAGGTGATGAACTACTTCGCTGAAACTTACGAGGCGACAGGGTTTACCGGCGGTTTAAATTGGTATCGTGCGGTTGGTAAGCTTGGTCCAATAATGGCCGGTGCAGCGACTACGATCGAAGTCCCTTCTCTGTATATTGGCGCTGAAAATGATGTGATCTTGCCGCCTTCCTCTGCTGATGGCATGGAGGATTTTATTACAGATTTAGAAAAATATACTGTAATGGATAGTGGCCACTGGACGCAGCAAGAAAAGCCAGAGGAAGTGAATAGGGTTTTAATTAGCTGGCTGAAGCGCAAGATAGCTTAACTTACATTCAGCGCGCTATAGATGTTGCTAATCAATTCGTAGCTGCGATAAGGTTTCTTTACGTAGTCAAACTCACCGGGTTTTAGACCTCTGACAATGAACTGTTCTTCTACGTAGCCTGAGCAAAGCTCTATTAGGCTACTGAGGTGGCTATGCTTAAAAGCAACAATAACCTTCGTGCTGCTAGCGCCGGGGATCACTCCATCTCCACACAGTAGATCAAGCTCCCTTTCCTAATCGCCGATAGCGGTTAGCGCTGAATCTCCGCTGGAGCATTGAAATATTTTAAATCTCAGTTTGAGAAAGCGTGCCTGCTGTGGTCGCTAGAACTTCAGCATTGTCCTCTACTAGAAGAATCGATAGCTCTTTGGTGTCCATTTGCATTAGGTCATCCATTGAAGGCGTAGCAGCTGATTTCTCTTTGGGCTCGGCAATGGGGGAAAATAGAGAGATAGTCGTACCTTGGCCATATCTGACTCCAATTGAACATGGCCTTTGGAATCTTGAATAGACTTTGTAATAACGCTGATCTCATGCCCTTGCCGTTACCGATTTTCTTAGTATTAAAATAGGGTTCAAAGGCGCGAGATTTCATATCTTGCTGAATGCCACCGCCATCATCGGAGACAGAGATCAGGATGTATTGGCCAGCAGTCAGCGCGCCTCGATTGCTAGTTCGGATTAAGCTTTTACTGTCTATAAATATCTGGCCATCTCCCACAATGGCATCTTTAGAATTTGCGATGAGATTAAACAAAGCCCGTTCCAACCCTGATTTATCGACAAGAATACTGGCAGACTCGGCATCAATAATACGAGGAGCTATATCATCAGGCAACAACCTGCTTAATGATTCTCTCAGCACTGCGATGAAAGATTTTACTCCTACATTCACTTATTTGGTGGGGTCTTCGTGTGCGAAACTGAGCAGGCTTCGGTTTGGCTCGGCAGTGTTGATGGACTCTAATAGTAGACGCCAAAGACTTGTCGACTTGTGTGGTATTGGACGAGTCCAGTTGGGCTGTTTCGGCAGATTCTATGATGATTGGTAGTGAATTATTGCAGTTGTGAGCAACACCGCTCGCTATTTTTCCCAAGGCTTCGATGCGCTGAGCATCATCGAGATTATTTTGAGATTTCAAGTATCCCCTTTCTGCCGCTTCCAGCACACGTCGCTGTTCTTGCTCGCGCGCCACCGATTGGCGAAGCAAGTTTGTTTCTGTTTCAGCTGATTTACTATTATGGCGACTGTGAAGGCAGAAGAACGGCCAAACAACGCCAAGATTAAAGCGCTGCGAATCCACATATCGGGCAACGCTGAATTTCACAATACTTCAGAGATTGGATGTGTGAGTTCTTTAGGCACAGCATAGCCTGCTATGGCTATGGCGGTCGGGTTGAGAAAGAGAGTTACAAATACATCCCTAACTCGGAATATGAATCCTGCTAGCGGTAGAATCAACGTTGCAAAGAAGCTTGCACTCTTGCGACGCTGCTTCGAAAAAGCATCATAGTGCCCATTAAGAGCATCAACCCAAGTATATTGATTCTTTGATCTGCAGGTGTAATCTATCTTTAATCAGTACAAGAATAGGAAAGCGCAGGCTCAAAGCAAATATCAACCATCCACGTAGGTTGAATTCGTTGTTAACGTATAAGGATATGAGTAGGAGTAAGGAGGCTATCGGTGAAATAAATCAGGACAAGCGAATAGCTTTATCGGCTATTGGTAGTCGTTATTTGTTGTCTGGACTGTTGTGAATTACACCGGCAGGAATGTTAATCATAGCCTATTTAGACGCCCTTCATAGAATCCGATTACAGTGGATTTTTTACATTCCTGTCGGGCAATAGTGACTACGACTCGTTAATTTCTGAGTGCCTGCGTTTCGTCTCTGATACTTTTAAACTCGTTTCCCTCACGCCATTTAGGGAAGCTTGATGTATTAGTGAGCCTCTCGCCAACATTGAAGTACAACAAGAGGTCTTGGGCACCACCGCTGAGATCCCAGTGTGGGTCGTATTCGTCACTGGGGGCATGATAGCGGTTTTCATTATAGTCTTGGGCCTGTTGCGCCCCCCATTCGCGGCCAAACTCTATGCTGTCCTCACCGGTCTCGAGATAGAGTGCTGGGACGCCAACTTTGGCAAAATTAAAGTGATCAGAGCGGTAGTAATAGCCACGCTCAGGATTGGGTTCGGGTGCTGTATAGCGATTTTGGGTAGCCGCAGCGACCTCTAAATAGTCTTCCAGTTCGCTGCTTCCAGCTCCAACTACGACAATGTCTTTCATTTTGCTGAAAGTGTTGAGCACATCTATATTAATATTAGCGACAGTTGTCGGAATCGGATAAATCGGATGCTCGGCATACCACTTCGATCCCAATAGCCCTGATTCTTCTGCTGTAACCGCAAGAAAAACCACTGTGCGCTCCGGCGCAGTTGATTCGGTATGCAGTTTAGCTAAGGCTAAAAGCCCCGCAGTGCCGGTTGCATTATCAGCAGCGCCATTGTAAATATTGTCGCCTTGTGTTTCTGGGTTTAAACCTAAGTGATCCCAGTGGGCTGTATAAATTACAGTTTCCTCCGGTCTGAGTGATCCGGGAATTGCCGCGACAACATTTTGTGATTCGGAGGTTCTCACCGCATTTTCGATGCTCACGCTGGCTTTAATATCAGCAAGTGGCACAGCTTGGAATCCCGGTCGAGCCGCGGCAGCTTTTAGCTCTTGATAGCTTAAGCCAGCGCCGTCAAAAACAGCCTCGGCAGAGGGCAGGGTTAGCCAGCCTTCTATTTCCGTGCGATCGCCGTTTAAGTTTGCTGCTTCCAATCCAATCTGCGGGCCAGACCAGCTGCCGCTGACAACATCCCAGCCATAGCCTGCCGGTCCCGTTTCATGGACGATGAGTGCCGCAGCGGCGCCTTGCCTCGCGGCTTCTTCATATTTGTAAGTCCAGCGTCCGTAATACGTCATGGAATTGCCATTAAAGACTTCTGGATCTTGCGTTGCATAGCCAGGGTCGTTGACTAATATGATGACAGTTTTGTCAGTGACATCGATGTTAGCGTAGTCATTCCAGTTGCGCTCCGGCGCGACTATGCCATAGCCAACAAATACGACCTCACTGCCCTGCACGGTGACAAAGGGAATTTGTTGCTGGGTGCCAACCATCATTTCTTCACCGTAGTTAAAAGACGCGTCGTAGTCACTCCCTTGAAGCTGTAAAATGGCGTCGCTCGATGTAGTGATCTCAGTTACCGCAACGGATTGAAAATAAGAATCGCCGTTGCCGGGGCCAATGCCTAGTTCTTTGAATTGCTGTTCGAGATAGGCGATGGTTTTTTCTTCCCCTGGCGTGGCGGGGGCTCGACCTTCGAATTCATCTGAAGCCAGTACTGCTATGTGTTCATGCAGTATGGCTTCGATTTCAGACGTTGCTGTCACTGTTGAGCCTACTGCGGGGTTAACAGCAGCTGCGCTGATTTCACCTGCAGCGGGTAGGTTGGCCGTGCTTGGTTCTTCGGCGCATCCTACTAAAATTGACGTGATCGTTAGGGCTAGGAGTAATTTGGACAAAGACATTGATTCGCTTATCCTTTGAGTAGAGTTATACCAAGAAATATCAGGATACGCGTCTTGCGCTAGTGAAGTCCAACAGCGATTTTTTTGGCTTAGACCTAGATTAGAAATACAAGATGCATAGGCAGGTAGTGCTGAGGGAGCAGACCGTCGTGGCTTGGCAAGCCGAATTGGTAATGCGCAGGACTTTCTTGTAATTTCCCCTTTTAATGTCCTCTGTAAATGTTCTATGTGTGTATTGCTCTTGCGGTTGTCAGAGGGGCTCTGAGATCCTAAATCAGGAAAGCTGGAAAGGGTCTTTTGAACATTGATAAGGAATAGACGCCAACTCTTCCCATAAATTGCCGCGCCTTCAGGTTTACATTAAAGCGGAATTGGAATTTAAAGAATCAAGGCTGGCCGAGAAGTTCTAGATGCAGTCTTTGCATAGGCTATTGAAAAGTGTTCATGCAGATCGAAACTATTTTTCAGCGCTATAAATATTTGTAATTTGCAGGCAAATTTTTAATATAACTGTTAAACAAACTTGGTTTTCATATCAGGCCGAGTATGAGCTACTGCAGATTAGTCACTGACTATTCACCGACATAGCGAAACCTAGGCTGTGATTTACCCTCTCTTTCTATAGTTTCAAAAAACATTTCAAAGGGCCTAACCCAAAGTTGTTTTTCTCCGTATAAGGCCCGATAGAGCACCAATGCTTCCTGAGTTTCGCTATGATAAACCACATCTAGTAACTCGTATGGCATGCCTTTGAAGTGATTGTAGCGACCAAATTGAATGCTGTTTTTATCTATCAAGTTCATGGCTATTCCAGCTTGTTAAAAGTCGTGCGCTAATCTTGAGGAGGAGGCGGTCGTCTTTGATCGCCGTCAAAACTAGGGGGAGGGGGTCTGCCTTCACGACCTTCACGACCTTCGCGGCTTTGCCGTCCGCTGCGCGGCCCGCGGCGTTGCATGAACTCTCGGGCTATGGCACGTTCTTCGGCGGTTAGTTTACTCAGTATTGCTAGCATTTGCTGATGGGAAAGCTCTTGGTACTGCAGGCCGATTGAGCGTAATTCAATAAATGCTTGTTCTAGTGCCACGGCATCGTAATCTGGGCTTACGATTTGCTCGTTAACTCGGCGCTGTGATGCGAACATTTGTCTGCGAATAGTATTTGCATCGCTGCGGTTTTGCTCCATCAATGGCGCGAGTTCGACCTGTCGTTCCTCAGATAAATCTCTTACGATCCAGCTTACATTTGGGGGGATAGGCCGGGGGCCAAATTCTTGAAAAGTAGCTACCCGATACAATATCCCGCCCACGAAGAATAGGTTTAAGGCTAGAGATGCAAGCAAAGCGATAAGTATTATTTTGGATTTAGACATTGCTAAAGTTCTGCCTCGTCGAGATCGCTTGAAAAATCATTGAATGAAAGTAAGGCAAGTTCATCATCCCAATATTCTAACGCTAATTCCTGTTCAGTAACGCCAAAGCTGAAAAAATTACCGACTAGCACGCCAAAC
>JBLHVT010000021.1:0-34723 GCA_047628735.1 Glaciecola sp.
GCGTCACTTATAAGAGCCTTTACACCTAGGTTCAAAAGTACGGCAAACCCAACGGTACGCGAGAGGCTGAGGATGGCCGGCAAGCTGAGATCAGAAAGTTAAAGACTGAACTGCGTCGCGTAACAAAAGGAGCGTGACATATTAAAGGAAGCCGCGGTGTACGTCGCAGGACAGTCAAAGAAAAGTACACGTTTATAAAATCACGACCCAATCGATTCAGCGTTACCACAATGTGCAAAGTTTTGGAGGTTCACCGCAGCGGGTTTTACGCATGGCTACAAACTCCTCTTAGCGCACGGACTAAGGAAGACCAGAGACTGGCCAGAAAGATCAAACAGTTTTGGCTAGAGAGTAGATGCGTCTATGGTTACCGCAATATCACGATTGATCTAAAACGCGATGGGGAGAGCTGCGGGAAGAACAAGGTGCTACGGGTCATGCAAGGCGAGGGTATTCGTGCTGTAAGGGGCTATCGCCGTCACCCAGGGTTTAAAGGAGGCAAGCACCACCCGGCGGCTCCAAACACCCTCAATCGCGAATTCACAGTGACTAAGCCGGACCAAGTATGGGTAACCGATTTCACCTACATTCGTAGCCATGAGGGCTGGCTATACGTCACTGTAGTGATCGATGTATTTTCACGTAGAGTTATCGGCTGGACCATGAAAAGGCAGTTGACGAAGATAGGTAGAATATTCTTAAAGAATACCTAAAGCACTGAAGTTGACCATAGCTCGTCTCCAAACTTTCTTCGGTGTGAAACCGAAATCTTTCAGGAAAATCAACCAAGCGTCCAACAACCCCCTCTACGACATTTTTAAATCTCTTAGTCTCGTTGCCTAGTTTCAGAGCGCTAGCTTTGATGACCCAACGAATGAACAACTAGCTCGATTGAAACAGCTTAAAAAATTCAGACTCCCCAGATGGCGTTCCAACCAAAACCAACTCACCCTCCACGGGGAGCACAGTATCTGGTGAAGGGTTAGTCATGGTTCCTTCATGGTTATCTATACCGATAATACTGCATTTAGTGCGTTGACGAATGTTTGCCTCTGCGATGGTTTTACCTGCTAGCTCTTTGGGAACCGGAGTCTTGAAGACGTCGAGACCCTCGGCGATCATTAATAGATCGCTGCGCTGAAGCAAATTGAAAAGACAATTAGAACCCATAGAAGCATAGGACATTACA
Source organism: Glaciecola sp. (assembly GCA_047628735.1). GTDB lineage: Bacteria > Pseudomonadota > Gammaproteobacteria > Pseudomonadales > Pseudohongiellaceae > UBA9145. The sequence goes on from JBLHVT010000021.1 coordinate 1,190, forward strand.
ATATCACAGCCAGCTCGGTGAAGTGTTGACACGCTTTTTTCAAAAGTAGATCTGCAAATAATTTGAATATCAGGCCTCAGCAAGCGGCATAGAATCGTCAGATAAATATTAGTCTCATCGTCACGGGGTGTAATGATGACAGTTGGCGCGTTCTCAATCCCTGCACTTTGCAGTACCGCTCTATTTGTTGCAGAGCCATGAACAACCTTATTAGAACCCTTAACACGCGCCTCTAACTGTTCGACAATGACATAGTCAATACCGCGCCTCTCGAGAGAAGCTGCCGTCGCTCGACCGACCCGACCACCGCCAATAATCAGTACGGCACTGGTTTTTGGTGGGTCACCTGAACATTTGAAATTTGAATCAAATTCACGCAGCTGGGCAGTTGTGCCTGCTAATACAAGTACCGTATTGGCTTCAACTACGCTTTCTTGCTGTCCGACTTCGAAATTTCCGCGAGCCCAAAACCCAACGATACTGACACTAGTGGCGCGTTGCGCCTCGCTGTACCCTTGTCCGACCAATGAAGTGCTTGACGCATCTACCTCCGCAATAACTAGGTCATCAATCCGGCCCACAATATGGGTAAACTTGTCGCCACCTATAGCACGCCTAGCCAGCGCCTCTGCAATTAAATAGGTCAGATCTAGCACGCGATTACAGCCTGCGAGCTTGAGAACATCAATTGAGGTTTCTTCTCTAGCTGTAGCGATTATCAGCGTCTTGTCAGTGATGCCTCTTGCGGTAAAAACCACCGAAGTATTAATGATATCGGAACAGGTGGTTGCCACCATAGCGGCCCTCTCCACGCCAGCGCGGACAAAGGTATCTGGATCGTTTAGCTCGCCATGAATAGCATTAATGCCTTTGTCATTCAGAGTCAAAACATCCTCTAGCTCTGGAAGCACTAAAACATAGGGATATTCAAATTGAACAAGTTTTGAAATTAGCGCTGTAACCACTGGCCCATAGAACGTCAGAATTACGTGACCACTCATCTTATTTGGAATTGTCCGCGGGACACGGCTGGCCTCACGTGACGCCATCCATGGCTCGTAAAAAAGCTCTATAAAAGTAAAAGGTAGCAACACCAGCATATAGATGATTCCAGAAAGCAGAACCAGTATTGAATAAAGTCGCCCGATGTCAGTGGTAAAAGAGATGTCACCGTATCCTAGGGTAGACATTGTGGAGAGAGTCCAATAAAAACCCGAGACAAGAGAATGTCGCTGGTCCTCATAGGCCATTAATATTTGAAAGATTATGGCAAAGCTAGTAACTAAGACACCAAGTGTGAGGATAAATCTTAACAGCCCACGAGAGTTACGATCTATTAATTTTGCAGAAATCCTTTTGGGCAATTGTAAAAAATATTTCTGTATAGATAATGTCCACGCTGGTTTGTTGCCGTTACTTTCTTGAGAATTCAAAATGTTCTATCCAAATAGGGAAGCCTAAGAATTGGAGACTACCTCGTAATCGCTCTCTTGCATACTTCATGAGTTGAAGCGTCAGGCTAATTGGATGGAAGAGAAAAATGGGCTCATACAGCAACCAGCGTTGCCGGTGTGGGCTGTGTTTGTGCAACCCGCACGTTCTATTTGCACAACATGTCGCTAGAAAAAAGCCTTAATAAAGCGATGAAAGCGGGTCTGCGCTAGAACTAGCCCAGCCCTGAAGACACTAAAATGAATCGGCTAACAATGAACCGCTCGCTCGCTGTTGCTGCACGATGATCGCTTTGTTCGCCTGAGAGTTCAAGCGCAGCTGCTGTTCTGTAATCCTAATACTTTGGCGAAGATAGCCAAACTTAGGGTCACTGTGATCTAGGTTTTGTTCGGCCATTGCCAAGCGGTCTTTAAATAAGTGATAGGCTTCACGTAAGTGAAGAACTCGCTCCCTGCCAGAGCTCAGACTAAGTGCGTTCACATGCCAAGCCGATACTTTCTGTAAACCCAGCTCTAGCTCTGGGTCTTTTTCATCGAAAACTCGACGATAAAGAAGTTCGAGATAGGAATAATGATCATCTACCGCCTGCCAATTTTCCAATTCCATCTCACTATAAATAATGAGCTCTAACGTTGGAATCTGGGAGGCGCTGTAAAAGCCATCGTTAATGCGAGAAAGCTGCCAAGAATCCTTAAGCAATGTAAGTGCCGATTCATGATTGTCCGCTTCTTGGAGTTGCCGGCCCACTACTCTAAGCGCTTCAGGAAGCGACGCATTGTAGGAACCTAGTTCTTGCTTTAGGTTTGCTATTAATTTTTTAGGCGATTGTTCAGGCAGATTGAACCAATCGAGAACAATGTCGTTGCTTGACATGTAAGTAGCAGTCAATGAACTGGCTGGTAATTGTTGGCCGAAACAAAAGACTGGAGCCAAGAAAAGACTTAAGGCGAGCGTAAAGAACCGGCTCGTTTGGGTGAGAGTTTGGGATGACTGCTGTGTTTTTTGCTCGATAAAAATCATTAAAATACGCTCTAGTTGCAATTACTATGGCGCATAAATCCGGTTTTATCAATGAGTTACGTGACTTATTTTTCAGTAATGTGACAATACTGTTACATTTTATTTTTATTTATTGTTATATTTCAATGACTTGATTTTTAATGCTCTTTTATGGTGCGCCTTATATGACAATCAACTTTCCTACCAGTGACACGCTAAAATGAGCAAAAAGACCTCTTCGGTATTATCAATGTAGTAAATTTTGCCTCATTAATCCCATTTTATCTGTAGGTTCGGTTAGCGACAACCGACTCAACCAAAATCAATAGCCCGACAAGACAAAGAATCCACCACCACATTCTTTGAGGGCGTTCTAGCTCAGCCACCAATTGCTCGGTACGCACCTGCCTAGATTGTATCGGGCTTGTGTCCGGATTAATGATTCGATCATAGAGGTTCGACACAGGTGCTTTCGCTAGGTTGGACTCCCCCGCCAATACATTGATGGAGTAGGTAAGCGGATTGCCATCAATAGTCGCCTTAATAAAACCTGGTTGACGCGCCGTTACCGTGAAATTATCGCCGATAAACTCCAGCGGCTCCCCGTTTACATCCAGTGCTGAAATGTCGCTGCCGGCAGGACCATTGCCACCTAGTGTAAAACTAGTACCAATCTCGAAGCTGCGCCTAACTTCTTGTGCCTGAGCCAGATGCCGAAGGGTTTCATGGACAAAGGGAAGGAATAGTCCCTGCAAAGCAAGGTTGTTCCACTCTAGATCCAGTGATGATGCGAATAATAAAGTTCTACCTGCGCCCACTGCTCTTTCGACCAGCGCAGGTTCGGAAGAATCAAACTGCATCAAGACATCGGCACCTGCAACTGCCTCCAAACTCCAGTAATTTTCAAACCGAGCCGACCATTCACTGGCTAGAGGTCTCAGGATAGGATGACGTCGATCAAAGTCTGCGATGACCAAATAATCGTCCCTGCTTGCCCCCTGCCGCTGGATAAGCGCCGGTGTAATATCAGCGAAAAGAGTATTAAAAGAATCAGCTTGAACGCGATCAGCAGGTGCAAACAGAACACTACCCCCCTGCCGCACATAGTCGGTGAGAGCTTCGGCCTGACCGCCGCTTAAGCTTCCCACATTTAATAATACTGCCACATCGGTTTGTCTTAGTGCGCCAGCGCTTAACTCCAGCGGTTCGATGGTTTCTAATTCAAATGGTGACTGAATGGCAGCGCTCACAGCCAGACCAAACCAATGGCCTTCATCATCAAACCAATTATCAGATGCTTCGCCATTAACTAAAAGCACGCGAATCTTTGGCAATACATCCACGGTGAAATAGTTCACGTTATCTACAGCAAAACTGTCTCCAGAAATCCGCACCTCGCCAGTGTAAGATCCCTGCCCCGCGAAGTCGGCGTCAAAAGTCACCACCGCCTCGGATTGATCACTCAGGTCGACAGTCTGGCGATCGATGATTTGATCGTTAATCACTAAGGTGACATCACCCGTTTCTAAGTAAGAGGTGCCTGTCGATCTAACTCGAGCAAGTATTTTTTGGCCAGAGGCATCCTCTAATAATTGTTCTGGCGCACGTAAATCAGTAAGCGCCAGATTTAGGGATGACTCCTCACCAACATCGACACCGGTGAAAGAGACTCCTGGCGCTAACTTCCAGCCATCATTGGTTTCATTACTAGCAGATGCCTGAAAGTCTGACACTAAGTAAACGGCTCGATTCTCAAAGCGTGATGTCTCCAACAGCTGGTCTGCCAGCCTGAGATTGGGCAGGTACTGGGTAGCCCCAAAGCCGGCCTGATCCATGTCTGCGACAAACGAGCTTAGGCTATCGATGTCTGTAGTGAACTCGCGAACTATTTCAGCAGAGTTAGAAAACGCAATAAAAGCCACTTCATCACCAGAGGTCATCGAAGTCAAAATATCTAGTACTGATTCCTTTGCCACATCGAAGGTATCCGCATACTGCATGCTCATCGAGACATCTAGGAGAATAACAGCCGACTGAGGGTCTGCATCCATTAGTCTGGCCACAGCTTGATTAACAAGCGGTCTGGCGAAAGCAATAACGAGTAAGATGATCAACGCAGAGCGCAGTAACAATAACAATATTTGTTGTAACTGTTGAAACAACACAAGCTTTTTTGATGTCTTTTTCAAAAACCGGATGGTGCTGAACAACAGTTTAGGTGGCTTTTCTTTACGAATTAAATGGATGGCGATTGGGACTAACGCGGCCAGCAAACCAAATAGAAAAAGAGGAGTCAGAAATACCATTAGAAGCTCTTCGCTCGCTTAGCCATATAGGCAGACAGGGCTGCATCCAAAGGTTGGGACGTATTCATCAGACAATAATCCACGCCGCTGCTTTGGCATTGTTTTTTACAATAAGTTAAGAACTCGTTCAAATTTTCTAAATAAGCATCCCTAATCGCCGCTGGAGAAGTAATATAGGACTCGTTGTTTTCCATATCAACGAATTCGGAGGCTTCGTTAAACGGGAAGTTTAGTTCTGCATCGTCGAGTAGTTGGAAAGCAATGACATCATTGCCCATTGCTCTTAAGTTTTGCAGAGTGGCTATCACTTTTTTCTCATCTTCAAGCATGTCTGATATAAGAATAACCATACTCTTTTTGTTTAACGTGGCGGCCAGATCCGTTAACGGTTTAACAGCATTGGTCTTCTTGCCGGCCTCAACCTGAGCCAATGTTCGCAGGATATGCATCAGATGAGGCTTTCGACATTTCGCCGGCAGATACTCATTCATTTGTTCATCAAAGGTGATGAGTCCAACAGCGTCTCTTTGCTGCATGATAAAATAAGCAAGTGCTGAGGCTAACGTAATTCCATAGTTGAGTTTACTAACACCCCCGGAGGTGTAAGACATCGAAGCGCTCGTATCCAGCACAATCATGCAGCGAACATTGGTTTCATCTTCATACTGCTTTACGTAGAGCTTTTCGCTGCGCGCATAGAGCTTCCAATCCACATGCCGCATATCATCACCGGTATGATAATGGCGATAGTCATTGAATTCGACACTAAACCCTCGATGGGGACTTTTATGCAATCCAGAGACAAAACCTTCAACTGCGACACGCGCACGCAACTCAAGATTATCTAATCCCGCAAGCACTGTTGGGTCTAAAAAATTGGCCGAGTCAGACATGGATTTACGGCCGCCTCTACAATTCAGACTTAGGTTCAGGGACGGCTTCTAAAAGCCTACGAACGACTTCGTCTGTGGTGATTCTTTCTGCCTCAGCATGAAAGTTCAATAGTACTCTATGGCGTAACACAGAAGGCGCCAGCGCCCTTATATCACCAAAAGAAACATTATACCTGCCCCGTAGCAGCGCTCGTACCTTGCCACCAAGAACCAGATTTTGAGAAGCACGAATTCCTGCGCCCCAACTGACCCAGTCTTTAATAAACTCTGGTGCATTAGGACTTTGTGGTCGCGACGCATGGACGAGCTGGACGGCATATTTTATCACCGCTTGTGCGGCTGGCACTTGGCGCGCTATGCGCTGAAATTCCAAAATATCCTCACCGCTTAGGGGGTGGGACAATTGCGTATCATTGGTTTGAGTTGTATTAGCTACCACCGTAATCTCGTCTTCTTCGGACAGGTAACCTAGCTCTATCTTGAACATAAAGCGGTCCAGCTGAGCCTCGGGCAGCGGATAAGTGCCTTCCAATTCAATTGGATTTTGTGTTGCAAGTACAAAAAATGGCTTGGACATTGGGTAGGTTATACCCGCTGCTGTCACTTGCCGCTCTTCCATCGCCTCCAAGAGAGAGGATTGAGTTTTAGGCGGGGTACGATTGATTTCGTCCGCTAAAAGAATGTTGGTAAAAATTGGCCCTTTGACAAATTTTAACGTGCGCCTGCCGTCTTGTTCTTCAACTATTTCCGAGCCGACAACATCTGAAGGCATGAGATCGGGGGTGAACTGGATACGACTAAAATCAACCTGCAAAATATCTGCTACCGTTTTAATAAGCAGAGTCTTAGCCAAACCTGGGACACCTGTTATCAAACAATGTCCGCCAGCGAACAACGCAATCAATAGCTCATCGATGATTTCGTCCTGACCAATAATAACTTTCTTTATCTCCGCCACGATCTGGTCACGACCATCCTGCATGCGTTTAACTAACGCTAAATCATCTTGGTCATCGATCGCTAAGACTTCTTCTGTTTCTTCCATTGTTCGTTTCCCGTCTTCTAGTGACTAAATGCGTAAATTAAAAAGTTAATGCCTATCTTGTAAGCCTCGTTGGTGTATTTCGTTGGGTAACCCTCATAAAAAGTATGTTCCCAACCATCACCGAGGTCAGTGTTGTAGTTTGCAACCATCATTACCCGCCCGTCGTCGTCTAAAACCGCATAGACCTCCGGTGGATAACTTGGATCATTAATGTTCATGAACCCGCCATAATCCCAAGTCACCATCCGCCCCGGCACTTGCGCTAATTCGTCGATATCGAAAAAAGTATGAAAAATCTCATGGGATGTATCTAGCTGTATAATTTCACGATCGGGAAATATCTTTGCCATTTCCACGAACATATCATCGAGGTGTGGCGGCCCCCAAAAATCGTCGACCAACACAAATCCGCCTCGGAACATGAATTCTCGCAGTGCTTCAATTTCATCCGGCTTGAAATCAGGGCCGCTGAGCGATGACCCTATCGGGACTCGCTTCCAATTCATATAAAGAAATATATTCTCAAATAATTTAGGGTCAGTAAGCGCTATGTACTCATGATTGGAAGGATTGGTATCAACATTGGTGTAGCGCTGCACTCCGCGTAAAAAGTTTTCATCTGAATCTGGATAGTCCGTATCCCACCAGCCACCTCGTCTGCGGTAACTGAACGTGCCACTGTGATTACTGTAAACGCCTCTTATCCAGCGAAAGTCAGTTAGTTCTGTGCCATAAATAGAAACATCTTCTTCACTGCCTAGCTCCATCACCTGTGAGTGCCCCAGGGCGCTTAGCAAAAGTAGAGTTAACGGCAAAAACAAAAGACATCGCTTCATCAGTCGCTGCCTTCACCGAGTGTTTGCAGTAAAATCTGCTGCGCACGTTCGAAAGAAGGCGCTATTTCCAGAGCCTGCAGAATGCTTTGCTTTGCTTCGCTAAGCTGACCATTAGACAGATAGGCTTCAGCTAGGTTGGTTTGAGCTTCTACGGGGTCATTTACGTCCAGGCTCATCAGAACTTCGTATTCAGTGACCGCTAAAGCATTGTTACCCGTTTCTTTGGCGAATCGCGCCTTTAGTTCATGCACATCATTGCGGTAAGGGTTAACTTGTAACGCCCTGTCCAAATAATAATTGGCCCGTTCAAAATCAGATTTATCAAGCGCTGCTTGTGCCAAGATCATTGCTGAGCCAAAGTCATGCTGCAGGTTTTCTAAAAGTGCCTCCAACCACTGCAGTTGAGATTCTTTGTTGCCTTCTTGTTCATAAATTTGCGACAAGACCAATGCCGGACTCGGATAACCGGTGTAGCCTGGCAATAAGTTATAAGCGAATTCTAATGACGCCTTGGCTTCAGCAAAATTTTCGTCTTTAAACAAGACAATACCTAGCTGGAGGTGCGCTTGAAAATCACGAACATTTTCCTGAATACGATTACTCATGTGTTGCTTCAGTGATACGTTGTTATAAAGCTCCGCTAGGATTGCACTGGAATTTTCACGCACCCCGTGACCATGTCCATCACCCTCATCAGGCGTATCTTCTTTGTGGACATAGACGTTAATCTCTCCAACTCGGCGTTCAATCCAAGCTCTGAAGCCGACATCGAATTGATCTATTGAAGTATCAAACACCTCAGTAAAGCGCTCAGAATCCTCTTTAACCAATCCATACTGATAAACCAGATCAACCAATTTTTCGAACCCATACTCGCTAGCAATATAATCAACGACTAAATAAGATTGAAAATAAGCAAAACCAAGATCGGCGCTGGATTGTGCGCCGGAAAAACCCGCGTTTAAATCTTTAACATGAAGAAGCTTGTCCTGCTGAGCAGCCCGCACAAGATCTAGGCCTTGACTACGCCCCCAGTAAGACCTCCCTTCTCTCTCTTCCCAGACCGACATACCTTCTGACAACCAACGGGGCATCCGATTACCTGTCATTTGCAATGTCACCACGTGGGCAAACTCGTGCCAGACTATTTCTTGCCAATTAGCAGACAAAGTGTCCGGGGAAATAAGGGTGATTACCTTACCGAAACAAATCCCGACAAGAGGACCAATATCTGGCAGACCCACCGAGCGCACTGCAAAGTCTTCGGTCTTCTCGAATACTTCAATCAGTATTGGCCCCTCTGGCTCAAAACCATACTTCGCCGTTAGCGTGTCCCAGCCTTCTTCTAAAAGTGGCTCAAGATAAGGCCATAATATTTTCGCGTCACGCTGACTCATATGAACTTTAAAATGTTCGCTTTCAAGAGTTGCGTAAGTTTCCAAGGTGTCGAAAACCTTCAACATGTTGGACGTCAAGACATTGAAAGGATCATTGTCATAGCCTATTTCTAAATTAGCCTTGCCTTCTTCCTCTTCTCCCAAACGTATTAAATTACTACCAAGCAGGGTGTAGCCTTGCCAGTACTGTGGATCTGCCTCGATAGCCGCCCTCGCGAAACCAACAGCTTCGGTAAATAAATAATTATTGCCAAACGTGTCTGCTATGTCTCCTAGAAACCTTGGGTTGTTAGGACTAAAAGCATCAACCTGCGCTTTATAGCGCTGAAAATCTTCATCACGCTTCTCAAGGGCTGCTTTGGCAGCAAGGACGCTTAATGTTTTCAAGGATTCAGAGTTCATCGCTAGAACCCTATCGAAATATCCCATCGCCTCATCTTCACGGCTGTTTAGCAGTAATAATTGCCCGTAGGTTTCCAGCGCTGAGATCGAATTGGGATTAATGGTTAATGCCCGCTCTAAAGCGCGCTCATCACCAACGACCTTAGCTATTCCCACCAAGGCCGGCGTATAGCGACTGTTAATGTCTAATGCAGCCTGAAAAGAGCGTTCGGCATCGCTGGCATTGTATTTTTCGAGGAACAAATCGCCCCATAGAACATGGGCTTCTAAATTATTGGGATTGGCTCTTGTCGCTTCACTAAACAGACTATTTGCGTCGTGAAAGTTATCGGTTAGCCAGCTCGCTAACGCGACCATAGCAACGTCTTGCGAACTGAACACTAGCCCGTCATTGTAGCGCTCGATAGCCTGATCAAGGTACTCGAACGCCTCAGCCTTGTGGCCGGTAAACTGGAGCAAGCTACCATATTGAACAAGCGTACGAACTGGCACCTCAAAGGACTCTTTAAGCAGTTGCTTGAAAATCGCCACCGCTTCCGTCGACTTACCCGTGAGCCGCTTAATCTCTGCCAATTGCGTACTAATTAGCGGGTACTCGGCGTAGCCTTCATCCCCAATAGCTTCTTCGCAAATTTTCATCGCCGCTTGGTAGTTGCCCATCATCGCAAAAGCTCGGCTAGCACCAACAATCCCATCGCGGCGATCTAGGCCATCTGCCATCTGAAAAACATCGCTAGCCGCTGCATAAGAACCGTTTAGGATGAGCTGCTCACCTCTAAACAAAGGTGTTCCACTTAAATTCGGTGCTTCTACTTGCGCCACCGCCCAAAGAGAAAAATTCATCGCCAGGAAAAATCCTGCCAGAACTGCTTTACCGTTGTTAAATTTGGTCATTAAACTCACCTGTTGTGATTGCTAACTCAACCAACAATGTTTCGAGCTGCCGCCAATAATCAACTTCAAGGAAATTTGCCTTGCGGCCTCGTAAAATAAACACTGAGCGCTCAAGCTCCTGCATCCGAGCTTTGAGAGAAAGCGCCTGTGGGGATAAGTTCTCACTGTCATCAACTAAAGAATCGATATAAGCAATTTCGGCGAGCCTGCCATCCACGTCGGCAATAGTGGGATTAAGCGAAAACAAAGCATCCCCATTATCATCAAGGCCAGCATGCTCAGAAGCCAAACGCCCTTGCTCTTCATACCATTGATCAACGCTTACCTTGGCATAGTTGAACGCCTCCAACATTGAGACGCGATTGTTCTTATCCCGGTCGCCATTGCGCTGATCCAACGCTTCGATAAAGTAGCGGGAAAAGATAGGGTCAAATTTTTCGGACGACGATCGAGTCGACGATATGACAACACGACCTTCGCCGGACAGGGCAGCAGAGAAGCCATAGCTGGCACTGGTTGTGTTTACAATGACGATATCCTGCTCAGCAAACGGATCGAGCATTTCGGCAAACTCAGCGCCAGTAATATCCGGCCCGACAATGTTAAACTTCGATTCTTCATCCGCACCAGAGCCATGACCAATCAGATAAATTGTGATCTGGTCTCCTTGCTTAACTTGTCCTTGTAATGCCTTTATGGCCTCAGTGATGCCAGCTAAATTAACCGCACCGTCCACACGTGCAGCGGCAGCTTTATCTTCGTCACTATCACGCCCTTGATCGTGCAGCAAAGTAATCGACTCTGAACTGTAACCATAATCCCTCGCCAAAATATCGTGCAGCGAAAATGCCCATTGGCGAAACGTTAATTCATTATTTTCGCCCACTGTGGGGCCTGCCATGATTAATGCGAACTTTGACGAATCAGCCTTATCAACAAAATAATCTGACGACGCGGCGGAGTAATCATTCTGAGCCTCGGCCGGCAAACTAAATGTCACTGCCACCAGTGATAGCATCACAAGGCGGCTATAGAGATGCAACTGGCCTTTAGAAAAAAGTCTAGGCAAACAACTAGATTGCTTTTTAAGCACATATGAAGAAAAAGTAGGTACACGCATAAATGTGATCAAGACAATCCCCTTAATCGGCGCAGTATCCAGTCGCTGAACAATAACAAAACGAGTAAGGCCAACAACCAAGGTCTATCCCACAAATCAATTTGCACCTGCGCAGAGTACGCGTTAGGCGTAAATTCGACTGCTTCAGCTAAGGCCTCTGAGTCCGCCAAGGCAAAGTATTTTCCGCCGCTAGATTCGGCAATCCGAGTAAGTAAACCACTATCGAGTTCAGCATTTGTGTACTCACGTAAAGAAGGCGTTACTACAAAGGCTGCGGTTTTTTCCGAACTGCTGGCACTGGAGTTTCCTGCTGCGCTGGCAACATCAACCAACAATTCATATATCCCTTCTTCCTCTACCGAAAAAGAAGCTCGGTAAACACCGTCGTCTTCAATATCCCATTCCATTGGGGAATCGTTCGCATTTCCAGAAGGGTCGACTGTTTGCAGCCACAAGGTAGCGTCATTGTCAGCGCTGTATTGATCATCCAGTACAGTTGCTGTGATAACCACCTCATCACCCATATTATAGAACTCACGATCAAAATCTAGAGTAATTCTTTCGGGTGCTGAAACAGCAAGCCAACGCAGTAGTTGTCGCCAGAGTGTTTCTTGAGACTGATCTTGCGAAGGCAACATCATCTGCCAACGCCAGGTGCTGGCTGTAGTGATGGACATACTACGGCCACTGCCATAGCGCTGGTGAGCGATAATCGGCAAGGCTTGGTTTTGATACTGAAGCAGAGGATGTTCTAGCAATACAGTTGCGCCCGGCTTGGCCCTGCCGGTGACATAAACCCCTTGCAATGCGGGCAGGGAAGCCCAGGCAGCGTTGTTGTCCGAATCACTAGCCTGAAGCCGCATTAAGGGAGAGTATTGACCGTTAGTGGTTCGCCGCGGGAAAAAAGATTCACCGGTCGGATTGTCTCCTCGCCGAGTGCCGCCGCGCAGCTGGACCGGCAGAAAGCTTTCCTCGACTAGGGTAACCGGCAAAACATCGGCGATGCCCGTACCAATAAACCCTTCGTCGACCATGCCGCTCATGAGTAAGCCTCCGCCGCGCTCCCCGACGAATTCCTCAATCATTTGCAGTTGCTCTTGATTGAAAAAAGAAGCTTCAATATCGCCTAATACTATCGCCTCGTACTGAAACAATGACTCTTTGTCCCTAGGGAATCCACTGCTTAATTCTGTTGGTGACTCTATCCCCTGTCGGTAGAATTTTTCCGGACCTGTTTGTAAATAAGTAGCTAAACGGATGGACTCATCGCTGGTCACTGCGCGACGAATAAACTTGTATTCGTTGCGAGGATGCCCCTCTAAATAAAGAATATCCAGCGCCTCTTTGGCCGAATTATCTACCAAAAAACTGTATTGATTGTTTTCTTCAATAAGCTCACCCGATTGCAACTCTACCCTCAAGTCGTAAACAATTTTCTCTTTTCTGTCCGGGGTTACTTCCAAATCAAATCTACGTGTTACGCCGGCATCCCCAAGGGTCACTACCTCACTAACAACCACTGCGTCGCCATCATTAATAGACACTTCGACTTCTTGACCTTGATAACCTTCATGAAGCAAAGACAACTGCACGTTAAAGACAGAACCTTCCAAAACTGTTTTTGCAGCATTAACACTCACGATACCGATATCTTGGGGAATCTGATCCTGACCGACTCCCACGGTAAAAACAGGAATTTTTCTTGCACCAAAATCTTGAGCGGTAACTAAAGCGTCAACATCACTGTTGTCAGCACCGTCGCTTACCAAAATAACCCCGCCCAAAGGCAAACCATTGAGCTGCGCATCCACATAGGCCAAAGCCTGATTTATAGATGACGATGTGCCCGCTTGCAAAAGCCCATCTAAATCAGAAATCCTTGAAGTGCGTTTATCAAATCGAAAACTACGGATTTGAAACGAATCAGACAAATCTTCTATCACACCATCTTCGAAAAATTTTGCCGCCACTGCACTCTGCCGAGATTCACCGCCGACATCCTCGATTGACATGCTAAGAGAATCATCGAATAAAACCGCTAGATAGGTTTCCTGAGGCGAGACCTGCACTGTATTGATAACCGGACGCAGTAAACAGAAAAGAATAAGGACTAAGATAAGAGACCGATTAGCAATCAGCAGCCCCTTCCAGCGCGGCGTTAGCTCTCTCGTGGTTTTAATATAGGTAAGCCACACAGCAGCTACTATAAGAATAACCAGTAAAGCGAAAACCCAAAGGCTTATGCCATAAGCAAAACTTAAGTTGCCGGACTGAAACGAACTAAATAAATTAGGTGGGGTGTATGTCATTCTATTGATCAACACCCGAACCGCCGCTTACTGATCCTTGGTTTTCTGACAGTACGCGGTAATATTCTTCGACAAGCTCACGATACTCGTCAGGGATATCTTCATCGACTGCCGAATACAGCTTGTTATTGATGCTATCTAATTCAGCCTGCGCTCTTAACGCTCCTTCCAACTCAATGATAGGCTGCAAGAGCTTACTAAACAGCTCTGGCTGATTTAGAAAATCTTCAATGCCTTGTTGGGTTAACTGCTGTCTTATCGTCCGCGCATTACCTGCCGTGTTATCCGCCGTTTGAGCTTCTTGAGTACCGCCGCTTTGCTGCGGATTACCCCGTCCACCTATCTGAGGACGCCCACCACCTTGACCTGGCTGGCCGCCAGCTTGGGATTCTTGGATTTGATTAGATAATTGCTGTGCTAGCTGCTGCGAGCGCTTTAACTGCTCCCGCATTTCGCGGACTGTAGGCGCACCAGAGCCCGCCTCGCCTTGGCTCTCTTGTCTACTACCTTGTCCCTCACCTTCGCCCTGAGCGCTGAATGCCTCAACCTGATTTTGTAATTCCTCAATTTGTTCGCGCAAGGCTTCGGCATCGTTGGCTGCCGTTTGAATACGATCGGAGGCAGAATCTCCTGATGCAGGATTTAGCGCCAAAAGGCTTTGAGCTAAACCTTCCATCGGGGTCTGTAATTCTTGCTCTATGTCTACTGCCAAATTGACCATGCCGTTACGGAGTACTCTGTTACTGGTTTGCATTTCTTCCTTGATAGGACGTAGTTCGCGAGTAGCAGCTTGAGCTTGAGACATCAAACGTTGATCCTCGTTGTCCCCACGCGCAATAATAGCCCTGAGCATATCCTCAATCTCATCGAGATTACGCTGCTGCTGCTGCTGCGCTTGGACTAGTTCTTCCAACCCGCCACTGGCACGCGTTTCTTGACGCGTCTGGCCAAGCCCTTGCTCACGTATCTTATCCTGAAGCGAGTCTTGCAGAGCTCGCTGCTGTTGCAGGAGCTGCTGCCCTCTTTGTCCAAGGTTTTGAGCAAGCTGATTTACCGAGCGCTCAGATTCACCGCCCATTTCTCGCTGCTGCTCACGCATATTCTCCAGCGCCTTTTGGCTTCTTGCCGCGGCAATGGCAGCAGTCTCACTTTGAGCCGCCTGTTGCATTTGCTGCGCCGCTCGCTGCAATGGCGATTGCTCCCCGCTAGATGCTGAGCCACCAGATTGCGATTGGGCCTGAGAGGCAGAACTGGACTGCCCTTGCTGTGACGGGGATTGCTGCTGAGCGCGCGACATCTGCTGGGCAAGCTGAGCAACTTCCTGACTGAGCTGCTCTTGTTGACGTTTAAGACGTTCCAACTCTCTACGTTTTTGCTCTGGCGTCATTTGCTCTTCTCTGCGAGCAAGATTTCGCTGCGCACGAGTGAGCCCTTCTTGACGACGGGCCAATTCTTCTAGCTTATCAGCTTCAGCTGCGGACTCAGGAGACCCGCCCTTTCTACTGTCCGGCGTCTCATAGCGATTTTCAAGCTGCCCCATTTCCATTTCGAACAGATCGCGCAAGTCTTCTCGTTCCTGTGCCGCGGATCCAGACCCACCGCCGCCACCACTTTGCTGCATACTGATATCAGTACGATTTATGTTCGCTTCTGCTTTCAGAATATACTGCAGGGCCAATTGTTCAGGTTTCAGCGCACTGGTTACTTGCTCAATATCGAGATCAGCGGCAGCAAGATTCATCTGCACGATAGCTAATGATAAGTTTTCGACTGCATTATCATAAGTATCATCGGAAAAATTTAGCCTCTCAGATAGACGCTCTATCGACTTATTCGCTCTATCTGTTGCCTCGCGTTGTGATTCAGCAATTATCTCTGAGTCGTTCTCAAATTCTTCTTGTGATACCTGACTCTGTCTGTTCTTTAATTTCCAAGTCGCCGCAATAATGTCTTTTTGTACTGACACCAAAGCACTGCTGTCGCCGCCGCCCTGACCACCCCCAGCTCCCTGACCCCCAGAAGATCCTTGAGTTCGACGAAATTCCTGATCAGTAGGAACAACTTGTAAAAAATAAATATCCGACACAACCTCGGCCGGGCCATCAAGGCCATTATTGTCTGCGAGGGTAAAGTAGTAGCTGACAAAGTCTCCTGGCTCGACTGAAAGATCTTCCAGATAAATTAGCTCATCGCCAGTTATTTGCTTAGTCTGTGTTGAGGGGAGAAAATCCACCTCCACCTCATCAGCTCCGACCACGCTGTAATTAAGCGCAAACTTGCTTAAACCATAGTCATCCGAAGCAGAAACTTCGATAACCACTTCCTCGAGCGGCATAACGTCCTGATCACTGCCCGGGCGCTGCAAAACCAGTTCTGGGGGAGTATCTTCAATAACTCTAATAAAATAGTCTAGCGGATCAATGCTTTCCAGATCGTCAAAATCTTTCGCGGTGATTTGATAAATACCGTCGCGGGTAACAGTAAACTGCCCGCGGCCAACATTGCTTTCGATGAGGTCAAGCTCAATATTTTCATAAGGAGCCAGATCTCCTATTTTATCTCCCTCATTTCCTTCAGCGTCGCCCAAACCGCCGAACATCAACAGCGCTTCACGAATCGGCTTATTAAACGTTACGCTGAAATCCACCACTGTACCCTCAGGCACAATCATGTCACCTGAGTTTTCTTCTCGGTAATTATCAAGCAAGGTGTATTCAGGGTAATCAAATTCCAGATCTATCGTCTCTACTTGAGGAAGATCAAATAGGGTGATTTGATACTGGGGCGAGCTTTGTTCACCTGCCTCATCAAAATTGACGTAGTAGTTGGTGTCTTCATCTATTGAGGGGATAAAAAAGCTGTAGCTTGCTGATTCGCTGCCACTGCCCTCCCGATTCATTGTGACATCCTGCCAGTTCACATTGTCGTTCTGCAAACGCAGATTGATGGTGCCAGGAATCGCATTAGTGACGGTGGCTACGATGGTCACGCTTTCACCACGCTGCATGTCGATGGTGCCCGGCTCTACTGAAATCTCGATAGTGGGCCGAACTTCGACTACTGTGACCGGCTCTTCGATCGCAAAGGGCCAAATCAAACGACTAGCGGCGTTAAACAGCGAATCTGAACTGGTCACTAACGCAAGCACAATGCTGGCTGCAGCTGCTGCGCCGGCAAATGTATACCAAGAAGCGTTTGCTGGCGTTACTGCCTCGACCTGATGCTGCTGCAGGTCAACATGAATTTGCGCATCTTGCCAAAGCTGCTGAATAAACTGCTGAGAAACACCTTTCCTGCCGGATAGCAGCTCTTCCTCAGAAAATTCGAGAGATGTCATTAGCCTTTGTTCAAGGTCGGGGATGTGATCTTCTACATAGTGCGCAAGCCTGCGATCATCGGTCGATTGCTGATTGACAGAGCGCAGCAGCAGCCAGCCCAGCCCACCTAGGATAAAAAGCATACCGACAAATAAGGCGATGGTCTCATTCCGGTCCGGCTGCCACCACGCGGCGAATAGTAAAACGGCCAAAATGGCTACAGCGGCGCCAATACTAAAATAGCTACCATGCTTGAGAATAAGCAGATTGCGCCGGCGCCGGCGCAGGTTTTTGAGGGTTTCGCGGAGACTTTCAAATGTTGTAGAAGACATAAAAGCTCTGAACGTTAAGTAAATAGAAAACGCGCTAAAAAATGAGGTTAAGATTCGCGATCGTTGATTTGGGGCTGATATTGCCCGACAACCTACCCGGAACGTTTACTATCCAAACCTTGGGTCGTCATTTAATTCAATACTGATTTCTTAGAGATTTAGTTCAGTCTAAAAAAACATATTGTCGACTTTTATGTCTGCCCAAGACCCGCAGGTGAGGGCCATAAGCATCAGCCAATTGAGCCTAACTATCCCATTAACCAGCCACCGAAAGCAAGAACCTAGCCGCTCAAGACCCGATAGAACCCCCGCCCCATCAGTTAGTCCGAGTAGCGCGTTTTGAGGTCATAAAATCGCCCTGTTTTGGACTGTTTTTGGAGCGACATTGAAGGGCTCAACCTAGCGAATCCGCAGGCTGCGCTAACAGCCCATTTCACTGGGTCGATAGTAGGGAGAATCGTCAGGAAAAACGCGAATATCACCTCGGTTCAGATACTCATTAAGAGCGCTGATGGACTTATAGGGAGCGATATCCTGTAATGTCACCATGGTCGGCCGAGGAAGCACAAACAGATCTGAATCAGCCTCCGCTAGGGCAGCACTGGGGCTAACCCATCGATGATCGAGGATTTCTTGATTGTCTACGTTAACCATGACCGGTTCCGTAATCAGACACACGAAGAACCAAGTACTAAAGCGCCTTGGCATATTTGGAGGAGTGGTCCAGTGAGCTGTGTGCACCAGCTGCGACTCCAAAATATCAATCCCCGCCTCTTCTGAGGTCTCTCGCACCGCCGCGCGCTGGGCCGCGGGATACTCCAAACCGTCAGCGCCGTCCTGAAAATCACTAGGATCTACCCGTCCTCCGGGGAACACCCAGTGACCGCCATGAAAGGCCAGTTTAGAATTTCGCAGCAGTAATAGGATTTCGAGATCATCTTGACGCTTTGACTCTCTTACTAAAACAACGGTTGCGGCAGGTACTGGCTCGATATTTGGCATGTAACTAAGAATCTCATTTGGCTAAATAAGCTGAGCATTGAATATACGCTTATAATAGCGAACTTTTAGCCCAAGGCACAATTCACTGACAGATAATCTAAAACCGAGGATACGAGTCTATTGATTGCAGCTAGCGCAGCAGCAGAATAGAATCTTGGCTTAACAAAATGCTCACCAATGATTAATTAAAGAGGATTCCCCATGACAGTAAGTTTTGAAAACCGAGTCGCTATCGTTACTGGCGCAGGCGGCGGGCTAGGCAGGCAGCACGCTCTTGAACTGGGCCGCAGAGGCGCGAAGGTGGTTGTAAATGATCTCGGCGGTGGCGTAGATGGCGTTGGTGGCTCAGTATCGGCAGCTGAAAGCGTTGCCGAGGAAATTCGAGCAGCTGGCGGCACCGCCATTAGTAATGGCGCATCAGTCACTGACATTGAAGCGGTAAAAGGCATGATCGCGGCCACCATGGAAGAATGGGGACGCATCGACATAGTCGTTAACAACGCAGGCATTCTAAGGGATAAGACTTTTTCTAAGTTAGAGCTCGAGAACTGGCATGCTGTAATAGATGTGCATTTGACTGGCAGCCTGAATGTCACAAAGTGCGTGTGGCCGATAATGATCGAGCAGGGTTATGGCCGCATAGTCATGACCACTTCTACCTCTGGCCTGTTTGGCAATTTTGGCCAAAGTAACTATGGCGCGGCAAAATTAGGCTTGGTTGGATTCATGAATACACTGCGTTTTGAAGGAGCCAAATACAACATATTTACCAATGCAATAGCACCAATTGCAGCGACTCGAATGACCATTGATTTGCCAGGATTCGAAGACAGTTCGGAAAAACTCGCCCCTGAGCTAGTGACACCCGCAGTTGTTTATCTATGCAGCGATAAGGCACCTAATGGACGCATTATTCAAGCCGCTGGTGGGCGTTATTACTCAGCGGACGTGCGTGAAAACGTAGGTGTTGATTTGGGTCTTGATGCGACTGTAGAAGATATAGAGACAAATATCGACACTATTTTGGACATGACAAGCAGTGCAGGAATTCTCGAAAGAATTCCACACCGCTAGCCAAACCCGATGGATTGGCAGCCAATTAGCTTAGCCTTTTTGGTCTGCCAAGACTTTCTGAATCGAGGCGCGCTCGTCCATTAACTTCATCAGATTCTTAGCTCCCTCAAACTCCCCTTGCGCGTTCCAATCCAGCCCTTTCCTGCATACCAAAGTCGCCAAGTTGAAACTAAAGCGGAAATAAAAGTCTGCATAGCTGACTTCTTTGCCGGCAATGTAGGGGGCATACTTGGCAATTTTAGCAAGTGCAGCAAAGCCCTTCTCTAGCTGCGGTCTTACCTCAGCCTTTAGTTCATCGCTGGCAGGCTTTCCGAAGAACACATCACCGTATAATCTGCGGGCAGGCAACTCTACGTAAAGCTCTAAATAGCGAATAATCTCTTGAACCTTAGCTTTCTGATAGGGGTCTTGAGGATAGAAACTTGTTCCCTCACCGAGAGAATCGAGATAATCCATCATCACACCGGTTTCAGTCAAAAAGCCATGTTCAGTCTCCAGCGCTGGCACTTTTCCCATTGGACTTTTGCTTAAGTAATCCGCATCTTGATTTGGCTTGACCAAGACTTCTTCGAAATCCATGCCCTTTTCTATCAATACCGCTTTTACCATGTTGTAGTAATTACTGATTGGAAATCCGTATAATTTAATGCTCATATTATCCTCTTCACGTTATGCTTATGGCCATTGTAATTCCTGAAAGAAATTATCCTAAGCCGATCTTGTATTCATTGCCTTTTTGAACCTGTGCTTGTTAATTAAGTGCTTAGTAATTCATTAAGCTAAATAAAAAAGCTAATCAGCCCAGCAAACTAACCTGTTGCAATAAATTTTGCAAAATCATTGTGTGTACCATGAACAAACCTCGAATCTTATTGCTATCTGCCTACGATGCCATCAGCCATCAGCTGTGGCGCAAAAGCTTGAAGCTGTTGTTTCACGAATATGAATGGAAGGAGCTTTGCCTACCCCCGCGCCATTTCACTTGGCGAGTTCGCGGCAACAGCCTGATTTGGGCAACCACGCAGCGGAAGGTTTTGGAGCAAAATTACGATTTGCTGATAGCCACCTCAATGGTGGACCTGAGCAGCTTAAGAGGCTTTGTGCCAAGTTTGGCGAGCATTCCCACTCTACTGTATGTGCATGAAAACCAATTTGAATATCCGCAAAATCGTAGCGACCGAAAAAATGTAGAGCCCATACTAGTGCCGCTCTACGCGGCCCTTTGCGCCGACACCGTTGCGTTCAATAGTGATTTCAACCGGAACAGTTTTCTCAAAGGTGCAGCCTCTCTTTTGAGCAAATTACCTGAACAGTTTCCCAGCTCAATAATGACTCAGCTCAACGCCAGCATTGTGTTAGCCGTGCCGCTGCTAGAAAACAGTTATCGCGCACCTGCGCCAAAAACGGATAAGGTTCTTAGCGTGGTTTGGAATCATCGCTGGGAATTCGATAAAGGACCGCAACTATTGTTGACAATAACTGCCGCTATCGAGGCTAAAAAACTGCCAATCCAGCTGCATGTTGTAGGTCAACAGTTTCGAGAGCAGCCGATTGAGTTTAAACAGATCAACAACCTACTCGATAACCACGCCAAGGAAACTGGCATAAAGCGAGGCCTGTTCGGCTTTATTGACGAGCATAGCGCCTACGTTCAGCTGTTAAAAATCTGTGACGTCGTCCTTTCCACTGCTATTCATGACTTTCAAGGACTCGCCGTCCAAGAAGCCTGCTTAATGGGATGCGTTCCGTTGACGCCAGATGATCTCGCCTACCCCGAATACATACCCGAAAAATACCGCTACCCAGTTCGCAGTTCAATAGAGGCCACCGCAGATGAGGCTGTTAAAAAAATGCTGAAGTATTGTGCGTTGAAATGCAGCGGTGAGTTAGTCTGCGACGTGGATTTAAGTGCCTATCAGGGAGACGAAATTAAACGTCAGTACCAAACTCAGTTCGACAAGCTGACCAGCGCCAACCTCGAGAGCTAGTTAACTTCTTCAAGTATGGGAAAGATTATTTCTTGGCCAATTTGAATGCGGCCAAAGTCCAAGCCTGGGTTGTATTGGCGCACCAACCAAATTGGCGCAGAGTATCGACTTCTAGCAATGCGGCCAACGTTGTCGCCTGATCCAACTTTGTAAGTATCAACATTCTGAATTCGGTATTTGCTGAAAAACTCTCGCTGCAATGAAGAATGAAAATCACGCCGCCTACGTTCAAATTCGACGATGGAGACAGTATCAAAACCCAGTCGCAAACGATCACCAATAATAACCGGGTCACGGTACTGCATATTATTCAGACGTCTAATATCCCACGCTCTAATTTCTAACCAATCTGCGTAATGCCCCAAAGTTTCAGACGCTTGAATTTCAATCGAGCGATTACTGGCTACCGAATAGTCAGATGGATCGGCGGCAAGATCCTCGGTCAGTTGTTCATTGCTGCTCTGGACAGTACTCGCTTCATCCGTAGCCACCGCCAACTCCTCAGAGGCGTTGATAGCTGATTCAAGCTCCTGATCATCAGGTAAAACAGCCGCAGGCGGCAAAGGCTCGTCATCGAGAACTGCCACAGACGTCAAATCCGCATCTAGCACTTCGATTGATTGCACTATTTGTTCTGTAACATCGACACTGACCACAGCTGCAGCAAGCGGCACACTCGTGGACTGCCCTGCAGCAGTAGATTCAGCAACCAAGGCATCTGAGTATTGAAGCTCAGTAGGCGGGGCTGACGCTAAATTGGCTTCTACCGCTGCCACCTGCACATTGTTAGTCTCAAAACCTGGAAGGCGCAATTCCTGACCGGGATAAATTCTATTTCTGTCTGTAATCCCGTTCAAACCAAGCAGCGCTTGCTCCGTGGTTCTGAACCGATCCGCAATGACAGAAACCGTATCCCCTCTTCTTACTGTGTACAAACCGGCAGCATTTGCAGACGCAAATGCCAACTGCTGACCATCGCTATTGGCTTGAGGCAAGATCAATCTTTGACCAATCTGGATTCTATGACTACTAGTCAACTGGTTTAAAGACACGAGTCCGGCCACCGATGTGTCGAAACGCCGAGCAATCACCGAGAGGCTATCGCCTCTTTCAATTACATAGGCCACATCAGGTGTTTGGATGGCAAATTTATAATCGTTCCCGACCATCGCTAACAAATCACTTGTCGGTACTGTTGCCGCACGCACTTTAATTGGAAACCCTCTGGGAATCCTTTTGTTGCCCTGCCAGACGACTGGCCGCAGCGATGGATTATCCGCTCGAAGCTGCTCGAAGCTAACTCCTATTGAGCGGGCAAAGACCTCAGCGTCAATAAATGAATCCAGTTTAACTTCTCGAAAGATAGGAGCCGACTTTAAGCGAATATCACCAAAATGCTCAAGCGCGTTATTTTCAACCTGAAGCACGGCCAAAAATTGTGCGTAGAAATTTCTCGATGCGAACCCGAATGCCCTGCCTTTATAGTTAGCAACAATGGTTTCAATGTCAGTTGTGCCAGTTTCGCGAACAGCTCTGGCAATCCCTCCTGCCCCGTGGTTGTAAGCTGTTAAAGCCAGTGGCCAAGTGCCCAGTACCGAGTAGTTATACTCGAGAAGGCTCATGGCAGCGTTAGACGCTGTATAGGGATCCATGCGTTCATCGATGATGTGGTCAATGCGCATAAAACGTTGCCCAGTTGCCCGTGTAAATTGCCACATGCCAGCAGCAGAGGCACTTGAATAGGCGCCGGGATTAAACGAAGACTCAACATGTGGCAGCGCACCTAATTCGATAGGCAGCTTTTTCTCCCTTACGACTGAGTTAATGTGACTACGATAAGCGCCAGAACGCTCTAACCCACTTAAAAATCGATCAGACTGGCCTAGTTGCCAGCGAACATTCGTTGCCGCTCGGCCCAGCGCCTGATTACTCACATCATCCGGCCAGAGCGCTAGAATGTCTTTCTGACTGCGAGTTAACAAGTCACGTTTGCCGGTGGCCAATTGTCGGAGGTCTTCCTGAATACGTTTGCGTCTAAAATCTATCTCTGAGCGATCTCGAGCCAGCTTAGTATAAATAACCCCGAGATGTTCAGAATCGTGGAGGAAGCCGCTACGAGTATCGACTTCGGTGTAGACCTTAACCCAGAAATTAATGGCAGGTTCAAGCTCAGGGGGACGAGGAAAGTCAGTGGTAGATTGCCCAAAAGACAAATTTGGCAGCACCAAGAGGAAGGCGCAAAGAACCAGAATGGGGGCGCGTTGAAGGACCGCTTGAAGATTTAGATACAGTATCATCGACCAATTTAAACTCAAATTCACAAATTCCAACCTAGCTAATTCACTTCAAAACTGCCGCTGAACATAGCAATTATGGATTAGATCGCCAAGTGCTAAATGCCCAATGGTAAGCCAGAAACGACCGAGCCCTCAATGAGGGCGCCAGGGGCATGCCCCAAGTTTAGACGGTGCTATCTAAATCAGCACCTTCTTTGATGGGTATCATCAAGTCTTCTTTGGTAACGTTCATGTAGAGAATAACGCTAGATGCTATGTAAACCGAGGAATAGGTACCAACCACCACCCCGATGATCAAAGCGATAGCGAAACCTTGAGTTGATTCACCGCCTATGACCAGAATTGAAACCAAAACCAACAAGGTAGTTAATGATGTAATTAATGTTCTACCAAGGGTCTGGTTTAGGGAAACGTTAACCATTTCTGTGGGGGTGCCGGAGCGCATGCGGCGAAAGTTTTCTCTGATCCGATCTGATACGACAATGGTGTCATTCAAGGAATAACCGATAATCGCCAGCATCGCGGCCAATGCATTTAGATTAAATTCCAAGCCGAATACTGAAAATATGCCCAAGGTGATTACCAAATCGTGCGCTAACGCGACCACAGCGCCTACCGAAAACTTAAACTGAAACCTGACAGAGATATAGACCATGATAATGCCAAGAGCCACCAGCATTCCGAGTCCACCTTGCTCAGCTAACTCTTCACCCACTTTGGCGCTGACATAATCAGAGCCTAAAAGCGTGATTTGTGAACTGCTGGATTGGCGTAACAACGCCGCTAAATTCTCTCCAACTTCAACCGCTGCCACCGCCTGATTTTCAACGGAGACATCCGCATCCACTGGCAGGATAATTCGAATATCTCGGTCCGAACCAAACCTAACAACAACCGCACTTTCATATCCTGAATCCACCAAGGCGGTATTAACTTCTCTGATATCTACCGACTCGGAATAGCCCAGTCTCACTGAGGTACCGCTGGTAAAATCTAACCCAAATTCAAGCGAGTTTATCGCCAAGGAAATAATTGAAATGACGATAAGAATCGCAGACCCTATGGCCGCGATCTTTCGATAACTCATAAAATCAAACTTTGCATCCAGAAGCATTGTATTTATTACCCGTAAGAATCTTAGATTATGCTGCTTGCGGCTTTGGCTGCGAGCCACCGATGGACAACGTTTTTACCGTTTTGCCACCATAAATAATATTAATAATTGCTCTGGTGCCAACGATAGCTGTGAACATCGATGTCACAATGCCGATCATTAAAGTGACGGCAAAACCTTTGACCGGCCCAGTACCAATAGTAAATAGAACGACTGCCACCAAGAATGTTGTTAAGTTGGCATCAAGGATCGTGGTAAAGGCGCGGTTATAGCCTGCCTCAATTGCCTTCTGTGGCGATATGCCTGCCGCCAGCTCTTCTTTTATTCTCGTAAAAATCAGTACATTCGCATCAACTGCCATTCCCACTGTCAACACGATACCCACAATGCCTGGCAGTGTGAGGGTAGCACCAATAACTGACATCACTGCAAATATCATTAATATGTTCATGATAAGTGCTGCATTAGCGGCCAAACCAAAGACTCTGTAGTAGGCAAACATAAACAATATCACCAGGGTCGCTGCAACCTGCACGCCAAGAATGCCTTGCTCTAAATTCTCTCTACCCATTGTAGGCCCGATTACTGATTGCTCAACGATTGTCATCGGCGCCGCAAGAGACCCAGCACTTATCAGAAGAGACAGCTCGTTAGCTTCCCGGCTGTTGAGACCGGTAATAACAAAGGTTCTACCCAAGGCACTTTGGATTGTGGCATTGCTAATCAAACGCTCGTCTTCATAGAACTCGACTTCTTCGACTTCCACGCCTTCATCGTTAAGAGATGTGACGGTGCGAGATTTTGTTTCAATCAACAAAATCGCCATGTTCTTACCAACATTGTCCCGCGAAATTCGATTGATCTGATTACCACCTTGAGCATCCAAATTGATTTGGACCTGCGGTAAGCTGTTCTCGTTCAATGTAGATCGAACGCTGCTTATTCTGTCCCCTTGCAAGATGAGATCGTTATCGATATTGCTGATAATCCCCTGGTACTCATACTGTTGATAAGACGTTCGAGAGGCGCCAATATCAGCCTCCATATGAAACTCGAGAGTGGCAATACGCTGCAAAATCCGTATAGCTTGTGCGGGATCTTGAACACCAGGAAGCTCGACAACTATTCTGTCTGCACCCTGTTGTTGAACCGTCGGCTCGGAGACACCAAGCGCGTTAACACGATTGAACAACGTTGTTCGATTTGCTTGTAAAGTATCTCGCTGAATTTGCAGCATGGTTTCAGGTGTCATGCGCATGTCGAGCACAAAAACATCATCAATATCGCGATTCTGCATTTGGATTTCTGGAAAATTATCGACCAGCTCGCGGCGAGCTCGAATCCGGTCATCGGCATTTGCAAATCGCACTTCTAAGTGAGCGTTATCGACAATAGTTAGACCGCGGCTGCGGATTTTAAGCTCTCGCAAAATCGTTCTTACATTGCTTCTATTGTCTTCCATGCGGCGCTCAAGCGCGGACTCCATGTCCACTTCCATTAGGAAGTGAACACCACCTTGAAGATCAAGTCCCAAACTCATTTTGCTAGCACCAATAGCTTGCAGCCAAGCAGGTGATGTCGGGGCAAGATTCAAGGCAATTAAATAGTCATCGCTAAACGCTTCTTCAATCGCTGTTTTAGCGCGAAGCTGGTCGTCCACACTGTCGAATCTTACAAGCAGCCGAGACACGTCGACCTCTTTTCCAAACGAGTCAACTTCTGCAGCTTCCAATGCTGTGGTAACCACCGCCATATCAGCTTCACTTAAGCTAACATTTTCATTGGTAATTTGGATCGCTTCATCATCCGGATAGATGTTGGGGATTGCATAGACAAACCCTAAGACAACAACTGAAAGAATGAGAATATTTTTCCACAGCGGGTATTTATTTAACATAGGAATTCCAATGAGGCACGATCAAAGATAAGACAAGCTGAGCTTGGCTCTTTAAACTAGATCTGCTTTATAGTGCCTTTAGGTAATGCAGCGGCAATGGAGGATTTTTGTAGTTTTAGCTCAACCCCAGAGGCAACCTCAAGCGCTAAGTAATCCTCATCGACACGAACCACTTTACCGAGAAGACCGCCAGAGGTCATAACTTCATCCCCTTTTGAAATACTTCCAATCAATTCTTTATGTTCCTTTGCGCGCTTTGATTGAGGACGCCACAAGATAAGGTAAAACAGCACTATCATGCCGCCAAACAAAACCAGATTAAAAGCAACAGAAGGTTGTCCTGGCTCTTGAGCATAGGCGGTGGAAAATAATAAATTCATGGTTTCTCTCTTACACTTTTATAGTTAATAAAAATCACTGATAAGTAATAGTCGCTTGTTTTTGTAATTAAAAACTCGCACTTTAAACATCTCCGCTTTGCCTTGAGCTGTCTAACTCGGCTCGGGAAGATCCTTGATATCGTCACAGCGGCTGTCGCTAAAACTAAGTGCCGCTGTGCTTATTCCTGTGCTTGCTGCTTTGCGTGCCACTACCACCGGAACTGACCGAAGGCTAAAAATCAGCTTCCAACATCGCCGCCAAGCAATGTATTCTACCTTGACCGGCGCTGCGAAGCTTGAATAACAAACGCTGACACAACAATGAGTGCGATTCGTTGAGTGTTGGGCTTAAGAGCTAAAATTCAAGTGCTTAGGCCTTGATTGTTAATATTAAAACCTAGTCTTTACCAGGCATCTCAGCTTGATCGCGCCGAAACTGGCTCACAAAGTCGCTCAATCTACTCTCATGTATAGCCTCGCGCAAACCCGCCATTAGAGTTTGGTAATAATGTAAATTATGAATGGTGTTGAGCTGCGCGCCCAAAATTTCCTTACATTTATCAAGGTGATGCAAATACGCTCGGCTAAAGTTCCGACAGGTATAACAGTCACAATTTTCATCTACCGGCCCGGTATCACGCCGGTTTGCAGAATTACGCAGCCTCAGCAAACCTTTAGAGGTGAATAGATGAGCGTTACGCGCGTTGCGGGTTGGCATTACACAATCAAACATATCCACACCATTGACGACCGCATGAACAATATCAGCAGGCGTGCCAACACCCATCAGGTATCTAGGCTTGGTGGCTGGCAGCGCATGTACACAGTTCTCGACAATTTGCGCCATTTCATCTTTCGGCTCACCAACTGACAACCCCCCCATCGCATAGCCAGGAAAGTCCATCTCGACTAAACGCTCTAAGGATTCAAGGCGCTGATCAATGTACATCCCGCCTTGCACTATGCCGAACAGCGCTGCTTCATTTTCTCCATGAGCATCAATGCAGCGCTTTGCCCAGCGCATAGATAGCTCCATAGACTCTCTAGCTTGCTCGGGCGTCGCAGGATAAGCAGTGCACTCATCAAAGGCCATAATGATGTCCGAGCCCAGCGCATGCTGAACCTCAATGGCTGATTCTGGCCCTAAAAATATTTTCGATCCGTCCACCGGGGAGCGAAAATGAACCCCCTGCTCGGTGATTTTGCGCATTTCTCCGAGACTGAACACCTGAAACCCACCGGAATCGGTAAGGATAGGTTTGGACCAGCCGGCAAAGTCGTGAAGATCACCGTGTAAGTTAATAATCTCGGTGCCCGGTCGCAGCATGAGATGGAAAGTATTGCCCAAAATAATGTCGGCGCCAGTTCCCAGCAGCTGTTCAGGGTTTAATCCTTTAACAGTGCCATAGGTGCCTACCGGCATAAAAGCTGGAGTCGCAACTTCGCCTCTTGGAAACATCATTCTTCCTGTTCTGGCTTTGCCGTCTGTGGCGGCAACTTCAAAGCTCATATGACAACCTGGCATCTAACTAACCTTCAAATACTTTGTTATAAATTTAGTGGGTAAATTAGTGTTCACGTGTCGCTCTAAACTCTATCTCCGGCCAACGCTCTTCCATCAAATTAAGATTTACTCGAGTCGGAGCCAAATAGGTAAGGTATCCCCCCCCATCTACGGACAAATTTTCATGGGCCTTCTTTTTAAATTCTTCCAGCTTAGCCTTGTTATCTGAATCCACCCAACGAGCGCTGTAAATAGTTACTGGCTCGTAAATGCAGTCAACCTTGTATTCATCCTTCAGCCGAAATGCCACCACTTCATATTGCAAAACCCCAACAGCACCTACCACGAGATCATTATTTTTAAGCGGCATAAAAACTTGCGTAGAACCCTCTTCAGAAAGCTGAGTTAAGCCTTTTTGTAGCTGCTTAAGTTTTAAAGGGTCTGCAAGCCGGATACGCCGAAAAAGCTCTGGCGCAAAATGCGGTATTCCCTGAAATTTAAGGTCTTCGCCTGCGGTGAAGGTATCTCCAATTTGAATCGTGCCATGATTGTGAAGGCCGATAATATCACCTGATACAGCACCGTCAGCTTGGCTTCTGTCACCCGCTAAAAACGTCACCGCATCCGCGACCTTCACATCCTTACCCAGTCGGGTGTGCCGCATTTTCATGCCCTTGGTATACTCGCCCGAACAGATACGCATGAAGGCGATACGGTCTCGGTGTTTAGGATCCATATTGGCCTGAATCTTAAACACAAAACCACTAAAACTTGCCTCTTGAGCTTTTACTGTCCGGGTTTCTGTCACTCTATCTTGCGGTGCTGGCGCCCATTCCACAAAGTCATCAATCATTTCTTTAACACCAAAATTTCCTAACGCGGTGCCAAAATAGACTGGGGTCAGCTCTCCCTTTAAATAGGCCGCTTTGTCAAACTCATGACTTGCACCCTTAACTAACTCGATTTCGTTGCGAAAATCTTCCGCATAGCTTCCCATTAGCGCATCAGCCTGCGCGCTGTATAAATCTTTTATTAAAACTTCATCGGGAATCTGGCTGCCCTGCCCTTTGGTGTAAACATGAATAGTGTCAGTGTAGAGGTTATAGACTCCCTTAAACTCCTTACCCATTCCCAGCGGCCAGTTTATGGGGGCGCACTTTATGCTTAATACTGTTTCGATTTCATCCAACACGTCAATAGGGTCAAGCGTATCTCGGTCGAGCTTGTTTACGAAAGTGAAAATTGGAGTGTCTCGAAGTCGACATACCTCCATTAACTTAATGGTTCGAGCTTCAACTCCTTTCGCTCCATCGACAATCATTAACGCGGAATCGACAGCTGTAAGAACGCGGTAGGTATCCTCGGAAAAATCTTCGTGGCCTGGGGTATCCAGCAAATTTACCATTCGCTCACGATAGGGAAACTGCATTACCGATGAGGTAACTGAGATTCCTCTTTGCTGCTCCATAGCCATCCAGTCAGAGGTCGCATGGCGATCTGACTTTTTACCCTTGATTGTGCCTGCTACTTGGATGAGATTGCCAAAAAGTAATAACTTTTCAGTGATCGTGGTTTTACCAGCATCGGGGTGGGAGATGATTGCGAGAACTCGTCGTTTCGCTATATCTCCTTGGAGAGACTCCAAACTCATGATAATCGTCTCAGCTGCGTTAGTTATAGTTAAAGTAGATTAGTTAAAGTAAGTTAGGTAATTAAAGTAGGTTGGTTAAAATCGCGGGATTATATCAGTTACTCCGTGCAGGTGCATACTGACGGAGCACTGCCCACGGGCTACCCACCGGCTTTTCTCATCGGTGGTCTTAGCCATACAGAGCCATACCTGCAGGTATGGCTCTGTATGGCTTGTTCTAGGATACCTAGCCGCCCTACAATACTTTGCCTCAAGCTCTCAAATAACACCTTAACTCACATCGGAGAATGCACCATGGATTTCAATCTGTCTGCTGACCAACTAGCCCTACAGCAGTCTGTTCGACAGTTTGCTCGAGCGGAACTACCTGATATCGCAAAAAAAATAGAGGAAACCGATGAGCCTGTTAGCATCGAGTTAAGGAAAAAGTTCGGTGAGTTAGGCTACCTTGGCGTTAATTTGAGCGAGCAATATGGTGGCGCGGGCATGTCCCATCACGACGCGGTGATCGTGTTAGAAGAAATCGCCAAGATTTCTATTGCTGTCGCCTTTCCAATTTTTGAGTCTTGTTTTGGGCCGAGCTTAGCTATTGCCCACTTTGGTAGCGAAGAGATGAAAAAAGCGGTGCTGCCAAAGGTTTGTAGCGGTGAAATTGTGGTCGCAGTTTCAATGTCTGAACCCGATGCAGGCTCAGCGCTAACAGATTTGAAAACCCATGCCGCGGTAGAAGGCGATAAAGTGATTCTCAATGGTACTAAGCGCTGGTGCTCTGGTGCAGGCCACTCGGAAACTTACGTGGTGTACTGCCGAATGGACGGATTAGCTGGCGCTAAAGGTATTGGCGCCGTGCTAGTCCCAAAAGAAGCTGCTGGATTCACCTTTGGCAAACGCGATCATCATATGGGCTTTAGAGGTGTTTACAGTGCCGATATGTATTTCGACAATGTCGAGGTGCCCGTTAAGAATATCCTAGTGCCCGCCGGTGGATTTGGAAAACTCATGGATGCCTTCGACCTTGAACGCTGCGGCAACACCACAATGTCTTTGGCAGTGGCTCAATCGGCCTTCGATTTTGTACTAGAGTATTGCCAACAAAGACAACAATTTGGCAAGCCCCTAATCGACTTTCAAGCGGTTCAAATACAAATTGCCGAAATGAAAATGAAATTGGAGGCCGCTAGGCTTTTGCTTTATCGAGCCGTGGTGAATGCCGAGAAAGGTTTGCCCTCTATCGGCGAAAGCTCTATAGCGAAGTGCTTTGCCAATGAGACTGTAAGAGAAGTCACAGGCAAAGCCATGCAACTCATGGGTGGCTATGGCTATTCAAAAGAATTTCCAATCGAGCAGAAAATGCGAGATGCCTGGGGCTGGGGAATTGCTGGCGGCGCAATAGATATCCAAAAAGTAAATATAACTTCTGCTATGGTTGGGCGCCGCTTCAACCAGCGATCAAAGTAGCAAGCCTAGCGCCTCAATGCGTGATTTTATATTTGACCAAGGCTGGCAATGCTTTTCGAAGCATTGCGGAAGCTTTTTCCGAACATTAGGGGACGGACGTTAAGGGACTGACGTTAAGGGACTGACGTTAAGGGACTGACGTTAAGGGATAAGTGGGCTGATTTGGATAAAGGAAATAGCGCGAACTTGATGCAGCGCACAGGTAGCGTCTAACAAGCTCAGCCGCTAATGAAGTACGGCGGATCCGGGCCTCACCTGATCTTCGGCGAATTCAGGATGAAGCACATCAATTCTCTTTACGAGAAGTAGATCGTGCCGGTTAAGCTGATCGTAATCTTCAACTGTTCTAACATCAATGTCGTCTAGTAAGACACAGACTACGTCGTCATCGTCGATATCGACAACAACACACTGTTTAAAGCCGCTGATCGTGTTTAACGAAGCTACCGAACCTACCTCAAAGTTGTGTATCGGGTAACTGCCGTCAGCTACTTTGAGGATTCCGTAAGACGTGAATGCAACGCCAAATCCAGCCGCGGCGACAATGTGAATTATGTCGATGATGTCTGGATCTGTTAAATCGACACGCACGGTCTCAGAAATGGGCTGGTTGCCTATCAGCTGACGGTGATTGACGAGTCTTAAAAATAGACTGATATCTTCTTGGTTCCATTCGAGAATTTCTTCACTTTCGGAACGCGTGCTATCTGACGACAAACTAACAACGCTAGTCTCGATTGTTAAGTCGGTTACGTCGGTTTCTGGAGGGCACGGCACTACCATGGACACGGAACAATAACCTTCACTACTCTCAGCGCTAAGTCGCCACAAAAAAGGTATCTCGCCTGTCAACTCAATCATTCACTACTTCGCATTACAGATTTGATTAGTCACCATAACACAGTTAATTTGCATACCAAATAAATTAACAGAACGCGGCGGATTTTAGAAACGTGGTCTATTCTGGTTACGGGGGGTTACTGGGCATTGCTAATTCAGACTTGCAGGAACCTCTTCTAAGTCATTGACCTAATACCACTTTCCAATTTTAGAAACGTGGTCTATACTGATTACGGGGGGTTACTGGGCATTGCTAATTCATGCTTGCAGGAAATTCTTCTAAGTCATTGACCTAATACCACTTTCCAATTTCGTTCTTGACAAATATTTTGTCCACAGAATCTGTGGATAAGTCCGTGCATAGTTTCCTAAAACCAGTCTAAACCCGCGGATTTACGCCCGCTCAATGCCAATTGGTTAATTTTTAACCAATTGGATTTATCTATAATTATCAGCAGCTTAGATGTTTTGTTACGATCGGTAAATAATAAAACACGCATATTTAAAGACTTTTGTGACTGCTAGGTAATTTTTGTGCATAAAAACGCGAGGTATTTGCTAATCACGGTAACAAGGCTCTTATTTAGCGCTGTTTTTATTGAAGTTTTTTAATCTATAGTACCATTCGTTCATTAAGCGCGTTTTGCCTACAACTCAGTGAAAGCACTGATTAATCGCAAGACTTTAGTACTTGGCGCGCCAGTCTTAGCACTCACCGCTATCAGTATAATCTTAGGCGGTGGCATAATCAGAAAAACGCAGCTCGACACCAACAGTCAAATTCTCGCGCTGGCGACAATAAAAACAGTTCTGAAAGCCGCTATGCTGCTAGATTTCTTAATTTCAAAAGACGTGTTGACGCCTTACCAACAATAAGCCGCGACACTGGCGCCTTTAATGTTCCGTTGCTGCCCTTCTCGCCGTCCCCGCGTCTGCCAATTCGATCTAAACGTGCTAGATGGGCCCATCTCATTGACTTCAGACTTAGTATGGAGCAGTGGCAGTTGGCAGTTGGCAGTTGGCAGTT
>JBLHVT010000022.1:0-34312 GCA_047628735.1 Glaciecola sp.
GCGAGTCATCAAAGACCAGATTTGCCATCACTAAATCATGAGGTATTTCCAAATCATCTGCTGTTCTTGCGTAGCGCGCATAGCCGAGCTCATGGCAACCCACACAGTAATTCATGTAGTTTTTAAACCCACGTTGCAGGGATACTTTATCGTCAAAAGAAGTTTCTACATGCTCCAACTCTAGCCCCGCTTCAGAGGCTTGAGCTTCGTTTGTGAACATCAGAGGTATTACCACTAGAGCGATAATTAGCAACAGCGTACCCAGCAGCTGCGGAATAGTTATAAACCTGCCAGTGACACGCTCTGGAGGCTGCGCTGTCACTTCTTTTCTTGTATACCAAGGCATCGCTACAAAGTAAGCAAAATAAACGATAGTCATAATCTGAGCCAGCAACGTCTTAGCAGGGCTGACCGATTGAGTACCGAGAACACCTAATATGAGGAAGCTCACGATAAACGCCAGAAGCGCTATTCGACTGTACCAGCCCTTGTAGCGCATAGATCGCACGGGACTTTTGTCTAACCAAGGCAGGACAAATAAAATCGCGATTGCACTGATCATCACCAACATGCCCCAGAACTTAGCATCGATGCCAAAGAGCGGCACAGTCACAGCACGGAGCATCGAATAAAATGGCGTGTAGTACCAAACCGGTGGAACGTGCTCAGGCGTTTTGAGCGGATTAGCCTCTTGGAAGTTGGCGATTTCTAAGAAATAGCCACCCATCTCTGGCGCAAAGAAAACTATCGCGCAGAAAACGAACAGGAATAAAACGATGCCCGCCAAGTCATGATACAAAGTGTAGTAAGGGTGGAAAGGTACTCCATCTAATGGAACCCCGTCTGGCCCTTTATTCTTTTTAATCTCGACGCCATCTGGATTATTTGAGCCCACTTCATGAAGTGCCAAGATGTGAAGGACCACTAGCGCCAGCAATACGATTGGTAAAGCAACTACATGCAGCGCGAAGAAGCGGTTTAAAGTAGCTCCAGAAATCAGGAAATCACCGCGAACCCAAACAAGAAGGTCTTCACCGATAACAGGTATTGCTCCGGCGAGTGACACAATTACATTTGCGCCCCAATATGACATCTGTCCCCAAGGCAACACATAGCCTAGGAAGCCTTCAGCCATAAGCACAAAATAAATCGCCATGCCAAAAACCCAGATTAACTCTCTTGGTTTTTTGTAAGAGCCATACATAAGACCACGAAACATATGGAGATAGATAACAAAGAAGAACGCCGAAGCGCCTGTGGAGTGGATATAGCGAAGTAACCAGCCATATTCCACATCTCGCATAATGTACTCTACAGAAGCGAATGCGGCTTCAGCACTGGCCGTATAATTCATTGTCAGCCAGATCCCGCTCAACAGTTGGATCACCAACACAACCATTGACAGAACACCAAAGTAATACCAAAAGTTGAAATTCTTCGGCGCGTAGTATTCAGATAAATGCTTTTTCCACGCGTTAACTATCGGAAGGCGCTCATCCACCCAATCTCTTAAACCAATCAGACCACCAACAACTTTGCCAGGCTTTTTGGTTGAATCAAATTCATTGTTGCTACTCATATCACTCATGCTGCGGTTTCCTCATCAACACCAATTACCAACACGCTGTCACTTTCATAAGAATAAGGCGGCACCTGCATATTTCTAGAAGACGGGGAACCACTATAGACACGGCCCGCCAAATCAAAACGAGAACCGTGACAAGGACAGAAAAATCCACCACGCCACTGCTCATCAAATGGCTGCGGTCTGAGCTCGATGTGAGGGGTGGGTGAACAAAACAAATGCGGGCAAAGGCCCACTAACACAAGCAATTCCGGAGAACGTGATCGATACTCGTTGGTAGCGTATCCGGGCTGTTCTTCATCTTCGGAGTTTGGATCGGTCAACTGATCCAGATTCTCACCGAGGGCTGTTAGTGCCGCTTCAGTGCGTTTGATAATGAAAATAGGCTTTCCTCTCCACGCGGGGATTGGGCCAAGAATTTCACCTTCTTGCAATTGGCTAATGTCGATCCGCACCGGCGCACCGGCGGCTCGTGCTTTAGCACTTGGGTTCCAAGAACCCACAAATGGTACTGCAGCTGCAGCAACGCCGATGGCACCCATCGCAGTCGTTGATCCAACTAAAAAACGTCTACGGCCAGCATTCTTACTGTCGTTTGTCACCGCTTCTTCTCCTTGAGAATAAGAAAAACACTATAGGCTGAGCCATTCTAAGGCGGGATACTGAAGGTTACGCTCTTTGACAAGCGTAGCAGTCTTAATTCGGTCAGCAAATCCAGCCAATAATAGCCAATATTTAGAAATTATTCAAGCTGGGCAAGATGCCAATTAGTAGCTATGCGCTTGATAATATTGAATAAATTTGTATTTCACAGGCACAAAAAAACGCCAAACTCAGACAACAAGTTGGCGTTTCTCTGACTAGAGCGAGTCTAGCGCTTGGAAAACTGCGGCTTCTTACGTGCTTTACGAAGGCCAACTTTCTTCCGCTCTACTTCTCTTGCATCGCGTGTAACGAAACCCGCTTTGCGTAGAGTAGGCTTTAATTCGATATCATAATCCATCAAGGCACGTGTAATGCCGTGACGAATCGCTCCAGCTTGACCGAAACTGCCACCGCCACGCACAGAAACATTGATGTCAAACTTTTCAGTCATCTCTACAAGTTCAAGTGGTTGCTTAACAATCATTCGAGCTACTTCACGCCCAAAATAACCATCTAAGGTCCGCTTATTAACTGTGATGCTGCCGTCTCCACTGGTCAAATAGACCCGAGCTGTGGAAGTTTTGCGTCTACCAGTGCCGTAATATTGAGTTGCTGACATTGCTTCTTAAGGCCTCTTCAGGATTAGAGATTCACGCTTGCAGGCTGCTGAGCCCCATGCGGATGATCCGACCCAGCATAGACTTTAAGCTTTTTAAACATAGCTCTGCCTAGCGGAGTTCTTGGTAACATGCCTTTAATGGCAAGTTTAACGATTTTTTCTGGCTCTCTTTCTTGCAACTTTTCAAATGACATTGACTTCAAACCACCTGGGAAACCCGAGTGTGAATAGTATATTTTGCCTTTCGCTTTGTTGCCGGTCACTTTTACTTTATCAGCATTGATAACGACGACAAAATCGCCTGTATCGACGTGAGCCGTGTACTCTGGCTTATGCTTTCCTCGTAAACGAGTAGCAATAGCTTGTGCCATCCGGCCAAGTGTTAGGCCTTGGGCATCAACGAGTAGCCAGTTCTGGTCTACTTCTTGTGGTTTTGCACTATAAGTCTTCATGGCGAGTTCGTGGCTTTGCATTAAGGAGCGCGAATACTACCGAAGCGGTAGTGATTGTTCAAGCGAAATTCTCTTCTAAATTCAGGAAGCTCTACAGCTCCCATTAGCTAGGCCAAATGGGCATAGCCGAGGTATGTATGGGATTGCATTTCCAACAGCCGAGATTGGGTCCGCTCAAACGCGAAAGCTAAGCTGCGGCCCTGATAAAGAGCCTCGATTGGAACCTGCGCGCTCATCACTAACTTGACTCGGCGATCATATAGCTCATCAATCAAACTTACAAACCTTCGAGCATAGTCATTTTCATCGTCACCCATGACAGGCACATTGCCAATAATAATTGTGTGAAAAAGTTTCGCGAGCTCAATATAATCGAATGCGCTTCTCGGCCCACCGCATAATTCATCAAATTCAAACCAGGCTATGTCAGCCGCTTGGCGCCGAGTACTAATTGGCCTATCCAATATAATTAGCTCTCCACCTTCCTCAGGAACCGAAACTCGAGATAGTTCAGCAAACTTTGCGTTCAACTCAGCATTGGTCTGCAAGGTAATTGGGCATAAGTACAAATTTGCACGCTCTAGACTCCTTAACCGGTAGTCTAATCCAAATGCCAGCTCGATCACTGTCGTATGTTTCTTGAGCATCTCAATCGCGGGAATGAACCGCGGCCTTTGCAGACCATTCTCGTAAAGACCGTCTGGGTGGATATTGGACGTAGTAACTAAAACGACATGGCGCTTAAAAAGCGCATCCAGCAAGCCAGCTAAAATCATCGCATCCCCGATATCTAAGACAAAGAACTCATCAAAACAGAGAACTCTCGCCTGACTGGAAATCAAATCTGCAAGCTTATCTAGGGGGTTTTTTTGCCCCTGCAATGCAGTTAGCTCCCCATGCACAACCTGCATAAAACGGTGGAAGTGAGTCCGCTGCTTTTCCTCGAACGGCAAGCACTCGAAAAACAGATCCATCAGATATGTTTTACCTCGCCCTACCCCACCCCAGATATAAAGCCCCTGAGTACCTTCATCAACAGCATCTGACCCAGACATCCAGCCAGCTAAAAAACCACTTAATCCGAGCTTTCTGGCCTTGCTGCCTTGTCCGTTAGCAACGAGTTCATCAAACAAATACTGAAGGCGCAAAACCACCTGCTCTTGCATGGCGTCAAAGACAATAAGCCCAGAATCTAGATCTTGAGTATATTTTTGCCTAGGTGAGATCAATTTCGGTGAAGTCAATCTGGGTGAAGTCAATTTGGGTGAAGTCAATTTGGGTGAAGTCAATTAAGGTACCTTTTAAGCAATTCTTATATTCATAGCCCTGACGGTTAACTCTCTGTCTTAGAGCTACCCCAGTGGACTGATCAAAACACCCGCACTGAGGCGCCGGGTATTCTAGGTCGGTTTTTGCATCAAAGTCACTATTAGCAAAATCGCACCAATTATTAGCCATCAATTCGCCTTGCTGAGGTGATGGTTCGCATAATCAGTGTATAGGTCGGGATTTGAATTGGGTTATACTGTCATCTTGAAATGAAACACTCAGCAAAATTTACCATCTTTGGCATTTAATAAGGCGATAAAGAACATGATTTGGTTAGTTGCAGTTGGTTGTCTTGCAGTAGGCATTGTTATCGGTGTGGTCTTAGCTAGTCGTATGAACACGAGTCCATCACGAGTTCAGGAACTTGAAAATCAAATCCGCAGCTTAAAAGAGTCACACGGGGAATACCGAGACAATGTCAGCGATCATTTTAGTATGACTGCCGAATTGGTCCAGCATATGACCCAGAGCTACCGAGAGGTGTATCAACATCTAGCCACTGGCGCTCAAGATCTTTGCCCATCTGAAGTTGCTAGCAAACTCCTTCCTACAGACACTGACGCGGCATTTGAAACCACACCTATTGAAGAAGAAACTAGTGGCCTAAACCCACCCAAAGACTATGCCACCAAACAAGATCCACAGCGCAAAGGCGCACTCTCAGAGGATTTTGGGTTAGACAAATCAAAGCCCACATCAGAAGAAGATCAGTGAAGACCACGACCCTATTAAATGTTAAATCTAACGCTACTATAATATAACTCTGAATGTAGTGGACGCATTTTACTCCTGCAGATTTAATTTCTATTTGCAGCTACCTCAGCCAACCATTCTATTCCAAATACTGAAAAGCGATGCCTGATTACAAACTTACTCATTTAAAACAGCTCGAGTCAGAAAGCATTCACATAATTCGTGAAGTTGCATCTGAATTCGATAAGCCCGTCATGCTTTATTCGGTCGGAAAAGATTCCGCCGTCATGTTGCACCTGGCGCTGAAAGCATTTTACCCGGGTAAGCTGCCGTTCTCTCTATTGCATGTCGATACGACATGGAAATTTCGAGAGATGATTGAATTCAGAGACAAGCACATTAAGAAGCTTGGCCTCGACCTTATCGTTCATACTAATCAAGAAGGTGTTGCTGCTGGAGTTGGTCCATTCACACACGGCAGCGCCCAACACACTGACATAATGAAAACCCAAGCGCTTAAACAGGCCTTGAATAAGTACAAATTCGATGCTGCGTTTGGCGGCGCTCGCCGAGATGAAGAGAAGTCACGAGCAAAAGAGAGAGTGTTTTCGTTTCGCGACAAGAACCACGGCTGGGACCCAAAAAACCAGAGGCCGGAACTTTGGAATATATACAATAGCTCGATAAACAAGGGCGAAAGTATTCGTGTCTTTCCCTTATCGAATTGGACTGAGTTAGACATTTGGCAATACATCCACCTCAACGAAATAGAAATAGTCCCACTTTATTTTGCCAAGCCACGTCCAATCGTCAATATAGATGGTGTAGATATTATGGTCGACGATGATCGTATGCCGATCGGCAAAGACCAGAAAATCGTAACTAAAACCGTACGCTTTAGAACGCTTGGCTGCTACCCCTTAACAGGTGCGGTTGAATCAACAGCAACAACCTTGCCTGAAATTATTCAAGAGATGCTGTTAGCCACTAGCTCAGAAAGGCAAGGCCGTTTGATTGACTCGGACAAATCGGGCTCGATGGAAGATAAGAAACGCAAGGGCTATTTCTAACAAACTCAAACACACTTCATCACTTTCCAAACAAGGTAAACCTGAACATAACATGTCACATCAATCAGAACTCATCAGCACTGATATAGACGCCTATCTCGCCCAGCACGAACGTAAAGAATTGCTGCGATTGCTAACCTGCGGAAGTGTGGACGATGGCAAAAGCACCTTGATAGGCAGGCTTCTACACGATGCAAAAATGATTTATGAAGATCAGCTTGCAGCAATTGAAGCAGACAGTGTGAAGTCAGGCACAACCGGTGGCAATATCGATCTGGCTCTTCTAGTAGACGGGTTGCAAGCAGA
This sequence comes from Glaciecola sp., assembly GCA_047628735.1. Classification (GTDB taxonomy): domain Bacteria; phylum Pseudomonadota; class Gammaproteobacteria; order Pseudomonadales; family Pseudohongiellaceae; genus UBA9145. The sequence continues at coordinate 6,700 of JBLHVT010000022.1, forward strand.
GCGTGAGCAAGGCATTACCATTGATGTCGCTTACCGGTATTTTTCAACAGCAAAGCGTAAATTCATTATTGCCGACACACCGGGACACGAGCAATACACTCGAAATATGGCGACCGGCGCATCCACCTGTGATCTAGCAATCATTCTTATTGATGCAAGATATGGCGTCCAAACTCAAACCAGACGACATAGCTTTTTAGCCTCCCTTCTTGGCATCAAGCACATCATCATTGCCGTAAACAAAATGGACCTGGTTGACTACAGCCAAGACACTTTTTTAAGTATTAGAAAAGACTACATTGAATTTTCCAAGAAACTTGCACCAGCAGATTTTCAATTTATCCCCCTCTCGGCACTCAACGGTGACAACGTTGTAAATCCTAGCGAGCACATGGATTGGCACTCCGGCCTGCCATTAATGTCCATGCTTGAATCGATCGAAATTGCTGAGGATAAAAACTACACAGACTTTCGCTTTCCCGTCCAATACGTTAACCGGCCTAATCTTAACTTCCGTGGATTTTGCGGAACCGTTGCGTCAGGGGTGGTGCGTAAAGGTGACGAAATTATAGTTTTACCGTCTCTTAAAAAGAGCACGATTAAATCGATTGTTACCTACGACGAAGAATTAGAACTCGCTCATGCCTCTATGGCGATCACCCTGACACTTGAAGACGAAATCGACATCAGTCGCGGGGACATTATTACTCACGGAGATAACCTTCCTCAAACCGCTGACAATTTTGAAGCTGTCTTAGTCTGGATGACTGACAAACCTTTGCTAGCGGGACAGCAGTATGACTTTAAGCTGGGCACCCGCACGGTTCAGGGTTCTATAAATAGTTTTAGACACAGAATCGATGTGAACACGCTAGAAAAAATTCCCGCCCCTGGGCTTGAGTTAAACGAAATTGGCCTTGTAGAAATCGATCTTGAGCAGCCCGTGAGCTTCGATGGTTATAAAAATAATCGAGCCACTGGAAATTTTATTCTTATCGATAAACTGACCAATGTAACAGTTGGCGCGGGAATGATAGAGAACCCTGCGGCATCTGCCGATCGCCTTGTAGACTCAGTCCGTCCCCACGTAAATAGAAAGGAGCGCGCTTATCGTTACGGACAAAAGCCAGCAACAATCATGTTCATTGGAGTGTCAGGCTCAGGCAAGTCAACTTTAGCCCATGGCCTAGAGAGACGACTGTTCGATAAAGGCCGTGTAAGCACCGTATTGGATGGAAAGACTATGCGGCTAGGGCTGAGCAAGGACTTGCCGCACACGGCGCTAGGACGAGCTGAGAACCTCAGGCGCAGCGCTCATGTGGCAAGATTTGTTAATGACTCTGGACTAATTTGCTGCGCATCCTTCGTTGCTCCAAATGAGGATTCTCGTGAGTATGCCGCCGATATTATTGGTGCGGAAAACTGCTATTTTATCTTTTTAAATCCACCCATAGAAGTCTGTAAGCAACGGGACCCTAGCGGTATTTACACAGCTTACGAAGCATCAAAATCTGAAGATGTACCAGGCCTGTCGTTTCCCTACCAGCCACCGGCCACGGTCAGACTCGAGCTTGATACTTCTGTTCTGTCGGTAGAAGAAAGTTTAGATAAAGTACTCAAAATGATGCGCGAAGAAGAGATAATCTAACCACGGCGAAATCTATTGCGCATCATTTTAAGCAAGGGCCTTACTTTAACGGACTGACTTATTCAATGGACTTAAGTGCGGCACCGCCGTCACTGCACTGTATGTCAAACAGGGTTATCTATATCGATAAACTCATGCTCAATTGCAAATGTAGTTGCTAAGTATTGCCCCACCGCTTGCACGCCGTATCGCTCAGTAGCATGATGGCCTGCTGAGAAAAAATGTATTCCTGATTCTTTGGCAGCATGGAAAGTCTGCTCGGATATTTCACCCGTGAGATAGGCATCCACACCAGCATCTATGGCCAAATCTATATAGTTCTGGGCTGCACCAGTACACCAAGCTATCGTGCTTATCTTGCCTGAACTTCCCTCGACCGACTGTGGATGCCTGCCTAGTTTGGACTGCAAAAGTTCAACAAACTCAGCGTGGGCTAGCGGTTTCAGCAGCTTTCCTACCAACACCAAAGGGTGCTTGTTTTGCTTGTCCAAAGCACCCTCTATCTCTAAGCCCAGTAGCTTCGCAAGTTGGGTATTGTTTCCATACTGTCGATGCACATCCAAGGGCAAATGATAAGCAAACAGACTAATATCGTGTTCGAGCAATGTCTTTATACGCTTTCTCTTAGCTCCTTTAATTCGCTGGTCTTCTCCCTGCCAAAAATAACCATGATGCACAAGTATTGCATCCGCGTTCGCGGTAACCGCCGCGTCGACTAACGCTTGGCTTGCTGTCACCCCGCTGACAAGCTTAGCTACTTGTTCACTCCCCTGGATCTGCAAACCGTTGGGGCAATAGTCTTTAAACTGCTCCGGTTGAAGCAAAGTGCTAAGTTTTGAGTTAAGCTCAATCAAGCTTACTGGCATTGGAATCCACCTGTGCAACATTGTATTTTTACGATGCCTCCATAATAGCATATGCCGATAAAAGGAAATTAAGGCTAAGCAATGGATAGACTAACCAAAATTTTTCACTACTTGAGCTGGCCTGCAGTTTGTGGCGTGTTGATTGCTGTCGTGGTTTTGCAATATCAGCAATTAGAGAGGCTAAGTAACATAGACTCCCTGCCTCGTGCATTAGTGCAACCGCAGCCAGTACCTACGTTATCTTTCGCTACCGCAATTGCTAGTGCGTCCCCCTCTGTTGTCAGCATAAATGCAACTAGCTTAAATGTTGGCTCAGTTACTCGGTCCACTATAAACCGGGTCGACTTTTTACTTGAAGAAAGCGCGAGCCTCGGCTCCGGTGTAATTATAAATGCAGACGGCTTTATCCTCACCAATTTACATGTCGTTGACACTCTTTTCGACGCCTTCGATACCGCCGTCACCCTCAAAGACGGCAGGCGAACACCGGCTAAAGTTGTCGCTTGGGATAAAGCCAATGACTTGGCCATTCTCCACATCAACTTAGACAACCTTGATGCCATAGAGATTGCGGACGTCTCCAAATTAGAAGTGGGCGATATCGTTTTTGCTATAGGCTACCCTCGAAATATTGGTCAGTCGGTTTCGCAAGGGATACTGAGCGCTATTACCAGGAATACCGACCAATCCATATCAATACTGCAAACTGACGCTGCTATTAACCCAGGCAACTCTGGTGGCGCGCTGATTGATACAACCGGTAAATTACTTGGCATTAACTCATCTATTTTTTCGGAATCAGGCAACTTTGAAGGAATAGGCTTTGCCACTCCTTCAAGCTCAGCGATCGCCGCAACCCTGGATATGATCTCTGGCGCTATCGCCGCAAATTCTGGCTATCTGGGAGTATTGACGGGTGAGGCGTTAAACGAGCAATCCAGCGAGCTATTTTTTGGGGTCAACAATATACGCGGCATGCTGGTTGAAAACGTCGATGAAGGCGGCGCTGCGCAGCGAGCAGGGATTAGAGCGGGCGATGTAATCACGCGAGTAGGCAATACAACCGTAATAGACGGACAAAATATTGTGACAGAAATTCGCACGAAAAAGCCGGGTGATACAATCGAGATTGAAGTTTATCGAGAAGGCAGAACCATCGCATTGCCAACCACCCTTGGCTTCGGGCAAGCCGTCATAATCGAACTATAACAGTGCAAGTATTTTTTCCGTAGACAATGACAGCTTTATTTTTTATTCATAATTCTATATTCAGCAGACAGAGCATGAGCCTGCAAATGCTCACTCATAGCTAGCTCTGAGGTAATACCAGCGAGCTTGTCAGCCGCAATCGCAGAGCACTGAATCACAGAACTACGCTTTTGGAAGTCGTAAACACCTAAAGCCGAGAAAAATCTAGCGGTCCCCGAGGTTGGCAAAACATGACTGGGCCCTGCACAATAATCTCCGAGAGCTTCAGCGGTATAACGCCCAAGAAAAATCGCCCCTGCGTTATCTATTAACTCCAACATGTCATTTGGGTGAGCTACGGACAGCTCAAGATGCTCTGGAGCGATTTCATTGACAACTTCTGCGGCATCAGCAATATCTTTAGCGTGGATAAAAACACCACGTTTCTCGAGTGAAGTTCTGATTATGGATTGGCGGTCCATGGTGGGCAAAAGAGCATCGATACTTTTTTGCACGCGATCAATAAACGACTTATCTGTTGATATTAAAATTGATTGCGCCTGCTCATCGTGCTCCGCTTGCGAAAACATATCCATGGCGATCCAGTCTGGGTCAGTCTCACCATCGCAAACAATGGTCAGCTCCGACGGACCAGCCACCATATCTATTCCGACTTCACCGAAAACCATTTTTTTGGCAGCGGCCACGTAAACATTGCCCGGGCCGGCGATCTTGTCTACTTTGGAAATGGTTTTAGTGCCGTAGGCAAGCGCGGCAATCGCCTGCGCACCTCCAACTGTAAACACTTGTGAGACACCGGCTAGGGCTGCAGCTGCAAAAACTAAATTTCCATCTGCCCCAAGCTGAGTTGGCACTGTCGCAACAATTTCTTTAACACCAGCAACCTGAGCTGGAATCGCCAGCATAAGCATAGATGAAGGATAATTGGCCTTGCCCCCGGGCACGTAAACGCCAACCCTTTCTATTGGACTCACTTTTTGTCCATATACAGAACCGTCTGGCTCTTGGTATTGCCAAGAACCCTGTTTTTGTTTCTCGTGGTAATGACGAATACGTTTAGCTGCCTCGCTAAGCGCTTCTCTTTGATTGTCACTAATACTAGCCAGCGCCTGATCCATTTGCTCTCTACTAACGACCAAATCACTGATGCTGTTAACGGCAAACTTATCGAAAGTTTTTGTATACTCGATTAAGGCTTCATCGCCCCTTTCTCGCACATTTTTTAAAATTTCACTAACAGTGCTAGTGATAGGCGCCGCTATCAACATATCCCGATCGAGAATACCTATAAGGTGCTTCTTGAAATCGGGGTCGATAGTGGCAATTCGGCGAACAGCGGTTTTATTGGTCATAGTTTTTAAAACGAATACTAAGGTGAGTTCAGATCAGAACTACTGTGAATTTTCTACTGCGGCTCGGAGCTTTTCAAGAATTTCTCGAATCATTGCATTCTTAATTTTCAACGAAGCCTTGTTTACTATCACTCGAGAGCTTATTTCGGCAATGACGTGCTTGGGCTCTAAGCCGTTCGCTTTCAATGTCTTTCCCGTGTCTACAATATCGACAATCATATCAGCGAGGCCTAGCGACGGAGCAAGTTCTAATGCACCGTTTAATTTAATAAGCTCTATTTGTTGGCCTTGCTCGGCAAAATAACGTTTCGCTACATTGGTAAACTTTGTAGCGACCTTAAGTCGATCCGTTTTAGCCTTCGCGCCAACCGGCTGCGCTGTCATCAACTGACATTTTGCTATCTTAAGGTCTAGTGGCTCATAGAACCCCTCAGCGCCATATTCTAATATAAGATCCTTGCCCGCAACGCCCATATCAGCACTTCCGAATTCGACATACGTTGGAACGTCGGCCCCTCGAATTACCATCAATTTCACATGTGGCAGATTGGTATCAAACAGTAGCTTGCGACTTTTCGATATATCTTCAGCTGGGATAACCCCCGCCAGCGCAAAGAGAGGGAGGGTCTCTTCAAGGATGCGCCCTTTGGTCAATGCTATTACAAGTTCAGAACTACTCATTGGCTTATTTTCTGTCAGTACCGGGGTTTAAGTCGAGCTCAAGGTAAGTTTAAGCAGGAAGGCGTTTGATTTTGGCACCAAGTAACTGAAGTTTCTCTTCAATACACTCATAGCCGCGATCTATATGATAAATTCGATCTACTATGGTTTCATTTTTACCAACCAAACCCGCGATAATAAGACTAGCGGAAGCGCGCAAATCGGTAGCCATTACAGGGGCTCCATTCAACGAGTCAACGCCGGTTACGATCACAGTATTGCCCTCCACCTGAATCGATGCACCCATCCGATTCATTTCATGCACATGCATGAATCGATTCTCAAAGACTGTTTCTGTTATGGAACCAGTACCAGAGGCTATAGCATTAAGGGCTGTAAATTGAGCCTGCATGTCCGTCGGAAATGCAGGATATGGCGCCGTTCGTAACGATACGGATTTAGGGCGCTCATTGTGCATGTCTAATTCAATCCAATCTTCACCAACCTTAATATCAGCGCCTGCCTGTTCTAGCTTGAGCAGCACAGCTTCCAAAATATTAGGCTGGGTATCTTTAACTTTAATATGACCTCTTGTTGCGGCTGCCGCGATCAGATAGGTGCCCGTTTCAATACGGTCAGGCATGACTGAATAGCTGCATCCATGAAGCTTGTCCACTCCTTGAATAACGATAGTATCTGTACCGTGGCCTTTTATTTTGGCACCCATTGCCACTAAACAATTTGCAAGATCTACAACTTCTGGCTCTCTAGCGGCATTTTCTATAATTGTCTCACCCGTGGCAAGTGTCGCCGCCATCATGACATTTTCGGTACCTGTAACGGTCACCAAGTCCATAAAGATGTGAGCACCCTTTAACTTATCTTTAACAGAGGCTTTGATATATCCATCTTCAACTTTGATATCCGCACCCATTGCCTCAAGTGCAGTTATATGTAAATTGACCGGCCTGCTGCCGATGGCACACCCCCCGGGAAGCGCCACTTCCGCCTCTCCGTAGTGAGCCAGAAGCGGGCCTAGCACTAGAATTGAAGCGCGCATGGTTTTAACCAACTCATACGGCGCGCTAAAATGCTCAATGGTACTGCTATCAACTTCAACATTTAGCTTTTCATCGATTACCGGCTGAACCCCCATACAGCCAAGCAGCTCTATCATCGTGGTTATGTCATATAAATGAGGCAAATTACAAATTTGCACGGTGTCTCTGGTAAGCAATGTGGCAGCTAAAATCGGCAAGGCTGAATTTTTCGCCCCTGCAATTCGAATTTCACCGTCAAGTCGCACACCGCCAGTGATTAATAATTTGTCCATAGTCGTCCTAAAGTAAGTGGGCCTAACAATTAACTTTCGTCAGAGGTCTTAAGGCGCATTGAAACTGCATGAATAGCCCCGCTGGCGATATGTTCATTTAATATCTTATAGACGGTTTGCTGTCGTTTTACTTGATTTAGCCCCGCAAAAAAATCGCTCACAATAGATACTTGGTATTTGCCATCCCCACCATCTACAACGATTTCATCGCCACTAAACTGACCTTCAAGTAAGGCTTCTATTTTATTTGTATCCAATGTTTAGCTCCCTGCTACTTCCAGTTATTCAATACGGCATCTATGTCATTATTGTGCTGGGACATAAGGGCCGAAAATTGAGTGAAATATTGTCTGCCAAGATTAATGCCAGCCAAACTTAAGTTTTTAAGCTTCCATTGCTCATCTTCATTCAGAAACATTTGGTACTGCAGCTTGAAACTCATGTCACCCTGCAACTCCATGCCAACCACAGTATCCGCCCTTGGATCGGTGGTTGGGTTTTCCGGCGGAAGAAAAACCAATTTCTGGCCGTTGTATGACACCAGCGACGCCCCGTAAAAACGAGTCAGCGTGGTTCTAAGAATATCGGCAAATCGTTCCGTCTGGGCCTCACTTGCTGATCCGGCAAACCGATTCATCACAACTGTCGCGACAGCGTTAAAATCAACGAAGCTTTCAAGCACCGTTTCGATTTCACCATAATAGCGATCTCGATCGCTTAGAAAGAACTCTTTTGAGGAGGCAGCCGTATCCAGTAACGCCTGAACACCCATCTCTGCTGTTTCAACCGCTGTTTTGTCTTGCGCTAACAATGACCCAGAAAGCATGCCAAGAAACGCCGCCATTCCAAGAGCTTTAATCAATAATTTCATGCACTTATCTCCCAATAAGTCCTACAGAGGACAACACGCCATTGGCCAAGTAAACAAAACCCTATAAATCGGCATTGAATTTCCAGCGCGGTGGCAACTTAACCCAAGTGTCAATATGAAAATGTGATGATAACCTGAGGAAATTAATCGAGGCTGAATCAAAACAAGAGAGGATAAGTTTACATGAATTGCCCAGTTCAATAAATTATTACTTGCAAACAACTACAAACACCCTTCTAATTGTTGACCTCTTCGAAGTCAGACAGAACCCTACGATTTATGCTCCTCGATACTGTCATCATCGTCCTCGGATTTATCGGTTTAATCTGGGGGGCGGACAAATTTGTATTCGGCGCCTCTGCGCTCGCCAGAAACTGGGGCATTTCTCCTCTAATGATCGGGCTCACCATAGTTGCGTTCGGAACATCTGCCCCTGAAATATTCTCTTCAGCCGCCTCAGCCTGGGAAGGCGAGCCAGAACTGGCCATTGGAAACGCACTCGGCTCGAACATGTTCAACATTGGTGTGGCGCTAGGAATAGCGGCCATTATCAGCCCGCTGAAACCCCCAGCGTCCCTGATAGAAAAAGAAATACCTGCTCTAATTATGGTTACCCTCGTGACTGGAGCCTTGCTATTGGATCTTCATTTGGGCGCATTTGATGCTATCGTTTTGATTACAATAACCTTCTACTTTGGTTATAAATTATTTCGAAAAAAAGCAAAGTCTAGCGCAACTCCTGAGATTCAGAGCGACGAATTCTCCCATGTAAGTAATCTACAAGCAGGCGCCTATTTAGGCTTAGGGTTAGCACTTTTGGTGTTGAGCGCTGAAGCCTTGGTGGCAGCGGCAACCTCTATTGCTGGAGCACTTGATGTTTCTACTGCGATTATTGGTCTTACCGTTGTCGCCTTAGGCACCAGCCTGCCGGAGCTAGCGGCATCGGTGACTTGTGTACTCAAAGGCCACCACGACTTGGCTATTGGCAATATTGTTGGATCGAACATTCTAAATTTACTGGCAGTACTGCCGTTTCCGGGCCTGCTCAGCCCAGGTTCAGTTGAGGCAGCTCTTCTTTACAGAGATTACACGACAGTCTTACTTCTTACTCTTCTGTTAGCATTGGTTTGCTACCGCGGAATCAAGAAAAACTCTACTATTAGCAGATTAAATGGTATCGGATTATTGTCAATCTATTGTGGCTGGTTTACGGTTATGATGTTTCAACTCAATAGCTAAGCTCACCGCAGAGCTAACGACAAAGCAATACTATTCTATGCATACTAGGTGCAATTACCCATGCCTGAAAAGCCGACTTCACAATCACCTTTTATCCAAAGTGCCATACGCACTATAGAGATAGAAAACAGAGCCACCGCCTTGCTAGCGGACAGGATCGGCAGCACTTTCGAAACTGCATGCCAAATAATGCTTGATACAAAAGGCCGGGTTATAGTCACCGGCATGGGAAAATCTGGCCATATCGGGAGCAAAATAGCAGCCACGTTTGCCAGCACTGGAACCCCGTCTTACTTTGTCCACCCGGCGGAAGCTAGCCATGGGGATATAGGCATGATTACAAGCGACGATGTCGTTCTTGCTCTCTCAAATTCTGGCAACACTACAGAAATAACAACGCTTTTACCTGTTCTTAAAAGGAAAGGAGTCAAATTAATTACCCTCACTGGCAACGCGTCCTCGGAACTTGCGTTGGCCGCCGATGCTAATATTGACGCCAGTGTAAGTGAGGAGGCCTGCCCTCTTGGCTTGGCCCCCACCTGCAGCACTACGGTAACTTTGATTCTTGGCGATGCCCTCGCAATGGCTTTACTAGAGGCCCGCGGCTTCACCCGCGATGATTTTGCAATATCACATCCCGGCGGCAGCCTAGGGCGGCGCTTGCTGATAAAAGTCAAAGACGTAATGCACTCAGGGACCGAAATACCATCCGTAAAATTGGACAGTAGCTTATCTGCAGCACTTGCTGTAATGAGCGAGAAAGGTTTCGGCATGACCACCGTAATTAGTGAAAACAGTCATTTAGTCGGCGTCTTTACCGATGGAGATCTGCGCCGAACGATAGACTCTGGGAAAGATATTCAACAGCTAAAAATTAGTGAAATCATTTCACCTAGCTACAAATCTATTTCTGAAGATGTTCTAGCTGCCGAAGCTGTAAAGCTAATGGAAGACGCAAATATTTATGTCTTAATTGTCAAAAATGAAGCTGGCGAGGTCGTTGGAATCGTTAAAATGCACGACCTCTTAAAAGCACAGGTGGTATAGCCTTGATTTATAATAAACAACAAGATACCTGCGAATCAGCCGCGCGCGGGATCAGACTACTACTTTTAGATGTTGATGGCGTTTTAACTGACGGTAGCCTGCTCTTTTCTAATTCCGGCGAAGAAATGAAGGCATTCAGCACCTTGGATGGACACGGAATAAAGATGCTGATCAAATCTGGCATTCAGGTTGGTATTATTACAGGAAGAACATCCAAGTTGGTCGAGCAACGCGCCAGCGACCTAGGAATTGAAATCCTTATCCAAGGAAGAGAAGATAAATTAATCGCGTTAGATGAGATTTTAGTAGGCAATAATATCGAGAAGGCAGCGATTTGCTATGTCGGGGATGACTTACCCGATCTTGCTGTTATGCGCGCTATTGGGCTGAGTGCATCGGTTCCTAATGGTCATCCAGATGTGAAATCTGCAGCAAGTTTTGTCACTGAGCGCCGCGGTGGTCAAGGCGCTGTTCGAGAAGTTGCCGACTATTTGCTGAAGGCTCAAGGACTGTATCAAGCGCTGCTAGATCAGTAAATGTATAACACTTCCCACTGCGCCTATTCATGATAAGATTTCACTACAAGGTATTAAGCGAGAATTATGCAAAAACTTATCATCGCCTCTGCCTCACTCCTCCTCGCTGTTGCCTTTGCTGCCAATTATGAGCAGCTAATAATTACTAGCCCTAGCGGGGATCCCAGCAGCGTAGGAGTACTCGATTTTAATGCATATTCTGTCGGCATCAACACTGTGATCTATGACGTCAACGGCGAAATCAACTACACTTTGCAAGCAAACAGGCAAGTCCAATACAACGACGATTCAACAGAACTAGACAAACCCTTTGTCCGCTTGTTTCGAGATGGTGAGTCGCAGTGGAATGTGGTCGCAGACACAGGCCTTATCTCATCCGCAGCAATGAGCGATAACAAAGAAATGCGTACTATTGAATTATCCGGCAATGTCGAGGTCTACAGCTTAGATGACTTTGGCAATCGGACGGTAATGACAACTCAGAAGCTTATGCTTGATCCGCAATTAGAAACGTTAAAGACCGATCAGCCTGTAGTCGTTGAAACCGGCACCCTACGCCAAAGTGCCATCGGTATGGATGCTGATTTAAATTCCGATGAGATTGTTTTTCATCGCGATATAAGAGGAAACTATGAACACCCGCCTTCTAACTAGACTTAGCACTTTTTCATTCGGTTTGTTGATAGCTTGCTTGGGACAGCAGGCCAATGCAGCGGCAGAATCAGAAAATGATAGCCTCCTTCAGGATTTTGGTTGGACAAATGACGGCGAAATGACAATGGCAACAGCAAACAATATTCGCACCGTTAATCTTTCAGAGAATGTCGTGCTCACCCAAGGGACGTTAGAAATTTTTGGTGAACTCGCTATACTTGAGTTTGATGAGCCAACTCAAATTTTGATAAAAGCCACATTTTATGGGACCCCAGTAAGTTATAGACAACAGCTTAATACAGGCGATGCAGGCATCCGAGGTAGTAGCGACTCGATAGTGCTGATTAACGAAGACTCTAGCGGCGAAACAGTCATTGAACTTATCGGTAATGCCCACATTGAATCCCCCGACTCAACTACGGACTGTGCTGCCATCGTGTACTTACCCAATACAGAACTGATCCGAACAGCAACCGGTCCCTGCGCAGGAAGTCTCAGTAAAATTGAAAAGTAATTTTATGCTTGAAGCATCCAACCTCGCCAAAAGCTACAAGGGGCGCGAGGTAGTTCGAGACGTTTCAATATGCGTTGAACAAGGTCAAATCGTCGGCTTACTAGGCCCTAACGGGGCTGGCAAAACCACCTGTTTCTATATGATTGTAGGTTTGGTACGTCCCGATAGCGGAAGCGTCAAGCTTGCTGAGCATAACCTAACAAATCTACCTATTCATCAAAGAGCTAGCTACGGACTCTCTTATTTACCTCAGGAATCTTCAATATTCCGCACCTTGACTGTGGAACAAAACATCCTTGCGATCCTAGAAACCCGCAAAGACCTTAGTCGCTCCGAGCGATACAATAAAATGGAATCGTTACTAGACGAGTTTAATATTAGCCACATTCGCCACAACAAAGGTCAAAGCTTATCAGGCGGCGAGCGGCGCAGAACCGAGATAGCGCGAACTCTTGCAACTGACCCTAAATTTGTTTTGCTCGACGAGCCTTTTGCAGGCGTGGATCCGATTTCAGTAAGTGATATTAAGCAGATAATTAAGCATTTGAAGTCACGCGGTATTGGGGTGCTTTTAACAGATCACAATGTGAGAGAAACTCTCGATATTTGTGAAAATGCCTACATCGTCAGCGAAGGAAAAATAATCGCCGAAGGTGATGCAAACGCAATTATAAGCAATGATAAAGTTCGAGCAGTCTATCTCGGAGAGCAGTTCCGAATTTAACCTAGTTACCCTTACTCCGCCTAAATCGTCTCTTACACTGTCCTTAAAACCCAATCATTGTTAAGTAGAACCAAAAAGCTAGCGTTCTTAGTTACCTTCTTATTCAGCAGACTCATCAGAGGTATTATAAAAAAAGAATAATAATAGTTATTTATCAACAGCTTAGATTTGCAAAATTTTTCTGGCGAGCAGAATTTAGAGCTAAAATCGAGAGCAGTATTGGCAGACAAATGCAGCTATTAAAACAGGCATGATACTTGCTATACTAAGGCTCACTTTTGCAATCGCACAGCACCATGCTGGGCAGAACACGTCAGCTCCTAACATTATGAAATTATCGTTACAGCTCAAGCTTGGTCAACAATTGACCATGACCCCCCAGCTTCAGCAAGCGATAAAACTTCTCCAACTATCTACTTTGGATTTGCAACAAGAGATCCATCAAGCGCTAGAATCAAACCCGATGCTTGAGTTGATAGAAGAAGACGACGCTAATGAGTCTCAAGCAGATGCTAATACCCAGCAAGAGGTAAAAAGTGACACCGCGACCTCAGAACAGGCATCGGATAGCGATTATCAGACTTCCGACGAAACTGACTGGCAAGACAATATCCCGACAGACTTAAGCGTAGACAGCAATTGGGATGATATCTATCCTAATACTCAGCCTTCTTCGTCTTCATTTGATTCCGAATCCGCTGATTTTGAATCCAGAAATACAGCAGAAGAAACACTGCAAGACCATCTACACTGGCAGCTCAATCTAACACCGTTATCTGAGACAGACCTCTCCATCGGCTATGCAATCATTGATGCTATCGATGCCAATGGGATGTTAACGGTTGATGTTGAGTCAATTCTATCTGGCTTCGACGCTGAGCTGGAAATAGAACTCGATGAAGTAATCGCTGTTCTCCATCGTATTCAACAGTTTGATCCTCTGGGAGTTGGCTACCGCAATCTCTCCGAGTGTTTAAAAATCCAATTAGACCATCTTGAGGCCCCCGAATCAGCAAAGCAGATAGCTCATGCCAAGCTGATAGTCGGTGAACATCTAGAATTGCTTGCTCACCGTGACTACGCTCAGCTAATGCGTCGAACCAAGTTAAAAGAACCTGAACTTAGGATCGCTATTGAGTTGATAGAAAGGCTTGATCCTAGGCCTGGTTCTGCGATCTCTCCTCCCACCACCACTTATATTATTCCCGATGTAATCGTTACCAAACAATCGGGCAAGTGGAAGGTTGAATTGAACCCTGAAACCGCCCCAAAAATCAGAATAAATAGTAGCTACGCCTCTCTCGTTAAACGTGCAGACACAAGCAACGACAACAACTATTTGCGCGATAATTTACAAGAAGCCCGTTGGTTTATTAAGAGTTTACAAAGCCGTAATGAAACCCTCATGAAAGTCTCAACACGAATCGTTGAGCATCAAAAAGGTTTTCTTGAATATGGCGAAGAAGCGATGAAACCCTTGGTGCTACATGACATTGCAGAAGCGGTCAGTATGCATGAGTCAACTATTTCCCGTGTCACAACGCAAAAGTATATGCACACGCCTCGAGGCATATTTGAGCTTAAATATTTCTTCTCTAGTCATGTGTCCACCAAAGGTGGCGGCGAGTGTTCTTCTACAGCTATTCGCGCAATAATTAGGAAATTAGTTGCAGTTGAAAATGTACGTAAGCCACTAAGTGATAGTAAAATCACAGCTTTATTAGAAGAAAAAGGTATAAACGTTGCGCGGCGAACAATCGCAAAGTATCGAGAATCTTTGTCAATTCCGCCTTCGAATGAGCGCAAGCGCCTAGTCGAATAATTCGGACCGCCGCCCACAGCACTTAAGTAAAATCGATAAAACAAGAGGTTGAAGAAAAATTAGTAATGGAACTAGAGAATATTCTAAGCCAGGCTAGATGCCATTGCCGTATGGTAGGCAGTAGTAAGAAACGTATTTTGAAAACGATTGGTGAGCATCTTTCTGAAACAAACAACAATTTGGATGCCAGTGAGGTCTTTGACTCGTTGATGGCGCGCGAGCAACTAGGCAGCACCGGAATTGGCGCTGGAATTGCAATACCTCACTGCCGCGTTCCTCTTTGTTCCAATATTGTCGGTATGCTAATCACATTAAAAGAACCGATCGATTTCGATTCTATTGATAATAGTCCTGTGGACATTATTTTCGTTTTAATTGTTCCGGAACAAAAGACAAATGAACACATAGAGACACTTGCAGGACTTGCCAAATTATTCAGTGATGAAGACTTTTGCTATACACTGAGAAACACTCAAGACTCTGAAGACCTATACAATATCGCGATTACTTATTAACAGCAGCAGTAATCAGCACTATGCTAATCGATCAGCGGGCTTCAATGCCTCAAGGTGGCGAGTATGAAGCTAACAATTATCAGCGGCAGATCCGGGTCAGGCAAAAGTACTGTACTCCACATCCTTGAAGATAGAGGGTATTACTGCATAGATAATTTGCCCGCAAGTTTGCTACCGGCTCTAGCCCAAAGAGTATCATCTGAAGCCATTGGCACAGCCAACGTGGCAGTTAGTATTGATGCCAGAAATATATCATCGGACTTAGAACAAGTCCCAAGCATTATATCTGACATTGAGGCGCAGTCCTTCCCAACTGAAATTATTTTTTTGGATGCTAACAGTCAAACTCTTTTAAAACGATTTAGCGAAAGCCGTAGGAAGCATCCATTAACTTCCGCAAGCGTTGGACTAAAAGAAGCAATCGATAAGGAATCGGAATTACTTGAGGCTATTTCAGTTATGGCTACTCTTTCCATCAACACGAGTAGCATGTCATTGCATGAGCTCAGAGATACCATCAAGAATCGCTTGGTGGGAAATAAAGATACGAGTTTAGCACTGGCATTCCAGTCGTTTGGATTCAAAAACGGCATCCTAGTTGATGCCGATATAGTTTACGATGTTAGATGCTTGCCCAATCCTTATTGGGACACGTCGCTGCGTGGACTCACTGGCAGAGATAGTCCTGTCATTGATTTTCTCGACAAGCAATCACTTGTCACAGAAATGCTAGACGATATTTCTCAATACTTGATTAAATGGCTGCCCTCGTTTGAAAGCAACAATCGCAGTTATATGACAGTAGGAATTGGCTGCACTGGTGGTCAACACCGATCTGTCTACATATGCGAACAATTAAGAAAAAGATTCGCTGACAAAATTACTAATGTACAAGTTCGTCATCGCGAATTAGATTAACGCAAAATAGATAATCCCGAATTAGATAAAATAGGGCCATAGCCATGTTGGAAGCCAAAACCAAAATAATCAATAATGCAGGACTGCATGCTCGAGCGGCATCCAAACTCGTAACACTAACGAGTAGTTTTAACAGCTCGATAAAAATCGGCCAAGAAAAGATGGTCGACGGAAAAAGTATTTTGTCACTGATGATGCTAGCAGCCACCAAGGGTACTGTTTTGAAGCTTGAGATCGAAGGCCGTGATGAAGAGCAAGCTATGAAAGCGATAAAAGCGCTTGTAGACGAGCGGTTCGACGAAGCAGAATAAACCAGCAAGCCTTTCAATTCTTCGCTTGTTACACTCGCCCCTGACAATCAAGAAATTACCTTTGTTCTATCAGTTTCTTTAGAACGAAATCCGGCATAATCGCGCCGTCCCAGCAGTACTGGCATAAGCGGTGCTAGAAATCACCGAGCGCAGTCTAGCTAATGTGTTCAAAAGAGCAAAAAATGACTCAACCTAACGACCCTCAATTTCCTAAAGACCCCGTCTTAGAACTTAACCAAGCTCTAGATAGCGGCTCTCTTTATCAAGTTAGGCAGATGCTTAAAACGCTCCCAACAGCTGGGATCGCTCATTTACTTGAGTCCTCACCTCCCAAAACGAGAAGCATCCTCTGGCAGTTGGTCGATAAAGATTCTGAAGGCGAGGTCATTCAGTATCTTAATGAGGATTTACAGAACGATATCCTCAGTGAGTTAAATGCTGCACAAGTTGTTGAGCTGACCGAAGGGCTCGAAACCGATGACATAGCAGACATACTGCAACAGTTGCCACATCAAGTCATCCGCGAAGTCCTGCAAGCTATGGACCAGCAAGACCGCGATCGAATGGTAACCATTCTTGCCTTCAATGAAGACACCGCTGGTGGGTTAATGAATACGGACACGATAACCGTGCGCCGAAATCACACTATAGAATTAGTTCTGCGTTATCTTCGCCGACATGATCGCATTCCAGAAATGACTGACAATCTTCTAGTTGTTAACCGAGAAGATCAGTTCTTAGGCATCCTGTCGCTACGAGATATGCTCGTAGCCGATCCCCTGACAACTGTCCGAGAGATCATGAGAGAAGACATAGAAGCCATCGCGGTAGATATGCCTGCGGCCCAAGTCGCCCAGCTATTCGAACAACATGACTGGGTTTCTGCACCGGTAGTGGATAATTCGGGTAAGCTTCTTGGCCGAATCACTATTGACGACGTGGTCGATGTAATCAGAGATAACGCCGAGCACTCGTTGATGAGTATGGCCGGCTTAGATGAGGAAGACGACACCTTCGCGCCGGTATTCAAAACGGCGAGAAGAAGAGCGCTTTGGCTCGGCGTTAACCTTATGACTGCGATTTTTGCATCCTTTGTCATTTATCTTTTTCAAGATACTTTAGACCAAGTGGTTTATCTTGCAGTCTTAATGCCTATTGTCGCTAATATGGGCGGCGTTGCAGGAACACAGACCCTCACCCTTGTTATACGAAGCCTGGCCCTGGGTCACATAAGCGCGTCTAATAGCCGTTGGTTATTAACCAGGGAACTCGGGGTTGCTGTTCTCAACGGCACCCTCTGGGCACTGGTGATTTCCATAGTCACGTTTCTATGGTACCGAGACATCCAACTTAGCTACATCATTGCCGCTGCCATGCTGATTAATTTGGTGACGGCAGCTTTAGCAGGTGCTTATCTGCCCCTATTCTTGAAACGAATTAATATTGATCCGGCATTGGCCGGCTCGGTGGCATTAACTACCGTCACAGATTCCGTAGGTTTTCTAGCATTCCTCGGATTAGCAAAGGTTTTCTATATAGCATGAGCATTGAAAATGAAGACAACATCATCAGCAAAAGCCAGCGAAAACGTGAAGCTGATGCAATGCAGGTGTTAGGCAAACGTTTGACTGAACTCACCAACGCCCAGCTCAACGAACTCCCGTTGAGCGAGGAAGCGTTTGATGTGATTCATGAATATAATCGACTGCCGAACAGCCATGGAGCCAAACGCCGTCAGCTGCAATTTATAGGCAGGGTTATGCGCGACAGTGACGTCGAAGCAATAACAAAAAAATTAGACAGAGTCCTATCGTCAAACTATCAGAGTGATAAAAATCAAAAAAAGAAGGCCATTGCGCAACAAGCAATAGATGTTCTTGAAAATGGTGATGATGGCATAAACCGCGTTCTGGCCAAAAATCCGCAATTAGACAGACAGCAACTAAGGCAAATACACAGGGAATTTCTACGCGCAAATGACGCTAAGAAACGCGTTTTGCAAATCAGGATTCAGGACCTACTGCGCTTAAGTTAGTATAACTGAACTCCACCTCTTGACTCTGTGCCGGCTTTCTTGGCTATTGGATTCAGGCGGGCGAGAAAAGTATTCATGCAAAATTCCTCCTACCGAATCAATGTTTACGGACTTAAAAACAAACCGATCCATCCCTGACGCGATCCTGAAACACCATTTATAGGTGTACGGATTTCATGGCTCATAGTAGCTAAAAACTCATTTTTAGCTCGCAGTGACTTTTGCAAATCGGCGCAGGCCTCTTCAAGATCTGTCATGCGAGCGTGAAGCCTCCGCCTAAGTTCGTCATTAAATTCATGAATTTGATCAGCTTGGCTAAGCAATGCTTTTTTAGGCGGCCAAACACCACGGCACTAATTACCCTCCTATAGCTACTAGTGTGACGAATACTAAGTCACCCCTGCTGAAGGTGCTAGTTGAACCGTGTACATTAAAGTTGTGAGCGAAAAACACAATCATAGAGGCAATATTCGCTATTGAAAAACCTAGCGATAAGCCGATCGTGCTCGATGTAAGGCTCTATGGGTGCAATAACTCATCAATACGTTGCCGCTGAAAATGGTCTAGCCAGCACTTAAACCTATAGTTCTTCGTATAAGTCTAGTAGACAACATTGAATAGACAAGGCCACTGCCACTACTGTGGCCAGAAGCCACAGCTATACCCTGAATTTGTAAAGTGATAACATCCCTATTGTTTGGAAATATGTCTTTAATTCAGTAACTTATTGTTATTAACGATGTTGTTTCCAGCTCCTTAACCTAATAATAACAATGCCGCGGAGCCTCATCATGCCTAGTCAACACGCAAAAGATTACTGGAAGAGTAATCTACGTATTGTCCTCTCACTCTTGTCAATTTGGTTTTTTATATCATTTGGCTGTGGAATCTTATTTGTAGATGCGTTGGACACAATCCGGTTTGGCGGCTTCAAGCTAGGCTTTTGGATAGCTCAGCAAGGCTCTATTTTTGTATTCGTTATACTTACTCTCGTTTACATCTATTTGATGGACAAGCTGGATGAGCGCTATGCCGCCGCAATAGATAAAGACAACAATGCAAGCAACGGAGAGTCCAAATGAGTGTGCAGCTTTGGACATATATTTTTGTTTTTCTAAGCTTTGGCCTGTACATAGGAATTGCTATTTGGTCTAGAGCTGACTCAACAGATGAGTTTTATGTAGCTGGCGGAGGTGTTCCACCACTGGCCAACGGATTAGCTACCGCAGCCGATTGGATGTCCGCCGCCTCTTTCATTTCAATGACCGGCTTAATTTCTTTTCTCGGCAGAGACGGCGCCTTCTACCTTATGGGGTGGACAGGGGGCTATGTATTGTTAGCTTTACTTTTAGCACCCTATCTACGTAAATTTGGAAAATTTACTGTTCCTGATTTTATTGGTGACCGGTATTACTCCCGAACCGCTCGCCTGGTCGCAGTCTTCTGCGCTATCGTTGTTTCGTTCGTCTATGTATGCGGTCAAATGCAAGGGGCTGGAATCGTCTTTTCTCGTTTTCTTGAAGTGGATATCACGACTGGCGTAATCATCGGCATGGCGATCGTTTTCTTCTATGCTGTATTAGGAGGCATGAAAGGAATTACTTATACCCAAGTCGCCCAATACTGCGTACTAATTTTCGCATTCATGGTTCCGGCGATCTTCATTTCTATCTTAATGACAGGACAAGCTATCCCGCAAGTCGGATTTGGCTCAGAACTCACAGAAGCATTTGGTGGCGGCTATCTACTCGACCGCTTAGATGGATTGGGCCAAGACTTAGGCTTTGCAGCCTATACTGAAGGTCAACGCAGTACACAAGACGTATTCTTCATTACAGCTGCTTTAATGTTTGGCACCGCCGGGTTACCCCATGTGATCATCCGCTTTTTCACTGTTCCCAATGTGAGAGATGCAAGAAAATCTGCAGGCTACGCGCTGGTGTTCATTGCCATCTTGTACACAACTGCGCCTGCGGTAGCTGCTTTCGCGAGAACCAACCTCATCAACACTGTAAGCAACGCGCAATATACTGAAATGCCTGAGTGGTTTAGCAAATGGGAGAAAACCAACTTAATTGTGTTTGAGGACAAAAACAATGATGGCCTAATTCAATATGTAGGTGACCCTGACGCAAACGAATTATCTGTAAACAGGGATATCATGGTTTTGGCGAATCCTGAGATTGCAGGCCTACCAAATTGGGTTGTTGCGCTGGTGGCTGCTGGAGCACTCGCCGCTGCACTATCCACGGCTGCAGGCCTGCTGCTCGTCATCTCCACGTCCGTTGCACATGACCTTTTAAAACGTACCTTTATGCCATCCATTTCAGATAAGCAGGAGCTGCGCTATGCGCGAATATCAATATTCTTTGCCGTATTGGTGGCAGGATACTTTGGTATTAATCCGCCAGCCTATGTAGCTCAGGTTGTCGCTTTTGCTTTTGGTTTGGCAGCAGCGTCATTCTTTCCTGCCATCGTTTTAGGCATATTTCATAAAAGAATGAACAAGGAAGGTGCTATTACAGGAATGGTGGTGGGTTTTAGCTTCACAGCTGCTTACATCATCTACTTTAGATTCTTAAACCCCAGTGCAGACAATGCCGAAAATTGGTTGTTTGGAATCTCTCCCGAGGGTATTGGAACCATGGGCACTATTTTAAATTTAGTATCAGCGTACGCTGTCTCTATTTTTACTAAAGACGCTCCCGAGGAGGTACAAGAGATTGTCGAAAATATACGTCTGCCTGGTGAAGTAAAAACCATTGCAAGCTAACCAGCTTGCAATGGTCACGACCTTAAAATTAAGAGCACAGGAGCAGGCTAAGTTTGGCGTTTGCCGCGATCGGTCTTTGCCCAATAATCTTTCACTGTCTGTTTCATTTCTTTATGCATGAACAAAATGCCAAATAAATTCGGCGCTGTCATAAGAACGATGGTGATCAGGGATATATTCCAAACTACAGTAGTATCCGCAAACGCAGCATAAAAGAAGCCGATCACGTATACCACTCTATAAGGGAGAACTGATTTAGGCCCTAAAAGATACGTCATGGCCCTGTCCCCGTAATACGACCATGCTATGGCCGTTGAAAACGCAAACAACATCAACCCAATCGATACGATGTATTTTCCATAATCCCCAAATAGTCCTTTGGTAAAGGCCATAGTGGTTAACGGCACAGAGTGGAGCAGAGACTTGCCGGAAACCGCTATTGTAGTATCGTCTAATTTACCTTCAGACACTAAAACTTGCCCTGTTATCGGCTCATCTTCCTTGTGGTAACGAACCGCCTCTGCAAAAGATCTAGCACTGATGAGCGTAAAGTCACTGTTGTTAGTTGCCACCCCATTAACAAGAGTAATCGCACCGCTATAGTCTTGCGCGTTGGAATCGTCGCCATTTAGGAAAGAGAAAAGTTCTCCAACATCGGCCTCGCTCGACTCTGTATAAGTGCCAGAAAGAAACCGCATATCAGCGCGCTGGAATTCATTGTCGAATTTTTCCATCCACACACCCGACGACAAAATCACTAGGCCGGTGATCGTGCAAATCACTATGGTGTCGATAAAAGGCTCAAGAATTGACACCATCCCTTCATCCGCTGATTCTTCTGTTCTTGCCGCTGCATGAGCTATTGGAGCGGAACCCTGACCGGCCTCATTTGAATAAAGGCCGCGGTTAACACCGCGATCAAACGCGTAGGCGAACGTTGCACCCAAGAAACCACCGGTGGCTGCAGAACCGGTAAACGCATCACTAAATATTGCCGCAAAAGAGGGAAGGATGTTGCCGATATTTGGAATGATTACGGCAAAGGCACCGATCATGTAAATGATAGCCATCGTAGGGACAATCGCTGCTGCAACTTTTGCGATTCTAGAAATTCCGCCAATTATAACCAATGCTAAAAGAACAGATAGCACTGCCCCTGTGACGATAGGCTCTATCGAAAAAGTACTTTCTAAACCAGCTGCAATACTATTGATTTGCGGCAGATTGCCCGTGCCGAATGAACTTAGCACAGTCGCTATGGCGAAGATGACGGCTAACCATTTGGCATTAAGGCCTTTTTCCATGTAATACATGGGGCCACCAGCCATTGTTCCATCTTCGGTTTGTTCGCGGTACTTATGCGAAAGAGTCACCTCGACAAATTTACTCGTCATGCCAAAAAAAGCGGTCATCCACATCCAGAACAAGGCAGCAGGACCACCTAGGTGCAGTGCGAGAGCAACTCCCCCAATGTTACCGGTTCCTACCGTACCCGAAAGTGCGGTCGCTAGCGCTTGAAAGTGAGTCGTATCACCTCTTGCCCCAGCCTTGTCAAATTTGCCGGTGGTGACTGCAATCGCGTGTTTGAAATATCGAATCTGTGGAAAGCCCAGATACAAAGTGAAAAATATACCAACAGAAAGCAGCAACGCTGGAAACCACATTGCGCTTCCCAGGTAGCCATCAATAAAGATCAGAAAATCATTTACAGCATCCAAAAGTCATACCCCAGTTTAATAAATTAGTCAGCACAACTTATTAGTCGTCTGTTATCGTTATTTTCGGCGCCGCGGTCGCTGACTCTTCGAGCGCAGCCACTTGCTCTATCACGCGCCCTGCCAAACTTAAGTAGGCAGCGGCAGCTGCACTCTCAGGATTTGATGCTACCACAGGAAACCCGCTGTCGGTCTGTTCTCGTATGGCCAAATCCAATGGCAACCTACCGATCACTTCAACCTCATAATCTCTGGCAAGTTTAAGACCACCCCCCTCGCCAAATATGGCCTCTTCATGTCCACAATTAGTGCAAACATGTATGCTCATATTCTCGACTACGCCCAATAAAGGCACACCCACTTTTTTAAACATTTCAATGCCTTTTACAGCATCGGCTAAGGCTATATCTTGCGGGGTTGTAACAATTACCGCCCCAGTAAGGCGAGTCGACTGCGCTAGACTTAGCTGTATATCGCCCGTCCCTGGCGGCATATCAACAATAAGATAATCTAGCGCTGACCATAGCGTGTCATTCATGATCTGATTAAACGCCGACAAAATCATTGGGGCACGCCAAACCATAGCAACTTGAGGATCAACGAGAAAACCCATTGAATTGCATTCAATGCCGTGGGCTGCAAGCGGCACCATAAGTTTCTTGTCTCTAATCTCCGGTCGAGTACCGGCAGGAACTCCCATCAGAATAGGCACGCTAGGCCCGTAGATATCGGCATCGAGTAGCCCGACTTTTAATCCATTTTGAAAAAGGGCCAGTGCCAAATTTGCCGCGGTGGTAGACTTGCCTACCCCTCCTTTTCCAGAGGCAACACAAATCACATGCTTTATATTGTCTAAATTACTCAAACTTAAGGCCTATTTTGGTCACATCTGCAGTGCAGGCCCGAAGTGAGCCCCATCGGGAACAGTAATGATTATGATTTATCCACTATCAAAAGAAAATAGGCATGACAACTCACCGGCTTGGCCGCTAGAATTCAGATCGTGGGAACACCTTAAAGCCCTTTAATATAATTAATGAGAGAAAACTTAATGCTAAGAAGTCTTGGATCCGCCTTGATAGCGTGCAGCCTCTTAAATTTTGGCGTTGCAGCCGAGCAGCAGGACGAGTCTGAGATAAAATTTGCTTTTTATTCCTCCGCTTGGGGAGAGAACACCGATGATGGCTTAAGGCTTGTCGCGTACAACCAAACGGAAAACCCCATTAGGATTGATACAATTGCTTTCAGCAAACCATCAAAAGGAGCCGAATCAGTTATCTTGTCTACAGACCTAGATGTCCCTGCTATGGGCTATGCAGATAAAGAGTTCGAATACATTGATTTACTGGCAGACGACGAGTGTATTGAACGAACGATGGCGGGCAACTGGCGACTAGTGGAGGTTTCTAATTACACATTGAACCCTTCGGTGCGCAATTTGATTATCGAAAACACTGACGCATTTCGGATTTATCAGTGCGTTCAAAGTGTCACAGCTACTTGGACAGACTTAAATTCAAAACTATCCAGTGAAAATGAAGAATGGGTTTTATTTCATTTCGAAAGCAGAATCGATCAATAAACGCAATTTAAAACATAAAAAAGGGGCCAATTGGCCCCTTTTTTTATGCTTAAACTCTACTCGCCTCTATAGCAAAATGCCGCCATATTGAACAAAGAATGGTGCGAATACTAAGCTCAATATTGCTGACAGCTTAATAAGAATATTCAAAGACGGTCCTGAAGTATCTTTCAACGGATCACCAACAGTATCGCCGACAACCGCTGCCATGTGGACCTCAGAGCCCTTGCCACCCAGGTTTCCAGCTTCGATATATTTCTTAGCATTATCCCAAGCGCCACCACTATTTGATGAAGCAATCGCAAGTACCCCGCCAGTAATCAAAGACCCTGCAAGCAAGCCTGCAACCGCTTCAACTCCGAACAAGAAACCAGTTAACAGCGGTGCACCCATAATCAATACACCCGGAGCTATCATCTCACGCAGGGCTGCACGGGTAGAAATAGCCACACATTCTGCGTAGTCCGGCGTACCGGTGCCTTCCATTATGCCAGGAATTGTTTTGAATTGACGACGCACTTCTTCGATCATATCAAAGGCAGCCTTACCAACAGACTTCATCGTCATTGCTGAGAATAGGAAAGGCATAACTGCGCCTACGAACACACTTGTAAATACCATTGGCTCAAGCAGGCTCATGGTAATAGGTGCGCCACTTAGCTTAGAAGCAGTGGTGATGAATGCCGCAAACAGTGCCAGAGATGTCAGAATCGCGGCACCAATTGCAAAGCCCTTACCAATAGCAGCAGTGGTATTACCCGCTGAGTCTAAGATGTCTGTACGACGACGCACTTCTTTATCTAGACCTACCATCTCTGCAATACCACCGGCATTATCAGCAACCGGGCCATAGGCATCAATTGTCAATGCGATCACCAAGGTGCCTAGCATTCCAAGCGCGGCAATAGCAACGCCGTACATACCGGCCAGTTCCCAAGATATAAAGATGGAAATCGCGATACATAAATAAGGCAGAACGGTACTCTTATAACCTAACGCTAAGCCGTAGATAATATTTGTTGCTACACCAGTCTCACATGACTTCGCCACTTCTTGAACCGGACCGTATTTGTCAGACGTGTAGTAGCCAGTCAACAAGCCAACCGCAAGCCCAGATACAAGTCCCGCTAAGAAACAAAGATAAACACCCATATTGGTGTAAGTCTCGCCGCCCGGGGCAAGTTCAAATGTCTCTGGAATAAGCGCCATGGTGAAAAAATACATGACGAATGCCATAAGTACGCTTGAGATGATTAGCAGCTTCATTAAGGCAGGAGCCACATCTTCCTCAGTCTTAACACCAACCATAAGCTTGGTAACAAGGCTGATTGGAATACCTACAGCGCTAATCAAGATTGGGAAAAGTAAAGCGTTAGGGTCATAGGCAAAAACCGCAGCACTAATAACCATGGCCGCACATGTGCTTTCCGCACATGAACCAAATAAGTCAGCACCCATACCGGCAACATCGCCCACATTGTCGCCAACGTTATCTGCAATTACTGCGGGGTTACGTGGGTCATCTTCAGGAATGCCCTTCTCAACTTTACCAACTAGGTCAGCACCAACGTCCGCAGCTTTGGTAAAAATACCACCGCCAACACGCGCAAACAGAGCGATAGTCGATCCGCCCAGACCAAAGCCGGCAATCACTTCCATCAAGATATGATTGTTCTCAGGACCTAAATCCGCCAATAGGTAGGCCATTACCAGATAGACAATTACCAAACCCAATACAGCAAGACCAACCAAGGCAAAGCCCATGACTGCGCCAGAATTGATAGCCACTTCGAATGCACTAGATATGCTATTTCGAGCTGAGACAGTTGTTCGAGCATTGCCCTGTGTAGCTACTATCATTCCGATGTAACCGGAAGCGATAGAGATGACACCGCCAAACAAAAAGGCGATAGCGGTATAAACGCCTTCGCTTATGTCTGGTGTATGAGTGTCGTCAATTAATAAAGCGATAACAGCAGCAAATACCACCATAAAGATGGCCAGAAATTTATATTCCTGTTTAAGAAAAGCCATTGCACCTTCAGCAATTGCCCCGTGAATGAATTTAAGTTTTTTGCTTTCTTCTTCGTTCAATCCCAAATCGACCGGAATGCTCGTAACCTTCTTCATATAATAGAAAGCTATTGCCAAGCCCAACAGTGCCAAAATAGTCGAAACCGTGAGTGTAATCCCCATTCTAAGTGTGACTCCCCTAGTGGTAAATATTAAGTAGTTAATGGTGGTTAGTTAAAAATAATGGCGCGCACTTTACCATAACCGGCCAGACAAAAAAAGTGGCGAAAAGCGTCTAAATTCGGGGATTTTGTTGGATAAAATTGGAGCTGCAGCGAATTTGATTTCTGAAACAGGGAAAGTGGGGATAGGCTCTATTTATTTGGTGTCTTGCGCCTTCGTTTTTGGCTCTTGGTTTTAGGTTTAGGACTAAATTCTGCGCGGGCCTCACTAAACGCTTTACGGATTTCCTCAGTTCGCAGCGCCTTACGCTTGTGAATTTGACTGAGCTTGCCCGATTCAAAATCGACGATATTGTCATTGTCGCTCATTGCAATCTAATCCCTGCTCATAATCCGTTCAGCCTATTGAGAGCGAGACCGATTAACAAGGTCATTTTTCCGCGACTCTAACTCGGCTATCAAACTCTTCGCCAAAGGTTCTAGTGTATTTCCAGAGGCATCAGTATTTTCATACTTGGTTTGCTCCGTGGCTAACGCATCCAACAGCGTCTCGGCAACATTAATGGCTTCGTTGAGAGCTATAACGGAAACCTCATCGGCGCCTAACTTATTTTCTGTTCGAGAGATTATTGATTCCAACTCTGTAATTCGGTCCATTTTGGCCTGCCTGCGAGCCGCTACAGCGGCAATTTCCCGATCTCGTGTTTGGCGAGCCTGCTGCTGCTCTGCTTGAACTGCTAGCAATTGAGCCTCTTGCCTTTTAATTTGTTCCGCCTCTTCGCGTTGGGCCTGCACTTTATCTCGTCCCGCCTGAAGTCTTGCTTGCTCTGCCTCTTGCTCCTCTTTCTGCCTGCTCATCTGAGCAACGCTCTCTCTGCGCGCTTCCTCAGCAGCCCTGGCCGCTTGTTCAGACGCTGCAGCCACTTCTGCTTCCCCTGCGCCGTTAGAAGCACAAGATGCTAGAACGATCAGCATCACTATGGCTATGACTGCTCGAATTCTTGCGAGGCTGACTGTGTGAATAGCAGGAACTCTTAAGATCATAATCTTCTCCTAACTTAGATGATGCATTAAAATTCTTCAAACTTGGCTTA
>JBLHVT010000023.1:0-34033 GCA_047628735.1 Glaciecola sp.
CTGTGGTGGCGATCGATTTCCCACTGAGCTTCACCATCAATCGGCTAATCTCATCCCAAGGATTGAGGGTTGAAAGACCTTTTATTGACTGGTCTATGAGTTTGGAGTGGTCCAGCAGCTGCCAAATGTCTTCGCTACTTAGACGCTGCAACGCGCTTCCAACCGGTTCTTTTCGGTTATACCAAACTCTCGAGGCCTGCATTATCGCGTTAACACCCTGGCCCTGTTGCCGTTTGTCCACCATAGATTGGAGACTTCGAATTTCGCGAGTAAAGGCGTTAAGTATTACCAAGGGAAATAGGCCTTCATTGCGAAGGCCTGCTAAAATTTTCTGACTTCGAGCTAAATCCCCGCTAAGAGTGGAATCCACAAGATTGTAAACACTGTAGCGTGAGCTGTCGGCGACCACCTGCATAACAGTATTGGCATCGAGGTTGATTAATTCATCGGAATGATTACCGCTAAGAAGCTTTAGCTTTTCTATTTCCTGCATTGCTGCAAGCAAATTGCCTTCGACTTTGTCCATTAATAACCCAAGCGCAGTAGCGTCAGCTCGAATATTTTCCTGCAGCAATCGCTGTTCTAGCCAGGAGGCAAGGCCTTCGCGATTCACCGGCCAGATTTGTACCAATGCACTTTTCGACTCAATAGCTTTAAACCATTTTGTATTAAGGGTAGCAGCCTCAAGTTTGGGGCTGCTGATGAGAAGGATGAAATCGCTTTTCGGAGCCTCGAAATAATGCTGTAGCGCTTTCTTGGCGGGCTCATCTAGTTTCGCAGTTGTAAACCGAAGTTCTAGAATCTTTTTTTCAGCGAACAATGAAAGGTTGTTGGTGGCATGATGAAAACTATTCCAATCAAAGCTTTTATCGACGTTAAAGACGTCCCTTTCATCGAAGCCTTGCTTGCGGAAATGCAGTCTTATGCTGTCGGCAGCTTCTTGCATAAGCAAAGGTTCATCGCCGGAAAGCCAAAAGGCTGGAATTGATTCCTTACTTAAGGTTCGGGCAAGCTGTTCGGGTTTGAGCTTCAGGTCTAAATCTCCACTGCTTCTAATCTTCGCATTAACTGATTGACTAACTCACGCCGCATTTCAGCAGATATTATTTCTACTTCTTCGCGGTTGCCGCTGATGTTTTCAATGTCCTCGAAATAAATTCGCTGAACTACTAATGCCTCTGGCTCAATAACATAGCCGGTACTCTGCCCTAGTGCGATGGTGATAGACATCCTTAGTTCGTACTGGGCCGCGCGCGCACGTGCATTAACAGTTACCGGTCGGCTCACAACTTGCTCGTTGGTGATGAGGAGAAGGGCTATGTTTGACTCTGACTCTGCGGCACCTACGTCCTCGACAAGGCTGATCGTCACTCCTGCCGCCTCAAGATTGCTTCTTAGTAGTCTTGAGAGCTCACTATTGGGTTGTTCAAGACTGAGCTGAAGGCTGGTCAATTGCGCCGTGAAATTCTCATTGTCTCTAAGAGCGAATCCGCATGCGCTGAGGCTAAGTACGCAGGTGCTTATAACAAGGCTAAACAACAAACTTCTCATGTTAGTTGACCACAATGTTTACGAGTTTGCCCGGGATGACTATTACTTTACGAATAGTGCCGGCGTCAGTAAAGCGCTTGACTGTCTCGTTCTCAAGAGCGAGCTTTTCCAATTGGTCTTTTGCTAAATTTTTTGCAACTTCCAGTTTTGCCCTAAGCTTGCCATTAACTTGAACAACTAACAATATGCTGTCCTGAGCCAAGGCTGTAGGGTCAACTGCGGGCCAAGTTGCATCTATGATTGCTCCACTGTGCCCTAGGTGTTGCCACAATACATGGCTGAAATGAGGGACTATCGGTGCCATTACAGCTATTGTTATTTCTAACGACTCCTGTACCACCATTTTATCATGGTGTGATAAAGGTGCTTTCTTAGTATCGATAAATTTGGTGGTCGCATTTAACAATTCCATAGTCGCAGCTATAGCCGTGTTAAAGGTGTTTCTTCGGCCGTAGTCATCACTTATTTTTTCTAGTGACTGGTGAGTCTTTAACCGAAGTTTTCGCTGGTCTGGGCTTAGTTCGGCCTTGGAAATGTCAGTACTGCTGACAGTGTCGTGCTCAGCAACTATTTTCCATAGACGCTTAAGAAAGCGGTAACTGCCTTCGACGCCGCTGTCGGACCATTCTAGGGATTGGTCAGGAGGTGACGCAAACATGGTAAACATGCGCACTGTGTCCGCTCCATACTTTTCGATAAGGGGTAGGGGGTCGACAGTATTACCTTTAGATTTTGACATTTTGGTGCCGTCTTTTAACACCATACCTTGAGTCAGTAGTTTCTTGAAAGGTTCATCTGAAGTAACAATACCTGCATCTCTCATTAACTTATGGAAAAAGCGTGAGTAAAGTAAATGCAGGATTGCATGCTCAATGCCGCCAATATACTGATCTACCGGCAGCCAGTAGTTAGCGCGATCATCCAACATTTTAGTGTCATTATCGCGACTAGCATAGCGCGCATAATACCAAGATGATTCCATGAAGGTGTCAAAGGTATCGGTTTCGCGGCGGGCCATTGCTCCGCACTTAGGACAATTAACTTCGTAAAATGCAGCTAACTTACCTAGCGGTGAGCCGCTTTCATCGAACTCTACTTCTTCAGGAAGCAATACAGGCAGTTCCTCTTCAGGAACGGGCACTGAGCCACAGGAAGAGCAATTTATAATCGGGATAGGCGCTCCCCAATAGCGTTGTCGGGATACGCCCCAATCTCTCAATCTAAAATTGACCGTTTTTTTGCCTTGGTCAGCCGCGGCTAAATGGGAGGCGATGGCCTCGAAGGCATCAACAAATGTAAGCCCATCGAATTGATCTGAATTAATTAATACGCCCTTGCCAATAAAGGCCGCTTTGTCGAGATTACATTCTTCATCGTCAGTCGGCGTTACGACTTGCTTGATGGCCAGATCATACTTTTTGGCAAACTCCCAATCGCGCTGATCATGCCCAGGAACGGCCATAACTGCGCCCGATCCGTAACTCATAAGTACGAAGTTGGCGATAAAAACCGGAACCTCTAGACCATTTATCGGATGAATAGCTTTTATGCCGGTATCCATTCCCACTTTTTCCATGGTCGCCATATCGGCTTCGGCTACCTTAATTTTGCTTTCTTGCTCAATAAAAGCTTGTAAGTCCGGATTGTCAGCCGCCGCTTTGGCAGCGATGGGGTGTTGAGGCGCTACCGCTAAATAGGTAACGCCCATTAACGTGTCTGGTCTGGTCGTATATACAGACAGTTTTGCTAACTCGGGGTCAACCTCACCGGCAATTTCAAAGGTAAGCTCAACGCCCTCAGAGCGACCTATCCAGTTACTCTGCATAGTTTTGACTTTTTCAGGCCAGCCGTCTAATTTATCCAAATCATCCAATAGCTCTTGAGCATAAGCGGTAATCTTTACAAACCATTGGGGGATGCTGCGCCGCTCTACGATCGCGCCAGATCTCCATCCTCGGCCATTTACCACTTGTTCGTTAGCTAATACTGTTTGATCTACAGGGTCCCAATTCACCTCGGATTCTTTTTTGTAAACTAACCCTTTGTTAAATAGCTGGGTGAAGAACCACTGCTCCCAACGGTAGTAATCTGGATGACAGGTAGCGATTTCTCTCGACCAGTCATAAGCATAGCCCAGCTGCTTAAGTTGCTTGCGCATATAATCAATATTGCTATAAGTCCATTGAGCCGGCGGGACTTTGTTCTGCATTGCCGCATTTTCAGCAGGCAACCCAAAGGCGTCCCACCCCATGGGTTGTAGAACATTTTTGCCCTGCATGCGTTGATATCTGGCTATCGCATCCCCAATGGAATAATTCCTTACGTGGCCCATATGAAGGTGTCCACTTGGATAAGGAAACATCGAGAGGCAGTAGTATTTCTCCTTAGTGTAATCTTCAACAACTTTAAAACTATCATGAGCCTGCCAATAGGTTTGGGCGATTTTCTCTACTTCTGCAGGATTATATTGAGGGTCAGTTTTATTCATATTCTTTTCAAATAATGGCGGTTGGCGCACAGCGCGGAAAACATGGTTTTGAGAATCATAGCTAGGCGGATAATAATGACAGCGAAGGATAACCTAGACGGTCACCACTAGTAAGGGTTTGTGTAAAAATCGCAGGCTTTACAGGGTCATGCAAGGGCGCCTAACTGCAAGATGCCGACTCGAATCTGACACCCCATAAACAAACAACCTACATATAGCCGGAGCAAGGGGCCCGATGCGTCTTGGCAGGGCTGTTTAGTTAGGCTTGATCGCCAGCAGTAGAATGCTCTGAATTGCCTGTGCTCGGGCGACATATAGAGTCGTTTTTCGCTCTACTCTAGGTCAATATCTTCCTTACACTAACCAGAGTTGAGGTGATTTTAAGCAGCTTTATTTGTCTGCTGTCAGCGTTCAATATAGTTACGAGGAAGGGCCCGATATTAATGGTTTCACCTCGTTCTGGGATATGCCCAAACTGCTGCAGGATCAGGCCACCGATAGTGGTAAATTCTTGGTCCGAAAAGTCAGTTTCAAAATATGCATTGAACTCATCGACCGGTGTCAGTGCTTTTACGATATGGTTTTCGTCATCAAATTTTTTGATATAGCTATCGTCATCTACATCATATTCGTCTTCAATCTCGCCAACGATTTGTTCCAACACATCCTCAATGGTCACCGCTCCGCAAACGCTGCCATATTCATCAATGACTATCGCCATATGGTGTCTGGTTTCGCGAAACTCTTTAAGCAAAACATTAAGCCGTTTGCTTTCAGGTACAAACGTAGCTGGGCGCACTACATCTTTAATATCAAAGCGTTCGCTGTTGTCTTGCAGTAAAAGAGGGAGTAAGTCTTTGGCAAGGAGGATGCCCATCACATTATCGGTGTGGTCACCGATCACAGGGAACCGAGAATGTGAGGCGTTAGTCACCAGCTCGACTAGTTCGTTAACCGGCAATTTAGAAGAAACCGTCACGACTTGAGACCGCGGAATCATAATGTCTCGAACTTGCATGCTCGAAACCTGCAACGCACCTTCGATAATCCCTAAGGCATCTGCATCGAGCACCTGATCCTGCTCAGCATTACGCAGCAGCTCCAGTAGGCTCTTAGTATCTGTAGGTTCACCTGTGAGGGCGTTGGTGATTTTATCGATCCAAGATCTTGGTTTTGGATCGATAGTAGATTGTTCGTCGGTCATACGCTGACTCTCTGAGTCTCCTAAGGGGTTATGGTAATTGCTTTTACGTTGATTATGATAGTAATTACAGTGATGACAATAGTCGCGAGTTTAGCTTTGGGTGATGGTGTACGGATTTTCAAAACCATTATTTTTCAGGATTAAAACTTCTAAAGCTTCCATTTTCTGGGCCTCATCCTCTTTTTCATGGTCATAGCCTAGCAGATGCAAAGCGCCATGAGTGAGCAGATGTACCCAATGAGCTGGCAAGGTTTTTCCTTGCGCAATTGCTTCAGTTTCTAATACAGCAGGGCAAATTACAATATCCCCTAATGGGCTGTAGCCTAGCTGTGTAGCGATTTCTCTGGGCAAATCTGCAGGAAATGACAACACGTTAGTCGCGGAGGCTTTACCGCGGTAACTTTCGTTCAGCTCTGCAGATTCTTCCTCGGTTACGTACTTAAGGCTGATACCACAATTTTCATTGTAGCTGGCAGCCGCTAATGCGCAAGTTATCCATGTTTCGCAGTCAGCAAACTCTGGCAGCCATCGGCTGCCGCTTTCGTTAAGAATATCAATTGTCACGTTCATTTAGGTGAACCGACTCCTGTGATCCTAGCGCGGATACTGAGCTTTTATCATATTTATCATAGGCTTCAACTATTTGCTGCACAAGGCGGTGCCTTACCACGTCTTTAGCGTCAAAGTAGGTGAAACCGATATCATCGATTCCTTCTAGAATTTTGCTGACATGAACCAGTCCAGACCGCGTGCCTCTAGGCAAATCTATTTGTGTTACATCGCCAGTTATTACCGCCGTTGATCCGAATCCGATTCGAGTAAGGAACATCTTCATCTGCGCGGCGGTTGTGTTTTGGCTTTCATCTAATATGATGAATGAATTGTTTAACGTGCGCCCGCGCATATAGGCGAGAGGGGCAACTTCTATAATGTTCCGCTCAATCAGCCGTGCTACTTTTTCAAAGCCTAACATCTCGTAGAGTGCGTCATACAAAGGTCTGAGATAAGGATCGATTTTTTGAGCGAGGTCACCTGGCAAAAAACCTAGCTTTTCTCCCGCTTCAACCGCTGGGCGAACTAAGAGTATTCGGCTTACTTCTTCTTTAAGTAGCGCTTCTACAGCGCAGGCTACAGCTAGATAAGTCTTGCCAGTGCCGGCAGGGCCTATTGCGAAATTAATATCGTAGCGCCAAATACTTTTGACGTAGTCCTGCTGGTGGCTGTTACGGGGTTTTACGGACGACCTTGGTGTCTTAAGCACAAGTTCGTCACCATCATCAATTGCTTGGCCGTCCCAGGATCGGATTTCCTGTAGTGCTAGATGCACTTGGTTCGGACTTAAGTCTGGATTCTGCTCAGTTTCTTTATAAAGATCTTCCAGTACCTTGCTCGCGCCATTTACCGCAGATTCCAGCCCGGAAATCTGGAATACGTTTCCCCGTTGCCGGATTTTCAGGCTAAAGAATGATTCTATCTGTGTTATGTGCTCGTTCAGTCGGCCGCATAATATTGCGAGTCGTTGAGCATTATTCGGAACAAGAGTCAGGTTGAGAGTTAATGTGGACATTAATTATTTAACAGTATTTTGCTAATTGATTGATTTTTAGTATATCAATGAATTTGAGAGTTGACGCTTTTTAAATAAAAATTCTTGCGCCGCTTGGGTCTGCCGCACCGCGATTTGGCAGGCCCGTTTACCTTATAAAGTGCCTAAAAGGGAGTTTGGAAGCGCGTCGGTAACCTTGATTGAGGTGAATTGTCCGATCAGACTTTGATCATCGCATTTGAAATTCACGACTCGGTTGTTTTCGGTCCGGCCCTGCAAGTCACCCGGATCCTTTTTTGAGTGTCCGGTAACTAAAATACGTTGCTCACCGCCAACCATAGATTCACTGATGGCCTTGGCATGCATAACTATCTGAGATTGCAAAGTTGCGAGGCGGTGTTTCTTTTCTTGTTCTGGCGTTAGATCTTTTAGATCAGCCGCTGGAGTGCCGGGTCGCGCACTATAGATGAAGCTGAAAGACGTATCAAAACCTATTTCTATAATTAGCTTCATGGTGTCTTCAAAGTCTTTATTGGTTTCGCCAGGAAACCCGATAATAAAGTCAGAAGATAAGCTAATGCCCGGCCGATTAGCCATTATTTTACGCAGCAAAGATTTGTATTCCAATGCTGTGTGGCCGCGTTTCATTGCAGCCAAGATGCGATCTGATCCACTTTGAACGGGTAAGTGTAAGTGTGAGACAAGCTCAGGAACTTCGTTGTAAACGTCAACTAAACTACTCGAAAATTCAACTGGGTGTGATGTTGTGAAACGTATGCGGTCAATGCCGTCAATGCTCGAGATATACTGAATTAGTAAAGCCAGGTCCACAATAGTCCCTTCGTCGCTCAATCCCCGATACGCATTTACGTTCTGTCCAAGCAGGTTGATTTCCCGCACACCTTGCTCGGCAAGATGCACAGCCTCGGCGAGAACATCATCCAATGGTCGGCTTACTTCTTCGCCGCGGGTATAAGGAACCACGCAAAAACTACAATATTTGCTACACCCTTCCATAATGGAGAGAAAAGCTTGGCAGGAGTTAGCGTTCGGCTCTGGGAGTCGGTCAAATTTTTCAATCTCAGGAAAACTTATATCTACAACGGGTTTGCTTCGAGGAGAAGAAGCGTCCAGCATTTCAGGCAATCTATGCAGTGTTTGCGGACCAAAAATAACATCGACATAAGGTGCCCGTTTGCCGATTGCAGCCCCTTCTTGACTCGCGACGCAGCCACCAACGGCAATTTTTACGTTGGGGTTCTTTTCTTTGAGGCTGCGCCATCTACCTAACTGATGGAATACTTTTTCCTGTGCTTTTTCGCGAATTGAGCAGGTATTTAGTAGTAAAAAATCTGCTTCTTCTGCTGTTGCAACCAAAACAGCACCGTGAGTTTCGCCAAGCAAATCAAGCATTCGCGAAGAGTCATATTCGTTCATCTGACACCCGTGGGTTTTTATGAACACTTTCTTGGCAGGTTCTGTGGATGGCTCTGGGAAATTGTTTTGGCTGTCTTGGGCGGATTTCACGTTTTGTCCTGTGTTTCGGTCATAAATGATAACGAGGCCACATTATAGCAGCAATTTACTTAAGCTTTTAAAGCGTTAATATCGCATAATGACTTGAATAAGCTGAGTTTAACCTAATATTAGAGTTTCAGAAGTTTGCATCTTCGGAGTACATGATTAAATGTCCAATGTTAACGGCTGAGCGATTTTAGAAAACTGTCAGCAAGAGATTGATTACCATGACGAATACTTCAGAAATATACAAAGTAACCTTCTTGAACAAGGGCAAGGTTTACGAGGTCTTCGTGAAGCAGGTGTACCAAAGTGACCTGTATGGGTTTATAGAAATTGAAGACTATATGTTCGATGAGCGCTCACAGGTGCTTGTCGATCCCGGCGAAGAGAAGTTAAAAGCAGAATTTAGCGGTGTCAAGCGCAGCTTTATTCCAATGCAGGCAATTATACGGATCGATGAGGTGGAGAAAAGCGGAGTCAGTAAAATCACCAACGGTGACAATGTCTCCCCGTTTCCAGTTTCTTTAATTGGTAGTAAGGTAAAGCCAAAAGATTCCTAACTAGGGCTGAAGCACAGCCGCTGTCTAAATACAGTGCAGCGACTTTGGTAGTTCGGCAGAAGTTCAGCAGTAAAGAAGTAAAATCGCATCAAAATTCAAGTTTTCCCAACTAGTAGAGGTTGAGTGACCATGGAAAAAAGCACTCACCCCTACGCAGATTTGGGCCCCGAAGAAGTGTTGCAAGCAGTCGAGGATCTAGGGTTTGATCCAGATGCCCGCGTGTTTGCGCTAAACAGTTATGAGAACCGCGTATATCAAGTTGGTTTGCATGACCATGACTCGATTATTGTTAAATTCTATCGGCCAGGGCGCTGGAGCACAGAGCAGATCCTAGAGGAGCACGCTTTCGCAGAGGAGCTTTCGGCGTTAGAAATTCCAGTCGTCGCCCCTCTTAAACTCGCTCAAGGCGAGACCCTTGTGCAAATTGATAAGTTCCCAATAGCAGTGTTTCCGCAGATTATTGGTAGGCCTCCAGAGTTGGATAATCTTGATAACTTACTCGTGATGGGGCGCTTTGTTGCTAGGATTCACGCGGTTGGTGCGATGGCCAGCTTCAATACTCGAAACCAGCTGTCTGTAGCTGCGCTGGGATATTCCAGCCGTGAATACCTCTTGGAGAATAATTTTTTCCCTAAAGATTTAGTTCCAGCTTATGAATCACTGTCTGGCGACCTGTTAACCAAGATAGATACGCTATTTGCAGAGCAGGGTGAATTACCGTTGATAAGGATTCACGGCGATTGCCATCCAGGCAATGTCCTTTGGCGGGATGAAACACCAACTTTTGTCGATTTTGACGACACGGTGTCGGGCCCCGCAATGCAGGATTTGTGGATGATGCTCTCTGGTGACCGAAATCAGCGCCAAGGCCAGCTTTTGGAGTTGGTGGAAGGCTATAACGAATTCTATGATTTTAGAGCCAAAGAACTAAATTTGATTGAATCCTTAAGAACCTTAAGACTAATGCATTACAGTGCTTGGCTAGCGCGCAGGTGGAATGATCCCGCTTTTCTTTTAAGCTTCCCCTGGTTTAACACAGAGCGGTATTGGGCAGAGCACATTCTAGAATTACGAGAGCAGTTATTCGCTCTAGATGAGGCACCATTACAATTAATCTAGACAGATAATCTAGCATTCAAGCTAAGGCCGCCAATTTCACCATTTTGCTTCATATATACGTGAGGTAGCCCCGATTCCAATAGCCACTGAATCCCCTGGGTTTCATTTTTAAGCATTGCTATGCTCGCCATGGAGCCAGCTACTGTGCACAAGTGACTCGCCACGCTGACAGCGCGAAGGCCCTTGCTGGGCCATCCTGTTTTAGGGTTTAGGATATGGCTGTAACGTTCTCCTTCGAAGAAAAAGAACCGCTCATAATCTCCACTTGACGCCAGCCCTCCATCGCTTAGATTTATTCTCGCCATAACTGAGGTGGTCGAGTCGGTTGATTCGGTTGAGTGAGGATCGGCAATAGCGATTGGCCAGCTCTCATTTTCTGGCATCGGACCGATAACTGAAAAGTCACCGCCTAGGTTAATTAACCCAGAGTTGCTGCCTAAAGCCCGAGCAAGTTTTGCTAGCGAGTCAGCTGCATACTCTTTAACAATGCCACCAAAATCTATCTCCATACCTGCAGGCATATGCAGTCTTGATCGGTGCCAGCTGAGCTTGTGAAAACCGGTGTTCTCTAGCGCCTTGGCAATGCGTTTGTGATCTGGAACGCGACCGCTCTTAAAATCCCAAATCCGGCTCAGTTGGCCAGAGGTTATATCAAACAGGCCGTCGCTTTCCTCAAAACAGGTAAGGGCGTGATCGAATAACAGTTTGGTTTCTTGATCAATTTTAATACCGTACTTGTCACCGGCTTGCTGGTTAATGATTGATGCTAGGCTATCGCTTGTAAAACGAGAATATTTTTTTTCTAGACGATGTGCTTCGGTGCCAAGTTTTTGAGCTAAGCGTTTCGCATAAACGCGAGAATCATGAAATAGTTGAATCTCGCAGTGGCTGCCCATTGCTTGAAACGAGAAGCGTTTTAAAGAAGGGTTCATAATTAAACAGCTTGGACTCAAATAGCCTAGATTTAAAAAGAATAATCCAGCCCAAGCGACACTCTGACATAGCGCACCAAGGCTGTACTGGGTTGAGATACGTTAAATGCAGAATACTTTTCATTTGCTAAATAGCGCTCGCCGGTAAGGGTGGCATCCCAATTGCCAAAAGTCGTCTTCAAGGTTAGGCCGCCGCTGATGGCGCCAAAGGCAGACAGACGATAATCGCTGGACTGGAAGTTGGTAGCAGGTCGAGTAAAGTCATCTACGTTAGTGAAAAAGTTAGCGGCAGATTGTGTGTAGTATCTTAGCATTGGTATTACTTGAGTTGAGCTGCTTAGATTTTGATGCCAACTCATGTCTGAAGTATGGGATGTGACTCCAAAATCATCGTGATAGAAACGGTAATTAACATGCCACGCCGCATCAGCTGCGCGAATATAACGTCGATAAGAATTTGACCAAGAGATTTGCGTTTTATTGTCCGGTCTGGTGTCTACTAGTTTGTACGGATCTGTTAAAAACCCTGATTGCTCAGTGATGCTAAAAGCAGTTTGAAATGTAGATACTTGGTTTATTATCTGACTGATATTGAGTACAGCAGAGGCGCTAGATTTGTCTTCGCTGATCACTCGATTAAAGATTTCAGCATCGGTTGGAAAAATATCATCGGAGGAATAACTGAGGCCAATTGAGACCGTAGTTAAGTCATCATTAAAATGGCGTTCGCCGCTTATTCCTCCATAGGTGGCTCTATAGTCGTTCTCTTGTGAATAGCCGACGTTGCCGCCAATACTGCCATTTTCGAGGTAGTAGCGTGTGCCTACGTTTAATTCGGCTCGTCTATCTTGGATGCCACTAGCGCCGCTAAGATTTACGATTGGGCTGCCATTAGGGCCAAGCGTAGTGAACCATGGAGAGGCTCCACTTAGGTCTTCATAGTTGGCGTCTATTTGCAGCGAAAAGGTTCTTCCAATCGGAGAAATAAATTGGAATTGATGCACATCGATATCATAACGGCCGAGATCGCCGAATGGAGATTCCGCGCGATCTAAGTCATCTTCTTGATAGTTGGATACTTTATAAGACAAACTGCTGTTAACAGGTGGCGCATCGGCAATTGCAATGCCCGGCAGTGCTAAAGCTGTTGTGGAAATAGCTAATAAGCTACGAGAGGGTTTGGCCTTCACACAAGCATCCTTCTTTGGTAAGGATTATCACGGCCTAGTTGCAGCCACAGCCGCCACCAGCTGCACTGCTGCCTCCAGACGATGCTTCTTTGCTAAAAAAAATGTGGTCATTCAGAGCGCTTTCTAACGCGTCTGTGCGCCAGGCCATTTCTTCCTTGGCGAGAAGGCCCCTTTCCCAAGGGCGCACTTGGGTGCATGCTGCGAGCATGCTTAAGCTCAAGTAAAAAAACAAAAAAGTTCTAATTAGCTTCATAAGAAATAGCTCTAATTTGCTGCTAATACTTTTTCTATGGCTTCTTCAATTATTTGCATATCGCCGGTTCTAAATCCCATATGAACTAGCTCGACTTTGCCCCCTGGGCTTACTAAGTACGAAGTGGGCATACCAATAACCTGAAAAAGCTCGGCTGTTTCACCGTCTGGGTCGCTAGGGATAAGAAAATCCAAAGGAGTGTCTATTAAAAAGTCCAGCCCATCTTCAACTGGATTATCGACATTTATCGCGATGATTTCTAAGCCTTGGTCTTTGTATTTGTGGTACATCTCATTGTACAAAGGTAAAGACTTGAGGCAGGGCGCGCACCATGATGCCCAAAAATCAACAAAGATAGTCTTGCCTTCAAGTGCAGCCATTGAAATGTCAGGTTGACCCTGCTCAATAGATGGGAGTGAAAAGGCAGGTGCGTCATCTCCTTCTTCGACAGCGAATGCGTTGAAACTTAAGCTAAGAGTTAGTGCCACAACTGATGCATAGCTCGCTTTTCTAAAAATCATGGTGTTTCCTTAGTAAACCTTGAGCGGAATTTAATCTGAACTGATCTCGAACTGACCTTGACCTTGAACCGACCAGAAGTAAGCGTAAAGTGTACACTAGGTCTGGCGTCTATACCGATAAATACACCGTAAGCTCATTGAGGCTCCGATCTTCAATCACAGAGCGCTATGTTCACCCACCTTAAATCACTTTGCACGGAATTTACTTAGATGCGATTGTGCTCATATTACGATGAATGCATTAGAGGTAGATATCTTATTCAATCCACTGATATTAACCACACATTCCGAACTAGAGCTTTGCTGTTGTTTGGAGTTTAGTTTGGGACCGGGCTTAGATCGCTAATATTCTCCAGCATGAGTTGCCAGCGCTTTTTTTGTACCTTCAATTTAAACTGAATTTCTATGTAGGTATCTCTAATTTGTAGCCTGTCCCAGTGAGCAAGAGTTTCGTGAAGCTGCTTTTCTTTAAGCTCTGTCCAGGCTTGCCGATGCTCAGTCCATAGCTGAAGTGTTTGCTGTAGGTCTTCATATTCCTGCTCAAGTCGCAGGCGCCATTTTTCAGGAATATTCAGCAATTCACAGCGCTGCGTCGCTGCGCGGTACTGGTAGTCTATTCTTGCTTTTTCTATTTGGGCCAAAGAACAACGCTTGAGATCGCTAGTTAGGCCAAAAAATGAAAGCCCCCCGATCATCCACTTTGTCGGGTCGTAGTGCCACCACTTAACACCGTTTCGATAGTCCCATTGAAATGTATGGTGGTAATTATGATAGCCCTCGCCATAAGTGATTAACGCCAGTAGACCGTTGTCTCTTGCTGAGCTCTGATCGCTGTAGGGCTGCTTGCCCCAGATGTGCGCGAGAGAATTAATAAAGTATGTAGCATGCTGACTGAGCACAAGGCGAAGCAAGCCTGCTAGCAGTAAACTGGCAATTATATCGCCGTGGATCAGGCCAATGAGGGCAGGTAAGCCGATGTTGGTTGCTAGGACTAGCGTTAAATAGTTGCGATGCTGCCACATGACGACAGGGTCCTTTTGCAAGTCTTTAACATTAGAAAAGTCTTTCTTGCCGCTCGGATAATCCCTGAGTATCCAGCCGATATGGGAAAACCAGAAACCTTTTCCTGCGGAATAAGGGTCTTTGTCATTGTTATCAACATGCTGATGATGGCGGCGGTGATCAGATGCCCAGTACAAAATGTCGTTTTGCAGAGCGCAGGCTCCGCCGATGGCTAACATTACCCTTATCGCGGGATGAGCTTTGTAAGTTTTATGGGACCAAAGGCGATGATAGCCAGCGGTAATGGACATTCCACAGAATCCCATCATAAGGACAAAAACGACCCATTCGAACAAATCATAGCCAAAATAGAATCCGTATAAAGGGACCAGTGAAATTGCCAAAGCCGGCGTTAGGCTAAAAAGCCACATATTGGTCCAGTTAATTGGCGCTTTTTCCATTTTTCGGTATTCCTCAACGTTGTGATTACTAGGGTACTCTGCCGGTTTTAAGAGTATTAATTTCACACGCAGCTCTCTACAACCCTACACTCTTGTAAAGTATAGTAGCGGACAAGTTGCCTAGTTGTGAATACCTGATTGCGATTGCTCAAGGATTACGAACTCTAGGCAGAGGCGTATATGTATACTTAACGAGGAGAAAGGCGGATATGGATTCTAATTTCGACGCATCTAGTGTTGATGATAAATTTACTGACTTAGAATTAAAATACAGCTTTCAAGAAAATACCCTAGCAGCCCTCAATGATGCGCTAGTCAGCCAACAGCAGCAATTAGATTCACTTAAACATGAGCTAACGCTGCTAAAGCAGCATTTGGCTGAAGCATCGGAGGATGACTCCAAGCCTGAGCAATACAGCTCGGCGGATGAGAGGCCCCCACATTACTAGCGATTAACTGTTAAGAGTTAGCCGCTTTCGGCTCGAGAGGACACTAACCAGCGGCTGCTACGTCTTCTGCTTGCAGGCCCTTGTCTCCCTCAGTGACCTCAAACTCTACTCTTTGGCCATCTTTCAGCACTCGGTGCCCATCGCCTCTGATCGAGCGAA
Source organism: Glaciecola sp. (assembly GCA_047628735.1). GTDB lineage: Bacteria > Pseudomonadota > Gammaproteobacteria > Pseudomonadales > Pseudohongiellaceae > UBA9145. The sequence goes on from JBLHVT010000023.1 coordinate 14,957, forward strand.
AATGAACAAATACATCGTCACCGTTGTCTCGGGTTATAAAACCAAAGCCTTTATTAGCATTAAACCATTTGACGTTGCCTGCTTCGCGGCCCGTTTCAGTGTTGCTGACGGTTCTGTAAGTAGGTTGCGCGCCGATTTTCCCCCAGAGCGCAGCAATTAAAATTGTTGTGAACAGAGAAAGCACAGCTAAAGGCATGCTGCTTACCGTTAATTGGGACTGGGCTGCGGCCAGAAAATAAAGCGGAATGCAGGTAATAATAGTTAGGATGATGGCGATTGATAATGGCTTGCTTAACATGGATTAACTCTTCTTTTTTGTTGTTATTTAATGGCAATTTTGCGCTAGCCCGATTGCTAGCTTCCCATCAACTAGAAAATACACCAGCCAAGTAGTAAAGGAAACCCGCGACTGGTTGTAAATGCCGATTATCCTTCTAGTTTTCTCTTCAGCTTCAATTCAGCTCAAGGCTGCTAAATTACAATCCAGTAAAGCAATAGTGCGTCGGTTCAGTGTCAGAGTGAGAGCGCCGCGCCAGTATTTGTTTGTTTTAACAGCGTTAAAGCAGCATCCATACATATTTATTAAAACGACTTCACAAGAGAGGCAAATCACGATGAAAAAACCACTAATTTTTGCAGCTGCAGCCATGGCAAGTGTTCTCAGTTTAAATGCGAGTTCTGAAACAAGTTATGAGTATGCGCAAGTGCTTAACTCAACCCCAATTTATAGGATTGTTGAAATTTCTGAGCCCCGCGAGCAATGCTGGGAAGAAGAGAGAGTTATAGAAAGATCCAGTCGCAGAGGGAATTCAAACACGCCGGTTATTGTAAGCACTATAATAGGTGGCGCTATTGGAAATGCAGTGGGTAGCAGAAAGTCTAATCAGCGAGTGGGGGCGGTGTTGGGGGCGGTGTTGGGGCATGCCATTGGTCGTGATATAGTGCGTGGTAGTGACGATCAGAGCGAGCAAACAGTCGAAACGGTTGAGAGTTGCGAGACTGTCTACGAGCAGGTTCAAGAAGAGAGACTGATAGGATACAAAGTAACCTATCTTTACCAAGGGCAGGAGCGTTCAGTGAGAGCGGATGGCGACCCTGGCGAGCAAATCAAAGTTCGAATTAGCGTCGAGCCAGTATTATAAATGGAGCGGGGAATAGGTAGCTAATGCTGACCTGTTTCTCTCCAGAGGATTATTTTGAAATTTAAGCGATTTACTTCAATCTTGGCAATAGCAACATTATTGATGTTGCCAGCATTTGAGTTGTTAGCTCAAAACCTGCCCCTGCAAATAGAGCAAAATCAGCTTGATAGAGTCGGTGGGGCGCGACCAGATCAAGTCGAGCCTCAAGCCAATGTCAGAATTAGTGAGCGTCAGGCGGTTGGGCTTGCTAGAGACCGTTATGCGGGCAATGTTTTACGGATAGGTTTGGTTGGCGAAGGAAACAATCAGCGCTATCAGATTCGAATGGAAAGTGAAGGGAAAGTGTTCAATGTGTTTGTCAATGCAGCTTCTGGGAAAGTTACCCGAGGAGGTTGATTTACTGGAATGCGAGAAGTAAAACCTATCCACACATCATTTCTTTAAGGCTGTACTTAAATGCGATTGTTAGTAGTAGAAGACGAAGGCCTGTTACGCCAGCAGCTTGAGCAAGGGCTTAGCAAGCAGGGTTATGTTGTTGATACCGCAGAAGATGGTAAAACTGGTCTTTATTATGCGACTGAGTTTGAATATGACGCGGCAATTATCGATCTCGGATTGCCAGAAATCGATGGTATTTCTTTAATTGAGAAAACGCGAGTCGCTGGTAAGACATTCCCAATACTTATATTGACCGCTCGTGGTGATTGGCAAGATAAAGTAGCTGGGCTCGACGCCGGTGCAGATGACTATGTGGTAAAGCCGTTTCAGTTAGAAGAGATTTTGGCGCGGCTAAATGCGTTGCTTCGAAGAGCCGCAGGATTCGCTACTTCAGTTCTTAAATTTGACTCCATCAGTTTAGACATTGCCTCCAAGCGGCTTAATGTCTCTGGCGAGAAAGTGGATCTCACCGCCTACGAATATAAAATGCTCGAATATTTAATGATGAACCCCGGCAAGGTTATTTCAAAGACCGAGCTCACTGAGCATCTCTATGCGCAAGACTACGATCGAGATAGCAATGTGCTCGAGGTCTTCGTTCGTCGATTAAGGCAAAAACTAGACCCTGATGAAACGCTGAAACCGATAGAAACGGTTAGAGGCCAAGGTTATAGATTCGTGCTTGGAGAGTCCTGAGGGGCCCTCTGCGATAACTACTATGGAAAAAGTCGGCTCTGCTCCCAGCTACTCACTTCAAAACCGGCTCCTTTATTCGTTCAGTATTTTACTCTTTATTTTCTTAGGATTAACTGGCCTGGTTCTAGACTCCGCTTTTCAAAGCAGCATCGAAGCAGGTGCTGCTAACCGGCTTCAAGGGCAGATTTACTTATTGTTAGCTGCGGCAGAAGAGCAGGACGGTGAATTCTATTTTTTGGAAGATCTGCAGGAACCTCGCTTCGGTCAGCTTAACTCTGGGCTTTATGGTTTCATCAGCGCAGCGCGCGGCGAACTGTGGCGAAGTGATTCTGCTGCAACACTGCAGCTAGGTAATATGGAATTTTTCAATCAAAAAGTTGAGGTAGGCAACACCGCGTTTAGCACAGTTCAAGGCGACGCAGGTATTGGGCAAAGAGGAGGTCGCGCAGAACAAGGTAAGGATTTTTTTGTTCTAAGCTACGGCATTCTTTGGGAAGATGGTCTCAGCGAGTATAAATTTTCAGTAGTGGAAGATGTGACTCCTTACTATTCAGAGATTTCAAATTTCCGAGCTAGTCTTTGGGGCTGGCTAGGAGGAGTTGCGGTGCTTCTTTTATGTATTCAATTTTTTCTTCTGCGCTGGGGCTTGTCTCCGCTCAAACGAATGGAGAGAAATCTGAAGAGAATAGAAGAAGGTGAGGCCGATCAACTGGTAGGCGAATTTCCAGTCGAACTCGCAGGGGTTACAACTAACCTTAATCTTTTAATTGAAACTGAGCGCAAACAACAAGAAAGGTATAGAACGACTTTGGCGGATTTGGCTCATAGTTTGAAGACCCCGCTGGCGGTTGTAGTAGGAATCGTTGATAGCTTTACATCGGATTGTCCTAAGAAAATTTCAAGTCAACTAGCAAGTGTCAGCGAACAGGCTGAGCGTATGGATCAGATAGTCAGCTACCAACTCCAGCGAGCAGTGCAGTCTCATAATTCCAGCGCACTTGCTAAGCAGATTAACGTAGCAAAAGTCGCTTCTAAAATTATTCGAGCACTGAAAAAAGTATACTCAGACAAAGGCTCAGATACTCAACTTTTACTCGACCCGGAGGCGATATTTTCTGGCGACGAGCGAGACCTCATGGAAGTGCTAGGCAATGTTTTAGACAACTCTTTTAAGTATGGGAAAAGTCTTGTTTTACTGAGCGTGCGAACGCGTGAGGGTGAAACTAAAGGTGTTGAAATTATTATTGAGGATGATGGCGACGGAATCGCAGACGATCAGCAAGAATTTGTCTTGCAAAGAGGTGCTCGAATAGACACACTAAAACAGGGCCAAGGCATCGGTTTGGCTGTGGTTATGGACATCGTCAAAAGTTACAACGGCGAAATGCTTATTAGTAGAAGTCAAGATCTTGGCGGGGCAAAAATCACCTTAAGGTTTGGGCCTCAAATGGCTGCACCAACTAGAAACGCAGAGCTTAAGCTAAGCTAAAAAGCCTGCGACGACCGCTCCTAAGGTCATCAGAAATAGAAACCATTTAATTGTATTCTGGGAGGATTTCACCGCAAACTTCACGGCTAGATTAGCGCCAATCATAGAACCTGCCGCCATAATCAAGCCAGGAATCCACGCTACCTGGTCGAACAACGCAAAAACTAACAGTGCGACAGCGGTGAAGGCTAACGTGCAGGCCATCTTTAGTGCATTTGCTCTTTTTAAATCATATCTCAACACACCCGCTAATGCGGCCAAGAGAATAAAACCGACGCCCGCTTGGACGAAGCCCCCATAAATACCTGCAGCAAATAGGCTCCACCAGCTTTTCGAGCTATTGTTGGGTGAGAGGACTGGGCTTCCCTCTGGGGGAGCTAGTGTTGAGGGTCGAATAAGTATTATTGTCGACATGGCGAGGATCGTTAGTAGCAATATGGGTTTTAGATGGGCGATAGGGATAACAACAGCGCCGAGTGCGCCTAGTAATCCACCCATAATTGTAGGTACAAGGATAGGTCCAACTGCGGGACGATCTAATGCGTCATGCTTATCAAAGCCTTTTACGCCAACGATGCACTGCAGAACAACCGCAACTCGGTTCGTGCCGTTGGCAATGTCAGCGGGCAGGCCCAGCACCATCAGAGCGGGCAGTGTGAGATTCGAGCCACCTCCGGCCAAGGTGTTGATAATGCCTGCAAAAAAGCCTGCCGTGCTGAGCAATAGGATCGCGGTGAGGTTAATATCCATATCAATATTCCTAGGCTCAGCGGACGTTGTGGCCATTGGTATGCGGTTAAATTAAAATGCCAAACATTGGGCTTGCCAAATGAGTGCTAGTATTTTGATGGCTAGGCTCAAATTCAGTTATCCTAAGCCCGCGATTAGTGTGATTTTTGTAACAGCATTGCCAACAGGGCCTCAGCACTTACAGAATCTATTAGCTGCTTCACAGTCTTTCTCGCAGCAATCTTTAGAATACCGGGCAGTAACGTAGGAAATGGTTATTTACTGAGCTTATTTACTGCGCAAGCATAATACATTGATTTGCAAGCTATACGCTTTGATTGCGAGATATTAAGGGCTGATGCGGATAATTAGACAGCACCAATTTTGCATGATTGTATATGCTAAATAGAATCAGTTGGATAAACTAGCGGCATTGTTATGAACAGTCTACATTTCGCACATGGATCAATTAAAAACAGGCAAATTAATGGGGGTTTCTCGTTAATAGAGTTGCTTGTGGTAGTGGGTATTTTGTCAATCCTGCTCGCCGTTTCTTTGCCTAATTTTAGAGACATGATTGAAAGCAGCAGTACTAACAGTCAGGCCAAGCTCTTTCTCACTACTTTAAACCTTGCCCGCAGTGAGGCTATTAAGCGGGGCGGCAGCGTAGTCATTTGCGCAAGTGATGATGGCGCCGACTGCGATGAAGACTCGTGGGGGGAAGGCTGGATTGTATTTTTTGATGCTAATGGCGACGCTAACGGCCTTACCGGGTCGGTGGATGCCAACGATACTTTAATACGAGTGTTCGACTCTGTGGGATCCACTAACGTAACAACCTTCACCTTTGACCTGTTTGATTACAATAACCTAGGTTTTAGCGGGACCGGAGGCACACAGACTTTACTAATTTGTCCTGTCAGCGCAAATGCAGCTAATGCGCGATCTGTAGTGATTGGCCCATCGGGTCGGGGTCGTCGAGTGGAGGAGGGTCTGGAATGCTAGATTTAGTGAGGATGAGTCGCTGGCAAAGAATTAGGCGGCAGCGTGGAACAACTTTAATGGAAGTGCTGGTGTCTCTATTAGTGCTATCCGGAGGGATGCTTGGTATGGCAAGTGTGCAAACGGTTAGTCTGAAAAACAACCAATCTGCCTATTTTCGAACCCAGGCCACAGCGCTTTCTTTAGATATGGTAGAACGCCTGCGTGCAAACATTGCTGGAGTGCAAGGGGGCAATTATGACGATGCGGCCGGTGGCGCCACGGCAAGCTGTTTCACCGTAGTAGGTTGCAATGCCGCGCAGATGGCCAGTCAGGACATCTTAGATTGGGACGCCCAAGTTGCTACGGCGCTGCCCGGAGGAGCTTCAGTGGTTTGTGTTGACTCCACCGGCAATGATGGCACGCCAGGCACGGAAAATTGCGACGGTCTCGGCCGTGTTGTTGCGATAAAAATTTGGTGGGATTCCAATCGTGATGGAACGGCAAATCAACGCTATGTAATCACCACACAACCCTGGTAGATATCGATGGTCGATCAAAAAACAAAGCGTCGCAGTTTGAAGGTTCAGGCCGGTATGAGCCTTGTAGAACTTCTTATTGCCTTAGTGCTAGGAATGACGTTGGCAGCTGGCGTTATACAAATTTATGTTGGCTCAATCACCACCGAGCGCAGCCAAGAAGCGAGGCTGCGGATGCAAGAAGGCGGTCGATTCGGAATCGATTTTTTGTCTCGGGAAATCCGTATGGCGGGCTATCTCGGCTGTTTAAGCTCGATTGAAGGCACTAGTGCAAACAACATACTTGATGCCCCGCCAAATCATTTTCAACCCGAATGGGGTATCCAAGGCTGGGAGGCAGGTGGAACCGGCCCTGGTGTGACCAGCAATAGCACTCTTAATTTGGCCGAAACAGGCACAGATTCAGGCGAATGGACGACAGGTGATGCTAATATTGTAATGCCCGCTTTTAATGCTGTGCCTAACTCAGATATTGTTCGTGTATGGGGAGGGGTGGGAACTGCAGGCACAGTCTCGGTAATTAATCAGGGGGCTCCGCCCTCGATTACGGTAGAGTCTAACGCTGGGATTTCCGCCAACGATTTTTTGTTAATTAGTGACTGTGAGCAAGTCGATATAGCCCAAGCCTGTTTCGTTGCTGCCGATGCCGCGCCTGCGACAACCAGCGTGATAACTCTGTCGCCAGGATGTGCTCCAGGTAATGTCGACAGTGCTACGATCACCTCGGTGACCAATGCAGGGGCATTAGCCGAAGTCATGCGGCTCCAAGGTACGGTTTTTTATGTTGGCAAACGAGGAGGAGTGGCCGCAAATCCGCCAGCTCTTTTCCGAGCACAGTTGGCAAATAATGGAACACTTGCAGCGGCCGAAGAGCTAATTGAAGGTGTTGAATCTATGCAAATTTTGTATGGCGTCAACGTTGATGAAGACATAAGAAGCACAGCTGATACTTATCTGACGGCTGATTTGGTTACTCAGTGGCAAGACGTTATCAGCGTTAGAATCACCTTATTAATGCAGTCCATCGACGATGGTACGGTGCCCCAGCCGCAAGCTTATACTTTTAACGGGGTCGTTTACGATGGAGTTGCTGGCGGCCTGCCGGCAGACCGAAGAGTACGAAGGATATTTACAACTACGGTGAGCCTGCGTAACCGGGCTTTAGGCGTTTAGGTAGTTCAGAGAGTTAAGGCAGGAAGAAAGCTCAGCGCCATCCTTTAATCCCTTAGCGATAGTTTAGACGTCGATCACAGAATTACATTCCCCGAGAAAGTAACCTACAACCTATGAGAAATATGCGGCCACAGCCGAGCTTTACTCGGCACAAACGACAAAAAGGCGCCATTCTGATTTTCTGTCTGATTTTTCTGACAGTTCTGACCATGATGGGTGTTTCTAGCATGGAGTCTGCGACTCTGGAAGAGCGCATGTCTGGAAATATGCGCGATTATACTGTGGCTTTTCAGTCCGCCGAGTCTGCCATAAAAGCAGCTGAAGCTTGGCTGGTGGTTCAGGGGAATTTACCCCTTGTTAGTAGTGATGGCTCGACCACAGTGTGGGCTGAAAATTCTATGGACGCGTCAGCTGAAGACGGCAAGTATTGGTGGGAGCATGCTAATGCAGATTGGGAGTGGTGGATGACTAACGGTGTCGCTATAACAGACGTCGCTGAAGTGTCACAGCAGCCTCGTTACATTATCGAGGAATATAGGTCTGTAGATAGTGGGCAGTCAATTTCTATTGGAGGCGGTGGACCGACGGAGCCAAGAGTTTTTCATCGTCTGACGGCGCGCGGTGTCGGCATCAACCCTACAACATCGGTTAGTGTTCAAACCACCTTTGTCCAAACCTATGACTAATCAATTAGATAACATTCAAATCGATATACCTAGGAGCACGGCACATTGGAGGCAGCTATGAGTTTCAAATTGCAGTTTAGATTTTTCTGTGCATGGATGTTTTCGGTGTCCCTGCTTGCGGGTTCGATCACCACGTCACAGGCTGCTGAATTGGATTTGGCTGCTCAACCGCTTTTCTTAGGCACTCAAATTGATCCCAATATTTTCTTTATGTTGGATGATTCTGGCTCCATGGACTGGGAGATTTTGTCAATAGACCATGTTTATTTTCGCGATTACTGGGGCGATGCGACCCTGCGTGGCACTCGCGATGATGGTTTGATTATGGTCAACGCTAATGACGGCTACTGCGGTAATCGCCGGCGGAATCTGCACTATGTGTTCGATAGCAATGATAGTAAATATCGCGGCTGTCGCCGCGCTGAGTTAGAAAATAATGCAGAATGGGGAGAGGTGGATTGGCGCATTCGCTCCGCCGATATGAACATTATGTATTACAACCCAGCTGCCACTTATCTGCCGTGGACCGGTTTCTCTAACGCTACATTTAGCGCAGTGCGCAGCAACCCTGTGGTGGGTACCGATGGCTACGGCCAAGTTCGAAACCTGGGTAACGACGCTTTTAAGTATGACGTTTGGGTAGATAATTTAGGCAGAGACAATACAGTCAACGGTCCTAATACGGTTCAAAATGGGCCGAATGGTGAGCTTGATCTATGGGACAGTCACACCACATATGCCGTGGATGGCTCGAGCACTATTGATATCGAATATCTAACCACAACATATGCCAGTGTTAACGGTAATCCAGATTGTAATTTCGGTGACGAGGATCAAACTCCTCAGTATAGCGATTGTTTTGGCACATCTCGCGCCACTGGCAATATAAGCGGCGCTGGCACGGATCCTTTTGGTCGAAGTGTTGGCGAGATAAAGCAGAATATAGCGAATTGGTATGAATTCCACCGCCGTCGCTCCTTCGTGGCAAAGTCGGCTATTTCGACGGTTATTTCTTCAAATACAAGTTTCCGCTTTGGTATTAGCTTGCTCAATAGAGACGATGCAGTATTCGTGGAAGTGCCAGGCGTGGCAGTCCAAGATTATGAAGTCCACAACCAAGATTTGCTTGACGAGGTGTTTGAATTTGAATGGACTGCGAGTAGCACTCCATTGCGTTCTGGGCTTGAACGGGTAGGAAGGTATTATTCTAATCAACTGAGCGGAAAAACAGACCCTATAATTTCATCCTGTCAGCAAAACTACGGCGTTCTATTCACGGATGGGTATTGGTCAGGAAATGATGACCTGCAGACAAGTGCTATTGAGAATATAGATCAGGATGGCGATGGCTCCAAATACAGTGTCGCTGATGTGGCCAAATATTATTACGATACAGATTTGAGTAGCCTTCCCAATGATGTCCCCACCAGCACAACGGATCAGAATGAAGCGCAGCACATGGTGACCTTTACCGTTGCCTTTGGTGTTGAAGGAAACCTCACAGATGAAGACGGCAATCGAATACCTGATACTGACTATACCGGGACGCTCGGCTCACAGGTGACGGAAAGCAGCGGCTGGCACAGTGGCGATTCAAATAGCGATAACTTCGACAACGCTGAGAAAATAGATGATGTTTGGCACGCAGCATTTAATAGTAAAGGTTATTTTATTTCAGCCCAATCAACAGATGGGGTTGCTCAGGCTATATCTACAGCGCTGTTGGAAATTGCTGACCGCGTTGGTTCTGCGACATCGGTGGTAGCCAATATAGGCACATTGAATGCTGGCAGTAAGCTGTATCAGGCTCGCTTTGATAGCGCGGATTGGAAAGGCCAGCTATTGGCCTTTCAAATTAATCTGGATGGCTCGATAGAAGGTTTTCCTGAGTGGGAAGCTGGATCGCTTTTGAATGCAACAAATTATGATACTGGCAGAGAGATTATTACCTACAACCCTAGTATTGATAATCCACCGGGTGGCGTTGTAGAGGGGGGGGGTGTTCCTTTTAGATTCCCGGCAAATTACAACTCCCCGAGTACAACGGCTGAGATAAATTCAGGCCAGATAGGACATCTGCTTACAAATGCGCCTAATGCCTCGAACACAGCAGTAACGTCTGAAATCTCAGAAAATCAGGCCTTTGGAGTTGATATCGTCAACTATTTACGTGGTGATGATACTAATGAAGAATTTGGGCGGGGTTTTAGAAATCGAAATAGTGTATTGGGAGATATTGTTAATTCGGATCCATATTTTGTAGATGTCCCTGACGGCCGTTATCCAGATGATTTAGAAGCAAAATCCTATAATGCTTTTGTTACTGGCAATGCCGCTCGGCAAGGCGTGGTATACGTGGGCGCCAACGACGGAATGTTACACGGGTTTGATGGTGACACGGGTGCAGAATTGATTGCCTATATACCGAGTGCTGTTTATCGAAACCTTGACGATCTGGCCTCTCCGGTTTATGGACACTCTTACTTTGTCGATGGTGGTCCCAATGTCATCGATGTCTTTTTAGATGACACCCCTGACCCTGCCGGAGGCAATGGTGTTTGGCGGACGGTCCTTGCCGGTGGTTTAAACGGTGGCGGACAGCAAATTTACGCTCTAGATGTTACTGAGCCTTCTACTTTTGATGAAGCGCGAGCCGATGATATTGTACTGTGGGAATTCGACGATAGCGATGATGCCGATCTCGGCTACACCTATGGAAAGCCGCAAATAGCGAAGATGGCCGATGGAACTTGGGCCGCCATTTTTGGCAACGGCTACAACAGCACTGAGGCCGACGGTAATGCCAGTTCAACCGGCCATGGCGTGCTTTTTATTGTCGATGTTGAAACAGGAGAGACACTTCAAAAGATCGACACCAATTCAGGGTCTGTCGGCACCCCCAATGGTCTTGCGACACCATTATTAGTAGACAGTAATGGTGATTCGATAGTTGATTATATCTATGCTGGTGATCTAAGAGGCGACTTGTGGAAGTTTGATGTCACAGGTCTCAATCCAAGTCAGTGGTCAGTTGCGGGTGGAGCCACGCCCAGGCCGCTGTTCACAACCGATGCCAATCAAGCTATCACCTCTCAGCCTCAGGCAACATTCCATCCTGACAATCTTGAGGGTTTCATGATATTTGTTGGCACCGGCAAATATTTAGAGTTAAATGATAACGATGCTTTGGGTCAGGCCACACAGGCTTTTTATGGTGTTTGGGACAAGAATGTAAGCAGTTTTACAACAATTGCTACCAGTTCATTGTTAAGCCAGTCGATAACTAATCAATTTACACAGTCATTTGATACCGATAACGACGGTTCTAATGATCAAGAACTTATCTTGCGCGACGTATCTGATAATTTGATTAATTGGGACGTTGATCTTGGCTGGGCATTTGATCTGCAGCCAGAGAAAATTGAAAATACCGCGAATACCGCTAACTTCGGCGAGAGGCAGGTCAGTAACGCGGTTGTACGTAACGGCAGAGTAATTTTTACTACCCTCATTCCATCCGCGGTCGATTGTGAATTTGGCGGTACCAGCTTCTTGATGGAACTGGATTTCAGAGACGGAAGTGCATTAGAGTTCCCTGCCTTTGATCTCAATGGTGATGGGGAATATGATGCTGATGATACCGATGCCTCCGGTCGAGCCTCGCAAGCGGGTATTATGCCGAGGGTGAGTATCCTAGCTAATGGCGCACAAGATGTGGCCTTCGGCAGTGGGGCCAGTGGAGATATTGAGGTTATTCAGCTCAGTGCAGGAAGCGGGGCTTATGGCAGGCAGTCTTGGCGACAGTTAGACTAGAGACGAGAAGGTTAAGAGAGAACTCTGATCTTAGTTACAAGAGTAAGGAAGTCACATTATGAATTTGACACGTATTAGTCTGTTCTTTATCGCTTCAATGTTATCCGGTATTTTATCGGCGCAACAAAATGCGGTTATCGCGCGAGGCACTGCTCAAGTAGGCACTATACAGACGCTTAATCAGGGTGCTGGCGTAGTGGTTATTTCAGGACGGCGTTATGGCTATGACGATGAGTCGCTAGTGGTTTACTACGATGGTGAGTCGGTTGACTCGATCATACTAGATGAAGGGATGGTTGTTCGTTATATGGTTAACGCTGATCAAGTAGTTATTCAAATGGAACTGCTTGGGCCTAACGATAAAGTTCGAGCATTTTTTGAGCACTAATCGCGTGACAATTAAAAAAGTTTAAAAGGCCTTGAAGGAAATGGTTCTGGCAGGGTCTGCCTGCTAACAGATAGATTAGACGCTGTGGTAAATATGAAAAATTCAAGAGATCAGAACCTCGCCAGTGACTTCGATAAAGAAGGCGGCTTTAGTTTAATAGAGCTGATGGTAGTTGTGGCTATCATAGGGATTCTGGTCACCATCGCTATGCCTGCCTATACAGAATCAATACGGCGCTCTAACCGAGCAGAAGCCAAAAGCGAATTGGTCCAAGTTGCATCTGAGCAGGAACGGTTTTTCTCAAGCACCAATAGTTATTCAACAGATGCAACACCGATGAATACTCCAGTTGTTGCCGCTAGACAAAGAACAACCACTAATGCCTGGTACACCATAGATGTGGCTGCTTGTTCTGGCGAGACAATTGCGATCTGCTTTATAGCAACTGCAACAGCTCAAAACGAGCAGGCAGTTGATGGCTGCACAACGTTTACCCTCACGAGCACTGGCCTTCGCGGCGCAACTGGATTAACCAGCGATGCGTGTTGGCAGTAATTTTCCATACTAGTTTGATTTAGCAGCGGATGGCTTTGCCGCTGCTGTCTTCATAGATACCATCTCCGTTCGAATCCATTGCATACCTTACCCTTGCAGTTCTATTTATCACCAGCTGCCTAGCTAGGTAGGTTTTTTTACTGAACGGGCAATAAGTGAAGTTGCCATTTTGAAACCGCGTAAACCCCTGGCTTGTTATTTGCAGGTACTGCCTATTTTGGAATGCCCTCCAGTGAATGCTGCCCTGTGCTTCTGGAAAGGTGAAATAGCGAATCAGTCTGTCATCTTGGTTAATGGTTCTGTCGGCGTTGCTATCGGTAAAAGCAATAATACCGTTCTCCCAAGAACCGCCGCATTTCTCCCCATCTACTGACTTACAAAGAGTGACAATTCGGCTGTTTACTATTGCGCTTACCTTGGCGATCTCCACCGCTTGTTTAACTCTTGTGATGGTGTCGTTTGATTTTTTAGTTTCAACAAATGAGCTAAAGCTTGGCAGCCCGACTGCTAGCAAGATGGACATAATCAACAATGTTATCAGCAATTCAATTAGCGTAAAGGCATTGGCTGACCGCATTTAATTCTCTCCTATTGGATACGCTAACAATTGCTACTAAAACTAGAATAGTTCAAAAATTTATAATGACTAAATAATCAGGAAAAAAACGAGTTCTACATTTACGGCGCAGAAGTTAGCGGCCTGTCGCTAGCAAAAGCTTGTGCCGCAGGGTGAGGTTGTTGCAATTTATGACAGGGTTGCATCAGGTATAGAGGTTTTTATGAGGGGGCGGGCGCAATATCGTCGCGGCTTAACCTCGATGGTTCGACAGGCGACATTATGTGAGCTGAGGACAAGATGATTTTTAAGTAGTTGCTGGCGCGCGCGTTGACGGTTTAATTGTAAATGCGAGCTAGCACGGAAATGGCTTAGTGTCGGCGGTGACCGTCTAATTGGGGGAAGTGACATAACAACGAGCGGCCGTATGCCTTATGACTTGCTGGCTGGGGTAAGGGTTATTCAGGCTAATCTAACCCAAGTTTTTTTAGTCGATATCGCAGTGCCCTGAACGACATGCCTAATTTTTTTGCTGCTGCTGTTTTGTTCCACCGGGTTTCTACAAGCGCTTTTTCAATGGTTTTGATTTCTATCGCCTCGAGGTGTTTTTCTAGGGAGAAGTCCGCGTCTAAATCCACGTTAGAATTTTCTATAGCTGGCGCTGCGATTTCTACTGGAGGTGCTTCCGTCATTACGGATGCCCCGGGTGCGATAATAAATTCTAAGTTCGATTCCTGAATAATGTTGCCTTCACAGAGTGTTGCAGCACGCTGAAGTATATTCTCAAGCTCTCGAACATTGCCGGGGAAACTATAGTTGTGAAGCGCCGCTAGCGCTCCGCTATCGAGTTGGCAAAGCGGGACATCATTTTCGCGGGCAATTTTGCTGAGCAGCACCTCAGCAAGGTCGGGGATATCTTGCTGACGCTCACGTAAAGGCGGCACAGCCAATTCGATCACGTTTATTCTAAAATAGAGATCTTGTCTAAGTCTTCCTTGCTCGACTTCAATATTGAGATTTTTATGAGTGGCGCTAAGGATTCTAACATCGATGGAGAACTCTTTTTGTGCCCCGACAGGCCTTATTGATTTCTCCTGAATCACCCTTAAAAGCTTTACCTGAGTGTGCAATGGAAGGTCGGCGACTTCATCAAGAAAAAGCGTACCTTTTTGCGCCGCTTGAAACAAACCTTCCTTGTCTTGATCTGCACCGGTAAAACTTCCTTTCATGTGCCCAAAAAGTTCACTTTCCATCAGTTCCTGAGGGATAGCCCCGCAGTTGACGGCAACAAATGGCCCGGCACTACGCGCGCTATTTTCATGTATGGCCCTTGCTGCTAATTCTTTTCCGCTACCTGATTCGCCACTGATAAAAATCGGCGCCTGACTTCGCGAGAGTTTGGAAATCTGTTCTCGTAGTTTGTTGGTCCGTGGCGATCTTCCGGTAATCGCAGGTCCTGAGCTATTCTTAACCGCGCTGTTCGCATCCTCTGTAGGGCCGGTTTTTTGAGAAAGACTCAATGCTGACTTTACCAAGTCTCTTAGCTTCTGTAGATCAACTGGTTTGGAGACGAAATCGAATGCGCCAGCTTTTAATGCCTTAATCGCTGTTTCGGTGTTGCCATGCGCTGTGATCATGGCGACCGGTAATTGGTTGAAGTTATTTGAAATATGTTCAACCAGCTCAATCCCATCGCCGTCAGGAAGTTTCATGTCAGTCAAACAAAGGTTAAATTTTTCAGTAGCCAAGAGGTGTTTAGCGCTGGCTAAGTTTTCGGCACTAGAGGTCTGTAGAGACATCCGTCCCAGTGTGATTTCTAGAAGTTCTCGAATATCGGGTTCATCGTCGACAATGAGTACGCGATCTGCCATGGGTTTAAGGTCTACTTTGGCTCAAGCGACACTGCGCTCGGGGTGGCTGAAATAGATGCTGAAGCAACTCTTACCTCTTTCGGTCTTTCTATAGCTAAGTTGTGACTGATTAGCTTCGCACAGTTCCTTTGAGATATAAAGTCCGAGTCCTGTACCACTGGATTCTGTGGTGTGGAAAGGCTCGAATAACAGTGCTTCGTCAGAATCAGAAATTCCGACGCCATCGTCAATTACGTGGATGTAGGGCTGATAGTTCCCGTCTTTGCTATCTAATCCTGCGATAACCTGCAGTGTGGCTCGATTGCTGTATTGCTTACTGTAACGAAGGCCATTATCGAATAGATTGTTTAGGACTTGTTCTAGTTGGCCTGAGATGACATTAACTCGAGTGTCTGACTCTTCAATAATTAACTCAATTTCATCGCATTGCTCATGTGTCGCTTTGTAGTTCTTGATGAAACTTTCTAACCAAGTTTTTAAAACAATTTTTTGAGCCAATGTTTCGTCATGCCGCGAAACATCAAGCACATCTTCAATGATCATATTGACGCGATTACAGTGATCCAAAATTATTTCGATCATTCGCTTGTCATTTGGTGACGCCGTGTCAGATTCTTTAAGTAGCTGGCTTGCATGACTTATTGCGCCAAGAGGGTTTCTTACTTCGTGGGCAATACTGGCGGTGAGTCGTCCTAATGACGCTAGCTTCATTTGCCTGACGCGCTGCACGATTTGCTGATTATCTTCAAGGAAGACAAGAATATCAGCTTCTAATTCTGGTCGGAGAAAGGCGAAATTCAGATGTAGCTGTTTGTTGCTATTGGGGATTCGAATTGACTGCGGCTGGCGTTTTGGATTTATCTTCCAGAGTTTTAATTGCACTTCCAATGCGTCAGGAAGCTTATGATTAATGCCGATGATGTCATTAGGCCTATCTAAAATCGGCGCCAGCGTGCTTTTGGCTGCACTATTCATGCTGACTATTTCGTGGTCATGATTGAGTACGACAACACCGGTTCGCATTCTTTGGATAATTTCATTGTTCAGTTTCTCCAAATCTAAAATGCTCTTGGCTTGCTTATCGGCAAGAAGAGCGGTTTTGTAGATTCGATCGGTGACAGCTTGAATGTACAGTGATGTGGCGAACAAAATGGCACCGAGTATACCGGTTTGAACAAATTGATTGGCCTCATTCTCATTGGATAGCGCGAGGTACAGCTCACTGTAAATTATTGAAAGAGTAGCAACAGCAGCTAAAAAAGTGCTAATTCGGCCTCGTATAAGTATGCTGCCTGATGCCACAGTAACAATGATAAGTAATCCAAGGCCGCTGCTGATTCCCCCGCAGCTATAAATAATGAGGGTGGTCGCTAGGATATCTAAAATTAGCGTCCCGCTAAGAAAATGTTGACTGTTAATAACTTTGGTAGCCGTGGTAAACAATGAAATTACTACGCCCCCGAAAACTGTATAGGCGATGCTGACCTGAAGAAATAGTGTCGCGTCAACCTCGCCAAGCAACGTCCTCGCGGGATCACTAAGGTAGGTAACCAGTAATATCAGTGGCAGTAATATTCGATAGATATTGTAGACAATTGAGACATTGTCTATTTGACTAGTATACTGAGTTGCTCGTTCTGCCATTGCTTGAGGTTTCGCGGTCTGGGGATAATCCCCTTACATGAATTTATCGTACTAATTGTAGTTACAAAGTCTTATGCACTTTTCTGATGGGTAAGGATACCAATAAAGGGATCTAAATGGCGCGACAATTAAAAGCAGTATTAGCTCAACTGAATTTCGTGGTTGGTGATATCGAAGGAAACACTCAAAAAGTTATCGATACAGCGCACGTCGCTGTTAGTGAACATAAGGCTGATTTAGTGGCCTTCCCAGAACTGACCTTGACCGGTTATCCACCAGAAGATTTACTGCTCAGACCGAGTTTAGGTTTAAGAGTCGAAAAGGCAATCCAAAAATTGCTAGAGGCTGACCTTTCTATTTTTTGCGTTGTAGGCTTCCCGGAGCGGATAGGAGATTCGCTGTTTAATAGTTTGGCGGTTATTCGGGGTGGTGAAATCGTCGCAAAATACAAAAAACAGTGCCTTCCCAACTACCAAGTATTTGACGAGCGTCGTTATTTTGATCACGGTGATTCAGCCTGTGTTGTCGATATTTGTGGTGTACCTACAGCGTTTACAATTTGTGAGGACATGTGGGAACCCGAACCGGTCGCGCAAGCCAGAGATGCTGGTGCGCGGCTAATGTTCAATATTAATGCATCGCCTTTTCATATGGGAAAGCAACAGTTACGTGAACAACTTCTTGCTAAGCGCTGCCAGGAAGGGGGCTTTCCTATCGTTTATGTCAATCTTGTTGGGGGTCAGGATGAACTGGTGTTCGACGGCAGATCAATGGCTGTAGATGCCAGTGGCAAACTGAAATTCTTGTGCCCGGCTTTCGAAGAAGGAATTTATCCGGTTTGTATTGATATTGATAGTGAGGGTAGCGCTGACAAATTAGCTATCACTATTGCATTGCAGGAAATTGCGCAGCCGTTGAGCCGCGAAGCTGAAGTTTACGAGTCGTTGGTGCTAGGGGTTAGAGATTACATTAATAAGAATGGGTTTAAGGGTGTTGTGCTAGGTCTTTCTGGCGGCATCGATTCTGCTCTAACTCTGGCTATTGCTGTGGATGCCCTCGGGGCAGATCGAGTTAAAGCTGTGATGATGCCCTTTGAATATACGTCCGAGCTTTCACTGTCAGCGGCTTCAATTCAAGCCGAAAGGCAGGGTGTTGAGTATAGTGAGATATCTATCGCGGCGGTCTACTCTGAGTTTATTAATTCACTGCGAGGCGAATTTAAGGGACTGGAAGCTGATGTTAGTGAGCAGAACCTTCAGGCTCGCTGCCGCGGTGTATTACTAATGGCCATTTCTAACAAGAAAGGATTGCTTGTACTAACCACCGGCAACAAAAGTGAAATTGCTGTAGGTTATTCAACTCTCTATGGCGATATGGCCGGTGGCTTCGATGTGTTGAAAGATGTGTCAAAAACAATGGTTTATCGACTCGCTAACTATAGGAATGCTGATTATGGGGATAGTTTTAAAGAGACAATCCCGCAGGTAGTTATTGATCGCCCGCCGTCGGCTGAGCTTGCTCCCGACCAAGAGGATCAAGATAGCCTGCCGCCCTATGACATTCTCGATCAAGTGCTGGAATACTACGTCGAGCAAGACCTTAGTGCCCAAGCTATCGTTGCAAAAGGGTTTGAAACCACAATGGTTCATCGAGTCTTGCGGCTGGTAGATCTTAACGAGTATAAGCGGCGTCAGAGCCCGGTGGGGGTTCGTCTAACGCAAAGAGGGTTCGGGCGTGATCGTCGCTATCCTATCACCAACGCATGGAAAATAGGCGAGTAGTCAAACGGCAGAACGGTAAAGCAGTCGATAGGCTTTGGAGTCAAGCTTCGAGCTTCTCTGGGTCACCCTGGCGGTGCTGCATCCCCTGCCGCAGGAGGTCTTAAATAAGGGGTTGCTTGCTAAGGGTTTATGTTTGACTGATTTGCCGCTTCAGTACGGTTTTCAAAATTTTCTCTGATTTGTTTTCGCTGTTTAGCAGGCAGACGCTGAAAGCCTTTTGAATTGAGCGTAAGCGTTGCTGCTCCGATGTGTCTAAATTCTTGAAAGCGTTGATTGATAATCTGTTTTTGTCGCTGTGGTAAATTTTGAAATCGTTGCTTTTGTGCTTGGGCACGGAATTTTTCTTGGGGCCGCATTTGTTGCCAGCGATTAGCGCCTTTCCTGAAAGTTATTTGTCGTTCTGCTGGCAAGCTTGCCCACCCTAATTCCAGCTGTTGCAAAACTTGCAGCTCTTCAAGCGATAAATCTGCTCAAGATATTTTGTCTTCGCCATGAGCAGGGCCATCGGGGAATAGCGACAAAGATAGCAAAACTTGTGACAGCCATTTTGTGTTTATTAAATTATAAGTCGTCTCCTTCGTTGTCGGTCTCAATAT
>JBLHVT010000024.1:0-33785 GCA_047628735.1 Glaciecola sp.
AAGCCTTGAACAATAGATCGAATGTAGCCAATAAGGCGTCACCCCATCAACCTTACCTTTGAGTAGTTCAAGGGTTTACCGAGCGTGAGACCGAGTGCCAAATTGCCTGCCAAGTCAAAGCAAAGAATTTAAGCGATGGCATCTTGCACAGAGCGTATTTTTCCGGGTGCCCGGCAATAGGGGGATAGCGCTCAGCTCACTACCTAAGCCGCAAGGCTTGGATCTGATTCAACCCTCTCTGCAAGTTCACTCGCTAAGGCGTTTGGGTTAACTCGTAACTTAATAATTGGCCGAGCGGTATTGGGAAGTGTGGGTATTTCGAGAGTGTCTTCTAAGCGCTGCTTGATTCGAATCGATGTAAAAGTCTTTAACGAATAGACAATCCTTGCGGCGTCTTCTTCGGGGTTAGGCGGTGTGGGAGATAAGTGGTTACGATCAACAGCAATATCAAGGGCTAGCATATCGTGGTTTAAAACCAGTAAATCCTTTTTGCAGAACTGTCAGCTCTAAAGGCTTTGTTGCGGGGCTGTCAGAAATGGATATTATGATAAGTTTATCTGCAGCAATACTGTGATCCGACAAAGTGGTTACGTTATTCGGTTCCGGTATATTACTGAGCTGGTTTAGGCGTTCAGAATCGTAAAAAGCTTCAAGTTTCGCAGGACTAACTGTAACTAGGTCACGCTCGGTTTGATCCTTAATACTTTTGAAATCTAAAAGAGGATGTTCGGACAATATAGCCTGAACCCTGCCGGCTTTGTCTTGTAGCCAGATTGAGCTAATTATTGTTTCCTCTTGAGCCGGTAAAGGCTTTCAGGCTGCAACTTCCATATTAAGTCCATATTCTCGGAAAGATTGTGTCCCGTGACATGCACACTGGGTCAGCGCTGCGTGTCTAGTCGCAAAAATAGTTCTAAGCATATGTGTTTGTGCGCATTACCTTTTGAATATAGAGCGTATTTTTGCACCGTTGAGATATTTTCTGTCGAGGGGGGGGGGTAAGGTTTCGGGAAAACCAATTCTGCAACAGGACTACGTTTATTTATACATTGATATAGCTTTCGTCGCTGCCTATCCAGCGCTGTATCAGGGGTTCAATAATTTCTGGATATTCGCTCATTATTATCTCAGACGCGGCTTTGACGTTATCTAATAAATCGGCATCGCGAGATAAGTCAGCAATTTTGAAGCTCATCATTCCTGTTTGCTGAGTGCCTAATACTTGGCCTGGCCCGCGTAGCTCAAGGTCTTTCTCAGCAATATAGAATCCATCTGTGCTTTCTCTCATAACAATAAGTCGTTTTTTGCTGTGCTCGGACAGAGGTGTCTGATAAAGCATGATGCAATGGCTCGCCACTTGCCCCCGGCCAACCCTGCCTCTGAGCTGATGCAATTGAGCTAGTCCAAGGCGCTCCGGGTTCTCGATCACCATTAGGTTGGCATTTGGTATATCTACTCCAACTTCGATAACGGTAGTAGCAACAAGTAGGTGAATTTCAGCCTTTTTAAAGGACTCCATAATAGCGACTTTTTCAGCTGGTTTTAGACGCCCATGAATGAGACCTACCACCAAGTGCGGCAACTGTTCGCTCAATTGCCGCCAGGTAACTTCGGCAGCCTGACATTCTAGTTCTTCAGACTCCTCAATCAACGTACAGACCCAATAAGCCTGATTGCCGGTACTGCAGGCTTTCTCAATTCTCTCTACCACTTGGTCGCGGCGGTCACTGGCAATTAACGCGGTGTTTACCGGAATTCTACCAGGCGGTAGCTCGGTAATTACCGAGCAATCTAAATCGGCGTAGGCACTCATGGCTAACGTGCGCGGTATTGGAGTCGCGGTCATGACAAGCTGATGAGGAGTGATTTGGTCTTTAGCTGCTTTTTCTCGCAGAGCAAGCCTTTGGTGCACCCCAAATCGATGTTGTTCATCGATTATGATTAGCGCCAGCCGGCTGTAGATTACTTGATCTTGAAACAGCGCATGTGTACCTACGAGAAGCTGGGTTTCCCCAGTCGACACCTCTGAAAGTTGTTTGCGTCTGGCGGCGGCTTTGGTTTTTCCACTTAGCCAACCAACATTTAAGCCCAGCGCACTGAACCATTGCTGGAAGTTTTTAAAATGCTGCTCCGCGAGAATTTCAGTAGGTGCCATTAGCGCGACTTGATAGCCACTGTTAATAGCATTTAGTGCAGAAAGTGCGGCCACGACAGTCTTACCAGAACCAACGTCTCCTTGTAATAGCCTTAACATCGGTCGGCTGGTGGTCATATCGTTATTGATTTCACCGCTGGCGAGCTGTTGCCCTTGCGTTAATGTAAAAGGGAGTAGGGCGAGAAAATCTCGACTCAACGAACCATTGAGTTCTAACTGAGGAGCCAGCTTTTGATTTGAAGTAACTCGGCTTAAACGCATACACAGCCGGTGGGAAAGCAATTCCTCAAAGGCTAAACGTTTATGTCCTGGGTTAGAGTCTTGCAGCAGCCACTGGGATGATGAATCTATAGAGGGCTGGTGTATTAGACTTAGGACCTCTTCCAATGGTGCAAATCCAAATCGCTGACGCAAGTCCAGCGGCAGATAATCGTCGATTGAGCTGTATTGCAATAACTCGCGGGCTTGCCCGATGATACTTCTCAACCTAGTTTGTTGAAGCCCTTCGGTGGCCGGATAGACCGGTGTCAACGTGTCGGCGACAGGCTCATTGGCTGGATCTTTGAGTATTTTATAGTCGGGGTGATATAGCTCAAACCCATTTCGCCCAAAACGCACTTCGCCAAAACATCGCACGCTAGAGCCAGGTGCTAGTGCATTTTTCTGAGCGGAAGAGAAATGGAAAAACCGTAAGCCAATGAAGCCTGTTTTATCAGTAATTGTGCAGTGCAGACTTCGACGTTTGCCAAATTGGATTGCACATTTGACGACTTCCCCTTGAATCTGTGCAAGCTGGCCAACCTTTAGAGATCGAATTGAAAGTATTCGAGTCCGATCTTCATAGCGCGAGGGCAGGTGAAACAGAAGGTCTTGGACGTTGTGAATGTCCAGATCGTTTAGCTTTAACGCAAGCGCAGGACCAACCCCTTTGAGCGATGTCAGTTTAACGTTATTCAGGGCTTGACTGGTCGGCATGAGCGCAGAGTTTATTGGTGACGCAACGTCAATACATTGTAGAGTGACTCAGTATATGGGTTTTTATACAGTGGTGCTAGAGAGTCATGATTGCTTCGATTTCTACTGCGACGCCTTTTGGTAGAGCGCTGACTTCAATGGTCGCTCGAGCCGGATAAGGCTCAGAAAAATACGTCGCCATAATTTTATTCACAACAGCAAAATCATTTAGATCGGTGAGGAAAATTGTCAATTTAGCCAAGTTCTCTAACCCGCCACCAGCGGCTTTAGTTACAGCAATCAAATTAGCGAATACCTGATGGGTTTGCCCTTCGATTCCGCCTTCAACAACTTCCATAGTTTCTGGATCAAGAGGGATTTGGCCCGATAAAAACACGGTATTGCCCGCTTTTGTTGCTTGAGAATAGGGACCGATAGCGGCTGGTGCGGTTTCGGTATGTATTTTTTCAAATGTCGACATAGGGGTTCTCCTGCCTAATGACTGCCAATGGTACTTTTAATCACTTTTCTAATTTTCCGGCTTTTCACTCTGGTAACGCGAGAAACAGCTTTGATTAGTCGCACTCTTTTCATCACTCGTGCCAAGTGTATTCTATTTTTAACATTAATCAGCAGATTTACTATGCTGAACCGTGCATCGCGCTCAACCGTGCTAATTTTCTCTATATTAGCTTCTGCTCGAGTGATGGTAGTTGCTAGTGTGGCGACAATTCCTCGCTCATTCTCTAGCTCAACTCGCAGCTCAACACTAAACTCGCCTTCCACATCAGGGTCCCAACTAACCGCTACACATTTATCAGTGTTGTCCCTTATATCCGCAATGTTATTGCAGTCGCCGGTATGAATAACCATTCCTCGTCCGGAGCTAATATGGCCTACAATTGGATCTCCAGGAATTGGATGACAGCATTTTGCAAAATTCATCACCATGCCTTCCGATCCGCGAATATCCAAAGTACCTTGTTGCTCGGGCTGGGGGTCAGAAGACACAGAGGCATCTGCACCCGCAGTAAGGCGCTGCGCAATCATATAGGACATACGGTTACCTAAGCCTATTTCTTCAAGCAGACTATCCACAGATTGGAGATTGGTTTGAGAGAGTACGGCATCGATGTTTTCTTGTTTCACCGAATTTAGCTCGCTACCAAATCCAGCCAAAGCTTTGTTTAATAGTCGTCGACCAAGAGATACTGACTCAGAATGCTTTTGGTTTTTTAGGTAGTGGCGAATATTGCTTCGGGCTTTGCCGGTGACTACGAAACTTAGCCATGCGGGGTTTGGCTGGGTGCCAGGTGCTGTTATTATTTCTACTGTCTGGCCGCTTTGAAGCGGCTCGCTTAATGGTGCTAGGCGCCTACTTATTCTGCATGCTACACAAGAGTTGCCGACATCGGTATGAATCGCATAGGCAAAATCTACTGCGGTTGATCCAGCAGGCAGTTCGAATATTGTGCCCTTAGGTGTGAACACATAAATTTCATCGGGGAATAAATCGATTTTTACATTTTCAATGAATTCTAACGAGTTGCCAGCACGGGCTTGCATCTCTAATAAGCCGTGCACCCATTCACGAGCACGCACATGAGCATTGCTCGGCAGATCATCGCTGGATTTGTATAACCAATGAGCCGCAATACCATTGTTGGCCATGGCTTCCATCTCTTCGGTACGAATTTGAATTTCAATTGGTACACCATGCATACCAAAAAGGGTCGTATGAAGGGACTGGTAACCGTTCGCTTTTGGGATAGCGATATAGTCTTTAAAGCGGCCAGGCACTGGCTTGTATAAACTGTGCATAGCGCCTAGCACTCGATAGCAAGTATCGACTTTATCGACGATAATTCTAAAGGCATACACGTCCATAATTTCGGAAAATGATTTGCGCTTGCTTCGCATTTTTTCATAAATGCTAAACAGGTGTTTTTCACGGCCGATCGTTCTTCCTGATAACTCCTCTCGTTCGAGACAGGCTTCAATTGACGTTTGAATCTGAGAAAGTATTTCCCTGCGATTGCCGCGAATATTTTTTACGGCCGCACTTATTCTCCTCGAGCGCATTGGAAATAAAGCTTCGAAACCCAGCTCCTCAAATTCGATGCGAACGTTATTCATGCCTAGTCGGTTGGCAATTGGCGCGTAAATGTCGAGTGTTTCGCGAGCGATACGCCGGCGTTTATCTGGGGTCAATGAACTAAGAGTGCGCATATTATGCAGTCGGTCGGCAATCTTCACCAGAACCACACGCAGGTCTTTCGCCATCGCCATCGCCATTTTCTGAAAGTTTTCAGCTTGGGCTTCTGCGCGGCTACTAAATTTAATTTTATTAAGTTTGGACACACCGTCCACCAGATCGGCAACGGTATTGCCAAACTGTGCTTTGATTGCTGTCTTGGTGATACCTGTGTCTTCAATAACATCATGAAGCATCGCCGCCATAAGGCTCTGCGGATCCATGTGCATTTCACTGAGTATCGAGGCAACCGCAAGGGGGTGTGTTACATAAGCTTCGCCACTGCGCCGAAACTGACCCTCGTGGGCCTGCTCGGCATAGAAGTATGCTCGCCTAATATTATTTATCTGATCATTGCGAAGATAGCCACCTAAATTGGTAGCAAGAGAGTCAATCGTGTTCTCAGAGGCAATTTGCAAGCTGTTCCAGCGTGCTTATGCGTTTGCAGCTGATGGGGTTTCTTTCCCATCGCTTGCTTGTGCTGCGATCGCTGCAGTTTCAGTGTCAACGCTTTGCGGTTCTTCAAAAACGTCTTCGAGCTCGACGCTCGGCTTCTCAATCAATATTTTTGCATCGATGAGCCCGTCCGCAATTTCTCGTAGAGCTAAAACCGTAGGCTTATCGTTGTCCAGCGATACTAAAGCATCTTTGCCGCCAGTCTGAATCTGTCTGGCTCGCTTGCTAGAAACCATCACTAGTTCAAAACGGTTATCAACATTCTCCAAGCAATCTTCTACTGTAATTCGTGCCATGATCTTTCCTTAAGGTGGTCCCCATACCCAGAATCGGGGAGCAAAATTGGCTTTACAGAGGGTTTCTCTCTAGCCTTCAATCAAGGGGCGTGAGATTTTACTGAATTTCAACACAAAAAGCAGCCTTTATAGGGAGTTTTTAAGCGTCGCCCAAGCTAGTCAACAATTCTGCGCTATTGAACTGTTGGGATATGACGGTCAAACGCCAGGATCTGACAATCGCTCGCATATCGTTTAACGCAGTATCAAAATCGTCATTTACAACGATATAGTTTGCCTCGGCAACATGATTGATATCACTTACTGCTTGCTTCATTCGCCTATCGATAGTGTCACTGTCATCTTGGCCTCGGTTTTCTAGCCGCTGGCGAAGGGTCTCTAAAGAGGGCGGTAAAATAAAAATAGAGCAAGCGTCAGGATTCAACTTGCGTATCTGCTGCGCACCTTGCCAATCTATCTCCAAAATAACATCTTTGCCTGCTTCAAGCTGCTCGTTAACCCAAAATTGTGATGTGCCGTAGTAACTGCCATAGACCTCAGCGCTTTCGAAGAAAGCCCCTTGACCTAGCATGTCTATAAAGTCATTTTTGCTGACGAAATGATAGTTAACACCGTCATTTTCTCCTAGTCTAGGGGGCCTAGTTGTGTGAGATACTGAGACACACAGGTCGGCTCGCCCTTCCACCAGCGACTTCACCAATGAGGTTTTCCCTGCCCCCGAAGGGGCAGTGACAATAATAAGATTTCTTTTGGTCATAACGTAAGTTTACCTTAACTAGCGCGGCAGGCGGCAATGAAGTGGCCTATTCAATGTTTTGAATTTGCTCGCGCATTTGCTCAATGAGTACCTTCAATTCGACCGCGTTTAGCGTCGTTTCGATGACTATAGATTTCGAGGAGAGCGTATTTGCTTCGCGATTTAGCTCCTGCATTAAAAAATCGAGTCGTCGCCCTTTCTGGTCTTTGGTATTTAAAACCCTCTTGACCTCAATTAAATGGGCGTCAAGGCGGTCCAATTCTTCGTCGACATCCGCCTTTTGTGCAAGCAAAGCGACTTCTTGTTCTAGCCTTGTGGGTTCAATTTCTGCTTTAAGCTCGGTGATTTTAGCCACTAATGACTGGCGCTGTAACGCTAGAATTTCAGGCAGCTTAGCTCGAATAGAGACAACAATTTCGGCAATAGAATCAAGCCTTTGTTGAATAAACCCTTTCATAGCTTCGCCTTCTCGCGCTCTACTAGTTAAGTGTTCATTTAAGGCTAAATTAAATGCAGCAAGGGCCTGTTTTTCTATGTCGGTAGTATCAAACTGTGCATCTTTAAGCACGCCTGGCCACTTTAATAAGTCCTTGCTAGTGATTTTTTGAGTATAGCCGGTGATTTGCTCAAGCTCGGTATTGGCGCGAATGAGTTTTTGCACTAAGTCAGTGTCCAGGCCTATTTCCGACTTTTGGTGTTCAACAAATTGATAACGAAGTTGACATTCTACCTTGCCACGATTTAGTTTTTTACGCAGCGCTTCGCGCACAGCGTTTTCTAAGCCTCTAAATATTTCTGGGAGCCTAACGCTGGTTTCTAAATAACGATGGTTAACAGATCTTATCTCCCAAGTGACAGAGCCCCAGTCAGCACTGACTTGTTGACGCGAAAAGGCCGTCATACTGTGTGTCATATTGTATTATCCGCAGGTTTGAGCAGCTATTTTAACCGAATGTCGAGTTAAACACAGCGCCATTTGCTCGCTCGCCATTGAATAGAATTTCAAGGATAATCTGCTAACTAATCCTTTTTTAACCTGTTTGGAAAACCTTATGCCTGATTCATCAACATTTACCAGCCGCCCCAGTGGCAGAGAGCCCTCACAACTAAGAGACGTAAAAATTACGCGTCGCTATACAAAACATGCAGAAGGTTCAGTGCTGGTAGAATTTGGCGACACCAAGGTGATATGTACAGCGTCTGTAGAGACCTCAGTACCACGATTTCTTAAAGGTTCTGGACAGGGGTGGATTACCGCAGAATATGGCATGTTGCCCCGCTCTACTGGTTCTCGGATGGATAGAGAAGCCGCAAGGGGTAAGCAGTCGGGCCGGACTCAAGAAATTCAAAGACTAATTGGCCGATCACTTCGTGCGGCAGTAGACATGAAGAAGCTGGGCGAGAACACGATCAAAATTGACTGTGATGTCATTCAGGCAGATGGCGGTACTCGCACAGCATCCATCACCGGCGGTTGTGTTGCGCTAGTGGATGCCATAGATTTTTTGGTTAAAGCTAAAAAGCTGAAACAAAGCCCAATTAAGCAAATGATCGCATCAGTATCCGTAGGTGTATGGAGAGGACAGCCAGTTTTAGATCTAGACTATGCCGAAGACTCAACCGCTGAAACGGATATGAACATAGTTATGACCGAGTCGGGAGGCTTTATTGAGCTGCAGGGAACCGGGGAAGACGGTGACTTTAAGCGCAGTGAATTAGATGCCATGGTTCAATTGGCCGAGGGCGGTATCAAAGAGCTTTTTGCTCAGCAAAAGCAAGCCTTAGCACAATAAAGCAAGTAAGGAGAGAACATGCGGCAGTTTCAAACTGATTTTCTAAATTTCGTAATTGATCATCATATATTGAAATTTGGAGAATTCACTCTTAAATCTGGCCGAGTGAGCCCGTATTTTTTTAATGCGGGTTTGTTTAATACAGGCGAGAAAATCGCCTTTTTGGCGAAGTCATATGCGGTCGCCATTGCTTCCTCTGGGTTAGATTTTGATGTCCTTTTTGGCCCTGCTTACAAAGGCATCCCCTTGGCCGCCGCTACCTCGATGGCGTTAGCAACAGAGCAGGGAATAAACAAACCTTTTTGTTTTAATCGCAAAGAAGCCAAAGATCACGGTGAAGGTGGAACCATTGTAGGGGCCGCGCTGACCGGGAAAACACTTGTAATTGATGATGTGATTACTGCAGGCACCGCTATTCGCGAAGCGGTAGAGATTCTTACCCACAACGGTGCCGTTCTATGTGGCATTACCGTGGCAATGGATAGGCAAGAAAAGGGCACCGGTTCAAAGTCGGCGATTCAAGAGATTGAAGATAACTATCAAGTCCCTGTTATCAGTATTATTAATTTAGAAAATATAATCGACTTTCTCGCGCAGGCAAGTGATCCACACTTTCAAACTCATATAAGTGCGGTAAAAAAATATCGCAATGAATATGGTGTAAGTTGAGAATAAAATAAAAGCTATACCATTAAAGCGCCTGATTCTCGTCAGAGCCAATGCTGGTGGCTGAGTCGCCGTTACAGGGAGTAAATAAATCTCTACTTAGAAACTCCCACTGAACATCCCAATTTTCAAGTGGCGATTGCTTAAATTCACTTCTGACAAATTGTACCAACCTGCCCTCACAAGAGGCGAGCAGGAGGTTTGCAAGCGCATTTGCGGAAGCTGTAGGTTCTAGGTTTTCGCGGATTTGCGCCTCTCGCAGTACCTGTTTTAACTGAGACTCAAGGCGGCCGAAAAATTGTGCAATCCGCGTTCTAAGGCGCTCAGTTTCTCCAGCTAATGCGTCTCCGGTAAGCAGCCTGGTCATTCCAGGATTTTTGTCAGAGAAAGTAAGCAGCAGAGTTAGAATCTTTTGACAGCGGATCTCGGCGCTTTGTTCTTCACTTAAGATTCTCGAAATTCGTAAAAATAATGTATCCTCAATAAATTTAATTAAGCCCTCAAACATGCGCGCTTTGCTTGGGAAATGACGGTAAAGAGCAGCTTCTGAAACTCCGACTTCTTTGGCGAGTGCAGCGGTCGTGATTCGCTGTCCGGGTGCCACCTCCAGCATGTGAGCCAGTGCCTGAAGTATTTGGTCTTTTCTCGAGATCTTTATATTGTTTTCCATAATCGTAATCTATCTTTATAAGCGCGGCCCAAACTCAATTGGACTGCTAGATTAAAAGCGGATTCTATTTGTTTAAACCGTCTGTCGTGATGAGAGTACCAACACCTTCGTCGGTGAATATCTCAAGCAATACAGCATGCTCTACCCGTCCATCGATAATATGTGCGCTGTTTACTCCGCCTTTAACGGCGTTCAACGCACACTCGACTTTTGGAAGCATGCCTCCTTGTAATGTTTTATCGGCAATTAGTGCATCAACTTGCTTAATGCTTAAACCGGTGAGGACTTTGCCGTCTTTGTCTTGGACACCTGCGACGTTGGTTAATAAGATCAGCTTCTCGGCTCCTAATACTTTAGCGAGTTCACCGGCCACAGAGTCAGCGTTGATATTATAGCTTTCTCCATTTTCGTCTGTGCCTATGGGGGCAATGACAGGAATGAAATCACTGTCTTTCATGACGTCCAATATTTCGGTATTGATCTTCACTACTTCACCAACCTGACCGATGTCTAAGGGGGGTTTGTCGCCGACATTTTTTAACTTTAGTTTTCGGGCTTTTATTAAATTGCCATCTTTGCCAGTGACGCCAAACGCCTTTCCTTGATTGCGATTAAGTAAACTAACTATCTCCTTATTTACCAAACCCCCAAGCACCATCTCTACGACATCCATGGTTTGGCTATCCGTGACCCGAAGCCCTTCAACAAAGCTCGATTCAATATTTAGCTTCTCCAACAGGCTGCCTATTTGCGGCCCACCGCCGTGAACAATGATCGGGTTCATGCCAACCAGTTTCATAAGCACTATGTCTCTTGCGAAGCTTTGTTTAAGCTCAGCATCGACCATGGCATTGCCGCCATATTTGACGACTATGGTTTTGCCAGTAAATTTCTGGATGTATGGCAGAGCCATGGTAAGGACATTAGCGATATTTTTGGCATTATCGAGTGAGAGTGACATGGTGGGATCCTGAACGAACACTAAGGTTAGTTAGCAGTTAGTAACTGGCTAAGCCTTTGCTATCGGCCGAGTTGTCAAATAAACTAGAAGTTTAGCTTTAAATTTTTATCTGCGCTGTGGAGTAAATCTTTAAATTGGGCCTTAATTAACTCGATCTCCTCATCTGTATTTGCTTCAAAGCGTAGCAAAAGTGCAGGACTGGTATTAGAAGCTCTCACTAATCCCCACCCAAATTCAAATTCCACACGCAGCCCATCAAGTAAAATTATCTGGCAGCCAGGAAAGTCCGCACTGCGCTGAATGTGATTAATTAGCTCAAACTTATATTCGTCACTAACAGCTACTGCAATTTCATCTGTACTAATTGGCGTCTTATAAGACTCGAACTCAGCAGAACTTGAATGGCTTTGCTGGCTAATTGACTCGACAACTCTTGCTGCCGCATAAAGACCGTCGTCGAAACCAAACCACCTGTCTTTGATAAAAACATGAGCGGCATATTCCCCGCCTAAGGGGGCATTGGTCTCCAGCATTTTCTGTTTCATGAATGAGTGGCCGCTTCGATGCATCACCGGCACAGCGCCAAGCTGAGCGATCAGCTGAGCTAATGCAGCACTACTTTTGACATCAAAGATTATTGGTTGACCCGGGTAATGTGGAGCAATCGCCTTTACCAACAGCATCAAGAGTTTATCAGTGGATACAGTTTCACCCTTGTCTGTAACTAATCCAAGCCGGTCTCCATCACCATCAAAAGCGATGCCGAGATCGGCTTTTTGCCGAACAACTTCATCGGCAAGTTGTCTCATGTTTTTTGAATCTGTCGGGTCAGGATGATGGTTTGGAAAGGATCCATCTAGCTCGCAAAATAGAGGTATGA
Organism: Glaciecola sp.; assembly: GCA_047628735.1. Lineage (GTDB taxonomy): Bacteria > Pseudomonadota > Gammaproteobacteria > Pseudomonadales > Pseudohongiellaceae > UBA9145. Next base: position 11,843 of record JBLHVT010000024.1, read on the forward strand.
CTTCGCAGCCTAGGCGCTCAAAAAGTGCTGGTGCAATCACCCCTGGCACGGCATTGCCGCAATCGATAACGAGCTTAAGAGGTTTGCTGAGCTTTATTCTGGAACAGATAGCGTCTAAATAGCTTTGCGATATATCTATTTCGCTGTACTTGCCACTGCCTCTTCTTAACCTGCCAGCTTTAATCCGAGATCGGATTTGCTGAATTTGATCGTCGGCGAGACAGGTTTTGTTAAATACTATTTTCAAGCCATTATAATTAGCAGGATTGTGGCTGGCCGTAAGCATGACCCCCGAAGTGGTCTGGCAAGTATGTGCTGCAAAATAGAGCATGGGGGTCGGAATCAATCCTAGGCTGATCACATTGCAGCCAGTTTCTAGCACTCCTTTGATCAACGCCTTGGCCAATACGGGGCTGGATAGTCGGGCGTCAAAACCTATTAAAAGCGATTCAATGCCGATATCTTGTGCTTCCGATGCAATGGCCTTGGCGATAAGCTCAACAATATCCGCTGTTAATTCTGAATCAGCAACACCCCGTATGTCGTAGGCTCTAAAAATTGAGGCAGGCATTGATAGTTCTTGGGGTTCTGCTTCCTCAGCAAAAACGTCACTATGTTCAGACATGGACTGAGTCTTCTATAAAGTTTAGGTCGATCGTTCAGATATTAGGGAAAGCATATTTCTCGCTGCCACATTTTTATTTGATGCTGGAAACTCTTGGCAACCCTGTCTGGAAATAGCGGTAACTTTGATGAAGTCGCTGTTGAAGGTTTCCACTGCGTTATTGGCGAACAGTAAATCGAGATTTTTCTTCTCCAGCTTAGCGGTACCATTTTCGATAAGGTTCTCTGTTTCCGCCGCAAAACCGACCATAAACAATCGCTTTGGCAATTTCGAAATTTCACTGATTATATCTGGGTTTCTTATTAGTACGATTTCTAGTTGATCACTGTTCTTTTTAATTTTCTTAGTCTCAACTTTTGCAGGTCGATAATCAGCAACCGCAGCCACACCGATAAAAATATCGGCATCGTCGACTGCTGCTAAGCTTGCCGTAAACATTTCAGAGGCTGTGGTTACATCAATACGAGTTACCCCGTCAGGCTTGGAAAGGTTTACCGGTCCACTTATTAAGGTAACTCTAGCACCAGCGCTGTGCGCTTCTTGCGCCAAGGCATAAGCCATTTTCCCTGAGCTGTGATTAGTTAAGAATCGAACTGGATCCAAGGCTTCTCTTGTTGGCCCGCCGGTAATTACGACATGTTTTCCAGCAAGGTGCCCTACTTGAAAAAGGTTGGCGCAAGCTTCGGCTATCTCCAAAGGCTCAAGCATCCGACCAAGGCCGACATCACCACAGGCCTGCTCGCCTGTCGCTGGGCCAAACATGAGAAAGCCTAGTTGTTGCAAGGTTACCAAATTCGCCTGTGTGCTTTGATCTGCCCACATGCCCTGATTCATAGCTGGGGCAAGAGCCACCGGGGCAGAAGCGGCAAGGACAAGCGTTGTTAGTAGATCATCGGCTTGGCCGGTTGCGAGTCGAGCCATGGAATCTGCGGTCGCAGGGGCGATTAGGATTAAGTCTGCCCATCGAGCCAATTCGATATGTCCCATGCCTGCCTCAGCATCTACATCCAGCAAATCTATATGTACCCGATTACCAGACAAAGCTTGCATGGTTAACGGGGTCACAAATTCTGTAGCGGCTTTGGTCATTACAACGCGAACGTCGGCGCCAGCCTTGGTGAAAAATCGCGTAAGTTCGGCGCATTTGTAGGCAGCAATCCCGCCTGTTATACCCAAAAGAATTCGTTTATTAGAGAGACTTAACATAATTATAGGGCTTGATTAGTTATTGGTCGTTGTTGACAAGTTGCTTGATGCTTATGAAGGATAGCTAGACAGTTTTTCAACAGCTTAGATGGCAAAACTAGATTAGCAGCTAGGTTATGGTTAAGCAATTTCAGCACTTGCTTTGTGCTTATTTTTAAAAAGTCTACGCTTAACAATTCTCACAGAGGAATGAGATGTGAATATTGGCAATTGGCCCCTACTCGAGCAACCGAAGGAGAAATTAATTTACTTTGGCGCAGAAAAGCTTTCAGACGCTGAGCTCATCGCTGTTGTTCTTCAGTCAGGCCTTAAAGGGATGGACGCGATGGAATTGGCCCGCTCTCTACTGGTTCGCTTTGATGGTCTGCGTGGCTTGCTGGCAGGGTCTAGGGATGATATCTGCAGTGTAAAAGGGCTGGGGGATTCTAAATTTGCCCGCTTAGCGGTAATAGTAGAGTTAGGTAATCGCTGTAGGCTGGAAGGTCTAAAAAATCGCGACGTCCTAAACGGCGCTAAACGCACCAAAGAATATCTAACAGCAAAATACCAAGGCCGAGATTCCGAGGTCTTCAGCTGCCTATTTTTAGACTCTCAGCATCAGCTTATTGTCGCGGAAGAGTTGTTCACCGGCACAATTGATGGCGCTGCAGTTTATCCACGGGAAGTGGTCAAAAAATGCTTAAAGTACGCCAGCGCAGCGGTTATATTCGCTCATAATCATCCCTCGGGCATCGCTGAGCCAAGCCAAGCCGACATTGCAATCACCGCAAAACTGAAGGCAGCATTGGCTACAATTGATGTTAGAGTCCTGGATCATTTAATCATCGGAGACTCAAACATCACCTCATTGGCAGAAAGAGGCCTTTTATAAGTCATTGATAATAAAAGAATTGAACTATTTGGCTAATGCTTTGTATTGCTATTGAGAAGAGGTTCTGGTATAAAACGCAGCTCTTTTTTGGCCTTAGATGAAAGTTGTTTTGGGGTCAGTCATTTTTAGCAGTATTTAGCTACTTAACAAACGAGGCAGCGACATGTCCAGGATATGTATGGTCACTGGTAAAAAGCCAGTAGCCGGAAACAATGTGTCCCACGCGAATAACCGAACTAAGCGTCGATTCTCGCCTAACATCCATACTCATCGTTTTTGGGTGGAGTCAGAGAAGCGTTTTGTAAAGCTTCGTTTATCCACTAAAGGCATGCGTATTATCGACAAAAATGGCATCGACGCCGTTTTGGCAGACATCCGCAATAATGGAGCTCGGGTTTAATCTGAGTTCGCGGAAATTGGGAGATTTAACATGAGAGATAAGATCAAGTTAGTATCAAGTGCCAAGACGGGCCATTACTACACTACTGACAAGAACAAGCGCACTACGCCAGACAAAATGGAGATCAAGAAATATGATCCAGTTGTCCGCAAGCATGTCATGTATAAAGAAGCCAAGATCAAGTAGTTCGACTGCAGCGATCTAGCTTAGCAAGCGAAAAAGCCGGCTCTTAACGTCAAGAGCCGGCTTTTTCGTTTGCCTTATGTTTATTAGGGAATGTTCACCTAGGAACGTTTACTCAAGAAAAGCTCGGCCTACTTGGATTTACTTAGTTGTTTGATCAACTTTTCGGTAGTTGCCGATAATTTCGAATCCTCTGCAAATTCTTTCTTAAGCTTTCCAACAGTTGTAGACACTGTGCCATAGCGCTTTAGCTTGAATAGTTTTGCAATGGCCTGAAGGGTCACTGCAGACAACTCTTGGCATAGATGCATTGCTACCCATCTCGGCACATTCTTCGATCCGGGTCCGCGAGCCGCTTTATAGATACTCTCTGGCGTCACCTTAAATTGTATGGCGACGGCTGTAATAATCTGCTTGCAGGATGGGCGCCATTTGGCGTTAGCGCCACGAGAAACACCTCTTGCTGCAGTTGCCGATCTTTTTCTAGCGGCTGCTTTCTTGAACTTTTCATCACCCATTAGGGAAGAAAGGTTCTTTTTGCCATAAAAATGCGCTAATTCTTCATCTACACCTTCGGATACATAGCGCTTATAGGCCGCCGCACGTTTGGCCACCGGTGCTTTCAGTTGCTTTAGGGTTGCATCTCGATTAAACCATATGGGGGGTTTAGCCTTGTGCGTGAAATTGGTGTAGCTGCTCCAAGGATAAGTATTCAGCTCAGATGCTTTCACTTTGCTATGTATAAAGCGTGACAGGGGCAATAAATATTGTTCAGCTTGAACTAGAACCGCTTTGTAGCGGCCTTTAAAAAGTGAGCCATTGGTCTTTTTCATTCGCTGAAATTGCTGCGTGTAAAGGCCATCTACCTGCCGCATAAACCGGCTTAGATTAGCTTCAGGGGTTTTAATGACCAAATGGTATTGGTCTCGTAACAAGCAGTATGCATGGACCTCAACATTAAGCCGAGAGCAAGTTTCAACTAGGCCCTCGATAAAGGCTTCAAAGTATTGGGCTGAAGGAAACACGCGTTGATTGCCAAAACCATAGTTTGAAACGTGATACATGGCATCTGGATATTCGATTCGTAGAGGTCTGGCCATCGTTTATTCTCTTTTTAATTGTTATTAAAATAAAGTTGGATAGAATTAGAGCTGACCCTATCGGGATCTATTCTATAGATATAATAATTATCAACGAAGGTCAACTGTAATGAAATTGATGTAGCTCAATTTGATACGAAATGAGTAGCAGTCTTTAGCGGTGTGTCACTGCGTATTCATGGCTTTATGGCTGTAATCACAGCGCGCTGAGGTGCAGGGTATCCCTCAATCGTTTTTGAAGGATCGTCTGACAACAGCGCATCATCTAGTGAGTCGAAAGGCATCCACTGGGTTTTACGTTGTTCATTCCAGCTTGTAGCGCTTTCGTCAATCAGCCGGATGTCAATGTATCCACACCTGTTAAGCCAATTGATTAAAGTAGGAATACTGGGCAAAAACCATACGTTTGTCATGCGGGCGTAGCGTTTACCCGGGGTCAGACTGTAACCTTCTTCACCATCGACAATTATGGATTCAATGACAAGTTGCCCGCCGCGGCGAAGGCAAGACTTTAGCTGCATTAGATGATCTATCGGGGAGCGCCTGTGATAAATCACGCCCATTGAAAAAACCGTATCGAAGTGAGGCAGCGAACTTGGGATTTGCTCCAAGGTGAGCGGTAGTACATAGGCATCTATATGAGGAATGTACTTCTTAAGCAGCCAGAACTGGATCACATACGCCAGGTGAGGGTCTATGCCTATTACTTGCTCGGCTCCAGCTTCGATCATTCGCAAGCTGTAATAACCATTCCCGCTGCCAACATCTAGAACTTGGCGGCCGCTTAGCGGTGCTATTTTACTCTGCAATCGCGCCCATTTAAGATTGGATTGCCACTCAGTGTCCAACTCGATACCGAATAGATTGAAAGGCCCTTTTCGCCAAGGAATAAATTCAGTTAGGGTGGATTTTAAGTTGGCTAGATCGTCGCTTGTGGCATCTGTACTGGCACCAATTTTTATTACCTCTCCCAGCTCGATCGAGCTAGGGTTCAATTTCGGGGCAGCTTCTATTAATTGAAGCCACTGTTTTAGGTCGCCATGGTTCAGTTTAGCGATAAAGCTCTCTTCAAGAAAAGGTAACAGAGAAGCTAATGGGCTATTGGAAATATTCTTGGCTAGAGTTTGTAAGTCTTTCATAGAATTATTTAAAGGCTACCATTGAGGCAAAGTTGAAGCACTGGAACCAGGCATCAAAGGAGTGGAAACCAATGTCGTTAAGGCGTGCCCGATGAGAATCGAGACTTTCAGGTATTAACACGTTTTCCAGCGCCTCTCGCTTCTGACTTATCTCTAATTTGCTGTAACCCATACTTTCCTTGAAAGAATGGTACATCTCAATGAAAAGCTGATTGAGTGTTTCATCAGGGAAAACGATTTTTTCTGAAATGATTAGAATCCCCCCCGGCCTCATGCCTGCGAAGATTTTTTTCAACAACACGGCGCGGTCGGTCATGGGGACAAATTGAAGAGTAAAGTTAAGCACGACAACGGACGCATTTTCGATTGGAAAACCCAATATGTCATCACAGTGGCAATTGATAATGGAGTCCATGGCGGGATCTGATGCTACTCGCTCGTGCAATCGTGAAATCATTGCGTTTGAATTGTCTATGGCTTCAACGGAGCAATTTGCCCTGTCGAGTCTGGATGCCATAGCGAAGGTAGCCCCGCCGAGGCTGCAGCCCAAATCAAAGAGTTTCGAGTCAGCTTGGCAATAGCGCTGGGCAAGGACGCCAATCATATTGATAATGGTGCTATAGCCTGGAACAGAGCGATTTATCATATCTTCAAAAACACCCGCCACTTTATCATCAAAAGCGAAGTCTCCGGGTACCATCTGTTCTGCAAAAATGCGGTCTTTGGTGAAATTGGAATTAGTCATTTGATGAAGTCCGAGCCTAAATTAGTAGTATCCACGGATTGCCTGTGTAGACTATTCATTATCCGTTAATTCTTGGTACATTCAATGATTCATGCTGCTCGCGTATTGGTCGAAAACCTAGACTTACTAAAACAGCTTTCAACACGCTATGGCGTCCTGGATTTAGCCTGTGGGTGGGGCCGAAATGGGCTGGCATTGGCTAAGCTCGGTATTCCGGTTACTTTCGCTGATTCTGACGAAGAAAAGTTGGGTGCCATCTCGAGACGGCTAGAGCAGGAAAAACTGCCCGGGTGCACTTGGCGGATTGATTTGGAAAATGCAGAATCAGATCCACTTGCGCAAATGAAAATCGATGCCTGCCTTGTATTTAACTATTTACATCGTCCTGGTCTTAAATCGATAAGGGATATGATTATCCCAGGTGGGCTGATTTACTATGAAACATTTACCAACGACAACCGAAAGTTCGGTCGTCCCAATAATCCAGACTATCTTTTGCACCCAAATGAGCTGAAAAATGCCTTTAAAGGTTGGGAAATTTTGCACTACTTTGAAGGTGAATTGTCTATACCGACGCGAGCAGTGGCAAATATTATTGCAAGGAAACCTTGAAGCGGCCGGCATATGTCTAAAATAGTTCCTCTTAATATCAGTACAGGCCATAACATTTCTGGGGGTGAGCTCGGCGCGCCCTTTGCGTGTGAAATTCAACGTACCAAGCGCAAGACTTTGGGAATCTACATTTCTCATGAAAAAGTGGTTGTCCGTTGTCCTTATGGCGCTGGCAAGCGTGAAGTTACCAAATTTGTTGAGGACAACAGGGAATGGATCGAAAATAGGCTCTATGAAGAGTCTCTGCGAGATAAAGAATTACTTCGAATAGAGGACGGGGGGAAAATTTTCTATCGGGCTAGAGAGCTGACAATCACTTTTAAAGAGGGGCGAAAAAGGCGAGTTCTGATCACCGGCGACAAATTTGTCATTCAGGGACATAAACTTAATACTGAAAAGGCAAAACAACAGGTTGAGGATTTTTTAACAGAGAAAGCCAGTGAATATTTGATCCCTCGCGCTAAGGGACTGGCGAAACATTTAGGGGTAGATCACAAAATCACTCAAATTAAGCTTCGCAAGACTAAAACAAAATGGGGGCACTGCACCTCCACCGGTATCATCCAATATAATTGGATGATAATGCTGGCTCCCTATAGCATTATTGATTACATGATTACACATGAAGTTTGCCATTTAGTGCATATGGATCATTCGAGCAGGTTCTGGAATTTAGTCGAATCAATTTGCCCAAATCACAAAGAGTATGTGGAGTGGCTCAAAGCCCATGAGCACCGCTATTGGTTCTAGTCTACACGTTTAAATAGTAGGTCCCACACACCGTGGCCTAACTTTAGTCCACGCATCTCAAACTTTGTTTCAGGTCTTACCGGTGCATCCCAAAAGCCCTGCAAACCCATGCAGTTTTCAAATCCCTGCGCACCACTCATGACTTCCATCATATGTTCAGCGTAATGCTCCCAGTCCGTGGCTAAGTGAATTTCAGCTTCTATTTTTAGGCGCGAACGTGCTAGTTGAACAAAGTCGCTCTGCACTAGCCTGCGTTTATTGTGGCGTTTTTTGTGCCAAGGATCGGGAAAATAGATTAGTAATTTGTCTATTGATTCGCAGGTTAAGCCGTTCTCTAGTACTTCAACAGCGTCATGGCTCACTATTTTGAGATTCTTTACGGCCTTCTCTTGGATACCATGAAGAAGCTTTCCAACGCCTGGTCGATGAACCTCCACACCCAAAAAATTAATGTTCGGCTGCGCAATAGCCATCTCGAGTAGCGAGTCACCCATTCCAAAACCGATTTCCACAGTGAGCGGGTTTTGATTTGGAAAGAGTTCGTTTAAATCCAACAGCTGATTATCGAAAGGAACAACATAATCATCCCATAGGGTATCCAGTGCATTCTGCTGGGCAACTGTGAGTCTGCTGGCTCTGATGACAAAGCTTTTCAGAGGGCGGTTACGGTCTGGGTGTTCGGTATCGGTCACGGAGTTGAGTTGCCATTAGTCAGTTATAGAAGCTAATTGTGTATTGATTGTGCTGAAAAAATTTACCGTCGATCACGCTGAGCCAACGGTTAAAACCTTGGCAGTTCGACAATTGGACCCCTCAATAGTTGAATAACTCGGCAATTTAAAATACTCCAGTTAAATCAGCATTCACGGCATTTCTTATTTTCACGATAAACCTAGCACCCATTAAATGGCCAGTCGGGTACTCAGGGCAAACCAACATAAGCAACCCCAAGCGACAAGAAAGCAGACGCCACCGATGGGAGTGATTGCACCTAGCCAGCGGATGCCGGAAATGCTGAGAATATAAAGGCTGCCAGAAAAAAACAGGATGCCAGCAATGAACATAATGCCGCTAATTTTGAGCGCCATATTATTGGGGGCATGCAAAGTAAGAATGGCTATACCAAACAGCGCTAGGCTGTGAGTTATGTGATATTGAACACCAGTTTGAAATGTCGTTAGGAGATCGGCTTCAATAATGTTTTTTAAGGCATGCGCGGCGAAGGCACCCAGTGCGACAGAAAGGAATCCGTTGATTCCAGCAGCAAGTATAAAAATATTAGTCATAGGTCAGGCATTTTGAAGCTGCTTGCGCTACCAAGCAAGAGAATATTGGAATGGGTCTGTGGCAAACCTTTGTGATAAAGTTTTGGCAAAGGTTCTGGCAAAAAAAAGCCGCGAGAAACTCGCGGCTTTTCAGTAACTAAAGCTTAAGCTTGCATCTGTGTTTTGATTTTATTCATGGCATTTTTCTCAAGCTGTCTAATACGCTCAGCCGATACACTATAGCGAGCCGCCAATTCATGAAGAGTGGCTTTGTCATCAGTTAACCAGCGGCTTTGCAAAATATCTTTGCTGCGCTCGTCAAGACCAGACATGGCGCTATGCAGACTCTGACTGGTTATTTCTCCCCACTGATCATCTTCAACATCTGTTGCAAGGTCTGAGCTTTGATCCTCTAAGTAGTAAGCAGGTGCTCTGTAGACAGCATCATCATTACTTTCAGGCTCGGCATCGAAGGAGGTATCATAACCGCTCATTCGGCCTTCCATCTGCCTCACAACCTTTGCATCTACACCCAGATCATCAGCAACAGCTTGAGCCTCAACGTTGTTGAGCCAGCCAAGGCGCTTCTTGGAGCTACGTAGATTGAAAAACAATTTTCTCTGGGACTTAGTTGTCGCGACTTTGACTATGCGCCAGTTGCGTAAGATGAACTCATGCATCTCAGCTTTGATCCAGTGCACAGCAAAAGATACCAATCTAACGCCGAACTCGGGGTTGAAGCGTTTTACGGCCTTCATCAAGCCCACGTTACCTTCCTGTATTAAATCGGCCTGTGACAAGCCGTAGCCAGAAAAAGTTTTCGCCATGTGTACGACAAAGCGCAGATGCGCCATAACCAGCTGGCGAGCCGCGTCGACATCGTCTTCGTAATAATACTGATTCGCTAACTCCCTTTCCAATTCAGGGGTGAGCACAGCGATGCTGTTCACTGAGGCAATATAGGCATTGAGATCGCGGCCCGGAGTTGTGGGGCCAATAACCTGTAAGTTCTTTAGAGTATTCATAGTCAATTTATCTGTTTACCAACTGTTGTGACAGCGTGTTTAAAAATATGTTTCAAAGAGCATGTTTTTTAAACACTGGTCGATTAACTTTAAGACCCCACTATAGCATTTACCTCTTCATTTAGCCATCTAGAGGCATATAGCTAGCTGCCGTGGGTGCAAAATTCAATTCAGTCATTGAATGATTACGGGGCATTAAAAACAACGTTTAATTCTTTCATTTAGACCATTTATTGTGACGATTTTTAAAAAAACAAGGGTGGTTTTATCTCTAGGAGTATTAACCAGATCGTTTTTTTGAGCTAATTTTAGGGCTCTAGCTTGAGAACTTCTCGGTAAGCCGAAGCGCCGGCTGCTAGCAACCCAAGGGAGCTGCTTGCCAAAAGCATAAACACAGCCCCTACAAGACCTAAGTTAAAGTCTATTTCAGTTGGCATCGAGGTATTGTATTGCACTAAGAACTCGTTAATTAAGCTTGTAAATGTGACGATCATCGCTAATTCGAGGATAAGCGCCATAACCGCCGCGCAAAACCCATAGAGTAAGCCACTGTAAAGCAGAGGACGTAAGATAAAGGCGTCAGGGGCGCCGATAAGTTTTAAGACTCTAATTTCATCTTTGGATTGTTGGACGATAAGCTTTGTTGTATTCGCTATTACCAAGAAGAACCCTGTAAGTGCCGCTAGGCCAATTAACAGTCCGAAATTTCTCATGAGCTGCGTGAACCCCTGCAGGCGTTTGATCCACTCTACATCTAATTGGACTATATCAATCTCCGGGAACGCAGCTAGGTCTCTAGCTAGGCTTTCAAGCTTTGTAGGGTCTAATTGCAGGGCCGAAATAATCAAGGCATCAGGTAGCGGGTTGATTTCCAATTCCCCGAGTAAGCCACCGAAACCGCTAACGGCAGCGAATTCTGTAAAGGCCGTCGCCCTCGGGACGACTTCTATTACGCCAATATCCTCTCTTAAAAGTAAGCGTTCACTCAAATTAGAGATCATGTCTTCGTTGCTCGACTCTACGAGATAGGCGGTCAGTCGGGGACTATTGGAATACTGATCTAGAGTTTGCGTAAAACTAGAGCTAATAACTAATAGTAAGATGGGTACTAGCAAGGTAGTCGCTATAGTCAACAAAGTTGCCAGGGTCGCAACCGGTCGAGCCAACATTCCCCGTCCTGCTTGTTTTAAGTCAACAACATGCTGTTGTAGTCGGTTAGACGGCACGGAGAATGTTGAGATCACTGCAGTAACCTGCCGTCTTCTAGAACCAGGGTTCGGCAGCCCATCGCATTTACCAAACTAATGTCATGACTGGCAATAAGCAAAGCAACGCCGACTTTTTGAAACTGCTGAAATACCTGCATAATTTCCGCTGACAGAGCGGGGTCCAAGTTTCCAGTAGGTTCATCGGCGAGAATTATGCTTGGGCGATTTACTACCGCACGAGCAATTCCAACTCGTTGTTGTTCGCCGCTCGAAAGCATTGGCGGAAAATAGGAGGCTTTACTTAATAAACCAACTTTGTCTAGAGCAGCCCGGACACGACGGTCAGCTTCAAATTTAGGGAAATTACCTATTTTCAGAGGCAATGCCACATTGTCAGCAACGGTTCTAAGCGCTAACAGTTGATGATCTTGAAAAACAGTGCCAATTCGTTGTCGGAGTTTGGGAATCTGCCGGCGAGAGATATTTTTTAAGCTTAAATCGGCGACCGAAATGTTGCCGCTACTAGCCGATTCTAGCGCTAGTATCAATTTTAAGAGCGTACTCTTGCCAGCACCAGAGTGACCAGTGATAAAGGCAAGTTCGCCCTTCTCAACACTGAAGCTGACATCTGACAATGCCTCAAAGCCTCCCGGATAGCGCTTAAAGACTCTTTCAAATTTAATCATTCACTGAACAGTGCATCAATGAAGGCTGTTGCTGAAAAGGGTCTTAAGTCGTCCACTTGTTCCCCAACGCCGATAAACCTAATGGGTATGCCTAGCTTCTTGGCCAAGGCAAATACAACACCACCTTTGGCTGTGCCATCAAGTTTAGTCAAGACAATGCCTGAAAGTTTGGCTGTTTTATTAAAGCTTTCTGCCTGATTAAGCGCATTTTGACCCGTGGTTGCGTCCAATACGAGTAAGGTCTCATGGGGCAGAGATGGGTCCTGCTTTTTCAGAACTCGGACTATTTTCTCTAACTCGTTCATCAGGTTTTCTTTAGTGTGCAAGCGACCGGCTGTGTCGGCAATAAGTATGTCAGTCTGTCTAGCTTTCGCTGACTGATAGGCATCAAAAATGACTGAAGCGCTGTCAGCTCCACTGGCTTGTGCAACGACTGGCACGTTATTGCGCTCTCCCCAAACTTCAAGCTGCTCAACCGCAGCCGCTCGGAAAGTATCACCTGCCGCAAGCATTACAGATTGCCCATCAGCCTGAAATTTCTTTGCGAGCTTGCCTATAGTTGTGGTTTTTCCAACACCATTGACCCCAACCATGAGGATGACAAAGGGTTTATTATCGCTAAGCGAGACTAGAGGGACATCGCAGGGTTTGAGTATATTCAGTAATTCATTTTTCAAGCTTTTAAGAAACTGCTCCGGTTCGGCTAGCTGGGAGCGACTGAGGCTTTTTTTCAAATTACCAATCACCTGATCGGTAGCCTCTATCCCTACGTCTGCGACAAGCAGCTGTGTCTCGATGTCTTCCAAAAGACTGGCATCGATGACTTTTTCACCTAGCACTAAACTAGATATCCCCTCAGTTAATCTACCGCGAGTTCGGCTTAGGCCGCTTTGAAGGCGAGAAAGGAAGCCGGCTTCAATTTTTGCAGCTTCGCCAGAAGCTTTCTTATCGGCCGCTGGCGGCGAGGCGGGTTTGTCTTTTTTGCCGAAACCAAACATAAAAGGGTCATAATAATTAGAAGAATTTGTAGGTCTATCTTACCACAAACTCCCAGCCTAATAGCACTCGGGAAATTGCACCGAAAAAACCGCTGACGCTGCGCCAAATTCGAGAACAAGAGTTGATCAGAATATTAAAGCTCAGAGTCAAAGAAATGGTAGGATAGAGGCATCAAAAAGGTAGTGAATTGATTAAAATGAAAACACAAAAAAACAGTGTTCGAATCATCGGCGGTGATTTAAGAAGTCGAAAAATAGAGTTCCCGACTATTATAGGTCTTAGGCCTACATCAGATAGGGTACGGGAAACCTTGTTTAACTGGATACAAATGGATTTAGCTGGCAATAGCTGTTTAGATTTATTTTCAGGAAGCGGTGCTCTTGGGATCGAATCCTTATCGAGGGGTGCGAGCTTTGTTACTTTTGTCGAAGAAAACCAAATTGCTGCAAAATCAATTCAAGAAAACCTCAATCGTCTCCATCTTAGCAAAGGGCAGGTGATTTGTAGTGATGCGCTTAAGTGGATAGATAATCAAAAATTACCAATTACAAAATATGATGTGGTATTTCTAGATCCACCATTTTCGTCAACCATCATGGCCAGTACTTGTCAGCATCTGGATAGTAGCAGCCTATTAAATGAGGCGTGTAAGATCTATATCGAGACCAGCATTGACCCTAACAAGATTATTTTCCCGCGAGGCTGGCGAAGACTTAAAGAAAAAAAAGCCGGCCAGGTATTCTTTAGCTTATTCAATAAAGACCTAGATATTTAAATATGACAAATGGCACTTTCAAGCCAGCCTGGTGGCTTCCAGGAGGTCACACACAAACTCTTTGGCGGAAATTTACCACTTTTGATGAGGTTTACCATCGCCGTGAGCGTCTTGATTTGTATGATGGAGACTTTATTGATATCGATTGGTGTGAAAATATTTCAGCAAGTAATCTGTCGGCGGAGATAGGTTCTGGAATAACAGTAATAATACATGGTCTGTGTGGATGTTCTGGCTCCCCTTATGTGGTTGCACTTCAGAAACGTTTAGCAAGCCACGGTAAGCGCAGCGTAGCTATAAATTTCCGCGGCTGTAGCGGCGAGATAAACAACTTAGCTCGGGCCTATCATTCAGGTGTATCTGAGGATTTAGACGAAGTATTTACAAGCCTAAGCGCTGCTTATCCAGAAGAGAAATTTATGTTTGTGGGTTATTCATTAGGTGCAAACGTCCTCTTAAAATGGCTTGGCGAAAAAAAGCGAGATGACCGAATTACCAAAGCGGTGGCAGTTTCGACTCCTTTTCAATTAGATGAATGCTCGAAGGCAATGCTTCGAGGGCCAAGCCGGCTCTATGGCAGTTATTTCGTTAATCGCTTAAGGAACGATGTTATTGGCAAAATGGAAGATTTTCAAAAAAGAGGATTACAAGAGCAATATGACACATTGGCCAGTCTCGGCAATTTAGGCCGTATTAAATCACTTATGGAGTTTGACGATCTTGTAACTGCACCACTTCATGGTTTCGAAAATGCTGATGACTACTACAAAAAATGTAGCTCAGCACAGTTTTTAGAGCACATAGATACTGATACATTGCTTGTTCAAAGCAAAAATGACCCGCTTATTCCAGCATCAGCGCTACCAAGTGCGTCAAGTTTATCAACGAGTGTACAAATGGAGTTAACCAGCAAGGGCGGTCATGTTGGCTTCATTTCTGGCAATAAAGAGAACTGGCTTGAAAAACGTATAACGGATCATTTAATTGCCTGATTGTGACGAGGCGGGCAATTGGCTAGAATGCCGAGAAAGGTAAGGTTACCGTAATATGAAAACAGCAGTTTACCCAGGCACATTTAATCCCATTACTAACGGCCATACCGACTTAATCGAGCGTGCGGCAGGGCTTTTTGATCACATTATCGTAGCGGTTGTTCACTCTAATCGACAAAAATCTAATACGATGTCGACGATCAAGCGAGTGGAATTAGCAAACGAAGTACTGGCGCATATAGAAAATGTTGAAGTGACCTCATTTGACACACTACTTACCGAATACGTAAAAAAATGTGGTGCCAAAATAATCCTGCGTGGATTGCGCACAGTCGCTGATTTTGAGTATGAATTTCAATTGGTTGGTATGAACCGAGTGTTGGAACCAGATATAGAAACCGTATTTCTGGCGCCAGCTGAGCATTTGTCTTATATCTCTTCTACCTTAGTGCGGGAAATAGGCTCTTACAATGGTGATATTTCTAAGTTTGTTCACCCATCGGTTGTGAAGGCGATGAAAGAGCTCTAAGTTCTGCCAGATATAATTATTTTTGGCAGGCCCTGCAATAAACAGTTGTTCTCTGCCCTATCCTAATTTCGGTTAAGTCTTTTTTGCAGTTATTGCAGGGAAGTCCACCTCGCCCATAAACTTGTAGAGATTGTTTGAAGTAGCCTGGGTCGCCGTTACTGTCGGTAAAGTCCTTTAACGTTGTGCCTCCTACTTGAATTGCTTTCGCTAGTACTTCCCTTATTGCCAAGACTAACTTTTCATAGCGCGCTTTTGTGATTCCACCTGCAGCACGTTTGGGGCTAATACCGGCCATAAAAAGTGCTTCGTTGGCATAGATGTTGCCGACTCCAACCACGACATGACTGTCCATAATAAAGGTTTTAATTGGGACCTTTCGTTTCCTACTTATGCTGTGCAGGTAAGCACAATCAAATTCTTCTAGCAGTGGTTCGGGGCCTAACTTGGAAAGTAATGGATGCTGCAGCGGGTCGTTTACTTCCCATAAGATGCAACCGAACCTGCGCGGGTCTGTGTAGCGCAGAATATCGCCATTGCTCAGCTCAAAATCAACATGATCATGTTTACCTGCCGGAGTTGGGATTTTGAGAACACGTAAGCTTCCGGACATGCCCAAATGGATTATCACCGTGCCCGGATCGGATCTTAAAAGTAAGTATTTACCTCGCCTTATAACCTTATAAATACTGTGCCCAGGAAGATCTTTAGATAGACAAATGGGGATAGGCCAACGTAGTTTTGGTTGCCGAACGACAATTTTTTTTATTGTTTGGTTATTTATGTGCGGCTCGATTCCGCGTCTTGTAGTTTCAACTTCAGGTAATTCTGGCAAACCAATCTCCGGTGTTGGGTATTTCTGTTGGGCTCTAACTAGGTGACTCTACGCTGAAAGGGTACACTACCAGATTCGTGAGCCAGCCAGAATATCAGCGAGACGCCGTTGTCCAATAGAATTGTTTTAGGAATTGATGCGGGAGGAACATTCACCGATTTTGTCTTGGTGGAATTGGCGCCCAAGGTGCGAATCACAATACATAAGGCCTTATCAACTCCCCACGCGCCGGAACAGGCAATTCTTCAGGGAATGGAGTCATTAGGGTTTGGTGAGGACCAAGCGCGGGCAGCCTTAGTCATTGTCCATGGCAGCACGGTAGCGACTAACGCGGCTTTAGAGGGCAAATTCGCTCGAACAGCATATATAAGCAACAGAGGTTTTAAAGACGTGCTTAGTTTGGGTCGACAAACTCGACCAAGCCTTTATGCCCTCGAATTCTCGCCGCAGCCTGAGCCCGTGCCCTCCCAGCTATGTTTAGAAACCGGAGGTAGGATCGCCGCCGACGGCTCTACTCTGGAAGATCTCACTGAATCAGATATAGAGCAGCTAATTAGGTCTCTCGAGGAGTTAAAACCTGATGCTGTCGCCATCAATTTGTTGTTTTCCTTTCTTGATGAGAGTTTCGAAAAAAGAATTGCGGAAGCAATCACGATTTCAAACCCTAGCCTTTTTATTTCACGCTCCTCACAAGTCCTTCCGGTTTATAAAGAATACGAGCGCGGAATTGCCACTTGGTTAAATTCTGCACTGGGTCCAGTGGTATCAGGATACGTTGGCAGGTTGAAATCAGCGGTGCAAACACCTATTCAGATTATGCAGTCCAGTGGAGAAACACTATCGGCTGACGCAGCCGCGAAATCCGCCGTCAATTTGCTATTGTCAGGTCCCGCCGGCGGCCTAAACGCGATTAAATATATAGGCGAGCAAATAGGCGAAAAGAACTTCATTAGCTTTGATATGGGCGGGACATCGACGGATGTAGCTTTGATCGAGGGTCGGATAGCAACAACGAATGAAGGTTATATTGGCCCCTATCCGGTCGGCGTGCCTATGGTGGATATGCATACTATTGGCGCAGGTGGCGGCTCCATTGCCTATGTTGACAGAGGTGGAATTCTTCAAGTTGGACCAAAATCAGCGGGCGCTGAGCCAGGCCCGGCTTGCTATGAAAAAGGCGGACTTTTGCCTACAGTCACCGATGCAAATTTAGTTTTAGGGCGGCTGGTGTCTGAAGCCAAGCTTGCTGGCAATCTCACCCTAAACGTTGAGTTTGCTAGAGCGGCGATAGATACATTGGCCACGGCTTTGACCATGTCTGTTGAAGAAACTGCTCTTGGAATTATTCGCATTGCAAATCAGCACATGGCCAGAGCTTTGCGTTTAATTTCTGTAAATCGCGGGCATGATCCTAGAGATTTTCAACTTGTTTGTTTTGGCGGCGCCGGGGGTTTGCATGTGTGCGAGCTTGCACAATCCATGTTGATGGATAAAGCCATTGTCCCAATTCACGGCGGTGTGCTCTCAGCACTGGGTATGGTGGTTGCAAAAAAAGGCAGACAATTTTCGAAAACGATTAATATTATAGAGCGCAAAGCAGACTTGTCGTTTATCGAGAAAGCTTATTGTGAATTAGAGAGTAGAGCAATAGATGAGCTGCGTTCAGAGGGAGTAACCGAAGCGGAGTTAGATGGCATGTGCATCGAGCGACGAGCTGATATTCGATATGTTGGGCAGTCGTTTACCCTCAGTGTCGCCTGGCAAGGCTTAAAGCAAACCTTCGCAGGATTTTCATCCTTGCACCAACAGCGCTACGGGTATGACCTCGATGCCAATACTGAAATTGTGAATATTCAAATCATGCCAAAAGTTACAGGAGAGGAATTTGACCTGCCAAAGCTCGAGGCGTCTAAACGTTGTAATGTTTCTTCCAATGTAAAGGTCTATGGCTATGAAGATTACGTATTATGCTATGAGCGAACAGATTTGTCTGCAGGCCAGCAGCTACATGGGCCCTGCATAGTTAAGGAGTATTCTGCGACTACTTATCTTAGTGAAGGCTGGTGCGGTGTCATCGACGAGTTCGGAAATATTTGTCTGGGGCGAAGCAACCAGCAGGGCATTTAAGTTTAAACTATGAGGACAAAATCAGCTGAGGCAGGTTTACAGGTGAAATTCAGCGGTGTTATAACCTAATGTCGCTATGTTAAATCATGGTATTTACGAGTGAACTAATGTTTTTTTTATCAACGTAATTCCTGCAAGGCAATATGAATTGTCTTTGGGAGCCTCACAACGTCTTAGGCGTAGCCATGATTATAAAGTGTAAAAACCGATTTTTATCTATGAGCTGCCTATTAGCTGCTGTCTTTTATGGCACTGTATTTGGGCAAGAACTAGATGAGATCGTAGACGACACCAAATCCGAAAACAGGGAGAGGCGGTCCAAGCTATATTTTATAGATAAGCCAGTTGAAATTGATACCGTCTTCAATGATCAAGTCGAATGGCCAATAACAACGGCGCAAGACATTTCAGAAGACGACCCGCAGTTCATAAGGCGAATGGACAGTATTCGCGAGTATAGCAAGTCAATACAAGCAATAGAGTTAGAAGGCGGAGTTTGGGACAGTGGTTTAATCGAAGACCTGGCGACCTTAGGAGAACTGCAGCAACGTCAAGGCGATCATTTAACCGCTATTGAGACGTTTGATAGGGCCGTGCATATAAGCCGAATCAACAAAGGGCTGCATACAATGGATCAGATCCCTGCTTTAGAGCAGAAGATCGAAAGTTATCTAGTAATGGCTGATTGGGAGCAAGCAGATCTTTATTACAACTATATGTTTTATATCCAACAGAAAACTTATGGCAACACTGACCCGCGTATCATCCCTATGCTCGGTCGCTTGGCGAACTGGAATCTGCGGGCTTTTAATATTGGTTTTGGGGACAGCTTAGGCTCGAGGCTTAGTTCCGCTCAGCTTCTATTTGATGCTGCTGCAAAAATGGTTGATGTGCACTTTGGCCGTTCTGATGAGCGCTATGTCGGCTATCAAAAAAGTATTGCAAATGCCGCTTATCTGCTGAGTCGCCACCCAGAATTAATAAATGAAATGACCACAACGGAATTCCGCCTTAACCAAGATGCGCTGCGCAGAAAGCTAATAAGTTCAGAGCACCGCGTGACTCGAGGCTTTCAAGCAGGTGAAGAAGCACTTTTAAATATTGTTACTCAACGACAGGTAGACGCTGGAATATCGATGCCTTTGGCCGAAGCGAATGCTAACTTAGGTGACTGGTATCTACTGTTTGATCGGCGCAAAGCGGCTGCACAAATGTACGCCAATGCTTGGCAGATTATCAGTGAGTTGGAAGACTCTGAGGAACTTTTGAATGAGTTCTTTGGTCACGTAATACCTTTGCCCACTTTTCTCAATGCCCCTACTAGTTTGGTTTTTGCCTCCGGGGATGAAAAAGGGACTCAGGATCTTAAAGCTGGGTTTGTAGATTTACGTTTTGATGTAACCGAAAATGGCGTTGTTCGAAACTTAGAGATTGTTAGCGGTGAAACTGAGGAAAACTCCATGATCTTGGGCAGACTGCAGCGCCAAGTTAGAAATTCAGTATTCAGGCCCGCGCTCAAAGATGGTGCAGCTATACGCTCTATTGGCAGTCAATTTCGTTACCGGTATTGGTACTAATGTACTGATAGAACGGTTAGCATCAATTGAATTTTTCTATTCTGTTAACACTGCGTTCAGCAGAGTTGAAATACTGTAATACTGTAATACGTGACACTGGCTTTGATTTGTCAGTGGTCCCCAGAATTGACTTAAAGGTGCTTTTTTTTATTGATGGGTGCTTCTTACTGTTAAAAGTCGGTATTTAAGTGGGTGCTAGAACAGGGACTAAAATAGGCCCTAAGATAGCTACTTCAATAACTGCCAAAGGCGCTTAAACTCATTAAAATCTTAAAACGTTAACAAAGTCGCACTCTTGTTAACGTCGATTTGGCGAAACAAATTATGCAAAAGGTAATCAATGAACTTCCACGTCTGGCCTTGGTCATAGGCTTAAGCCTCGCAATTGTTGGTTGTCAGTCGAGTCAGAGCCCCAGCAGCTCCTCTTCCATGCCCATGCCGCCTAGCCCTAGCTCTAGTTCATCTGCAAGTCCTAGCGGTGCGAGTCCGCCATCTCAATCAAGCGGTCAGAGCCAAAGCCAATCCCAGAGTCAAAGCCAATCTCCAGGGCAAACTGGTTCTTCAAGCCCCAGCTCGCAAAGCCCGGGACAAGCGCAAGCTGGTTCTTCAAGCCCGGGTTCGCAAAGCCCGGGTCAAGGCCAAGCTGATGCATCCCAATCGAATCAGGATTCAGGCAATCCCTCTTCCGGTCAGGGTCAGGCGAACACGGCTGGCGCGGGACAGGCGGATTCTTCTAGTTCTGGCTCTAGCTCTGGTTCAGGCGGTCAACAGCGTACTGTTTCCTTCCCTGAGGGTCCTGAAGGTTCAAGCGATGGCCAAGGATCTCAGGGTCAAGCCGCAGCTGAACAAGCAGGCTCAGGGACGAGCCCGAATTCTGGCCAGGGTGCTGGTGGTGGGTCTCGTTTTCCCGCTGGGCAGCAAGGTTCAGAGCAAGGTCGCGATAGCTCAACAGGTGACTTAAGTGGCGGACAAGGTAGTGATAATAGTGGCAATTCTGCGGGCAATTCGGGCGCGAATGGTGCCGCAGGTGGGGATTATAGCCTAGATACTCTGCCTGGAAGCTCTTCCGGTGGGAAAAGAGGATCAGGGGCTAACGGCGCTCTAACTAATGCGGAAAGAATTCAAGTTCTCGACGATAGACTTAGAGACGGTTACGAAACATTCGATGGCTATATTCTGAGTGAGCGTGAGCGGGCTCAGAGTGAGAGCAACGCTGCTGGCAGTTCAGCGCCAGGTGGTGCATCAGGAGGAGCTGCTTCAGGCGGTTCTCAAGGCCAGCCTCAGACACTTCCCGCCGAAGGTGCGCCGCCAACTTCGGTGGTGACGACTGGGAGGCCTAGTCCAAATCAAGCCCCACCAGAGACGTTTCCAGCGCCAGATGATATTCCAAGTGGCAGAGACGATGATGTTGTTGCGAGGCAGATTAGAGAGCTAGCAATGAGCGAAACAGACCCAGAACTGCGAGAAGCAATATGGGATGAATATAGAAAATATACGGGTATAGGTGAGCAATAATGACAACGCAGCTTAAAAGCACACTCGGTCTCTTAGTCGCGAGCCTTTTTATAGTTTCCTGTGCGACACATACCGTTAAATCGACAAGCTATACGCCAGTTGTTCAGGGCTCTCAAGACACTCCCGAGTACTTGCTGCTGGATGTTGGCGTGGCGATATTTGACCCAGGTCTGGATGAGATTAAAAAGAGCGAAGAAGAGGTAACTAATCATGAAATTCGTGTGGCTGAATCTCGCTATGCGCCTTTTTTACTGTCTGAAACTATTCAGCGCTCTGGAAACTGGGGCATTGTCCGAGTCATGCCAAACCAAGAAAGCCCGATGGATGTTTACCTCAATGGAACAATACTTAGTTCCAACGGCGAACAGATGGCTGTGCGAATTGAAGTAACCGACTCTACGGGGCGTAGATGGTATACCAAAGAATATGAAGAATCGGTCAGCCAGTTTAGTTACGAGGCCAGTGAACGGCAAAAGAATGATCCGTTTCAAGTTGTTTACAACACAATAGCCAACGACCTGCTTAAATACCGTAAACGAAATTTAACAGATAATGAAATAACTGAAATTCGCACTGTATCTGAAATGCTATTCGCGCAGAGATTCTCACCAGATGTATTTGGAGAGTATTTAGCAAAAGATAGAAATGGCAATTTAGAGGTAGTCAGCTTGCCAGCAGAATCGGATCCGTTACTGGAGAGAGTAAGGGGAATTCGCGAGCGAGATTTTATGTTTATCGATACTGTGCAGGATTACTACGCGACCTACGTAAGACAAATGCGA
>JBLHVT010000025.1:0-33220 GCA_047628735.1 Glaciecola sp.
CCCCCGCAGGGTCTATACCTTGTTGAGGTTGGTTACCCTGAGAATATATTAAGTCCTGCGAGATTTGTAAAACCTCCGGTTTTAGCATCACATAATTAGGCTAACTCACTCTAATTTGGTAAACTCATAATGTCATTAACCTTATGCCAACGCAGCGCTCATACCGATACTTATCCCGATAAGTATACCGATACTTGGTTTGTAACTCACCTTGTCTAAAACTTGGATTAAAATATGTGGGATCACTCAGCACAGCGACGCTTTAGCGGCCTGTGAGTTGGGTGCGGATGCCATTGGGCTGGTATTTTATCCGCCTAGCTCACGAGCTATATCTGTAAATCAGATTGAAGGTATTGTTAGAGACCTGCCGAAGCAGGTTGCTGTTGTGGCCTTGTTTGTCGATCCTACTGTGGAAGAGGTTAATCAGGTTATTGCTACAGGCATGATCGATTTATTACAATTTCACGGTGAGGAGACGCCAACTTATTGTCAGTCTTTTGGCCTTCCCACGATGAAAGCTTTTCGTGTTGGCAAAGATCTCGATTTACAGAAATCTATAGCACTGCACGGTGGGTCAGAATTAATACTGTTGGATGCCTATGAGAAAGATGCGCCAGGTGGAACTGGTAAGCTATTCGACTGGGATGTAGCCATCAAGGCTGCGCAAAGCAAGGAGATTAAACTGGTTCTAGCCGGCGGTTTAAATCCTGACAACGTGCAAGAGGCGGTCATCCGCGTAGGCCCTTTTGGCGTTGATGTAAGCAGTGGGGTTGAGTCGTCCCCCGGTAAGAAAGACATCGCCTTAATCGAAAAATTTATTGAAGGAGTACGAAGTGTCTCAAGCTGAGATAGAGATAGATCAATTCGATGGCCCTGACGCTACAGGTCATTTCGGTCCTTACGGCGGCATTTTCGTCGGTGAAACATTAGTTGCTGCAGTGGAAGAATTGGCGGCTGTGTATAAAGAGCTATCAGCTGACAAAGAATTCTGGCGCCAGTATGACTATGACCTGAAACATTATGTTGGTCGGCCGTCGCCGTTGTATTTTGCGCAGCGATTAACGGCTCACTGCGGTGGGGCAAAAATCTATCTTAAACGAGAAGATTTAAATCACACCGGTGCTCATAAAATCAACAATACCATCGGCCAAGCATTGCTTGCCAAGCATATGGGGAAGACTAGAATTATCGCCGAGACCGGTGCCGGCCAGCACGGTGTCGCCAGTGCTACGGTCGCCGCTCGCATGGGTTTGGAGTGTCATGTATACATGGGCGCGCAAGACATCATTAGGCAGGCTCCCAACGTCTATCGCATGAAACTGTTGGGCGCTAACGTTATTTCTGTCGAGTCCGGTTCAAAGACTTTGAAAGATGCCTTGAACGAGGCGCTGCGTGACTGGGCTACTAACGTTGATAACACTTATTATATTATTGGCACCGTTGCCGGTCCGCATCCTTACCCTCAGTTGGTGCGAGATTTTCAGAGCATTATTGGTAGAGAAACTAAAACTCAGTGTTTAGATCAAATCGGTCGATTGCCAGATGCGCTTGTTGCCTGTGTTGGTGGCGGCTCAAATGCTATAGGTATGTTTCATCCGTTCCTGCACGATAATGATGTGGCGATGTACGGAGTAGAGGCAGGTGGCTATGGATTAGATACAAATCAGCATGCAGCGCCTTTAAGTGGCAATGGCAAGCCTGGGATATTGCACGGCAATCGAACCTATTTAATGACCGATGAGGGTGGCCAAATTATGGAGACTCATTCAGTGTCGGCGGGTTTAGACTACCCTGGTGTTGGTCCCGAGCATTCTTGGTTGAAAGACATTAAGCGGGTAAATTATGTCGCCGCTACTGATACTGAGGCGATGGCTGCTTTTCATAAAATGACTCGATTAGAAGGTATTATTCCCGCTCTCGAGACCAGTCATGCAATCGCTTACGCAATGGACTTAGCGAAACGCATGGACCCCGAGCAAACGATAGTAATTAATGTCTCGGGGCGAGGCGACAAAGACATTGAAACAGTGGCAAAAATTGAAGGGATAACGTTGTAAGTATTATGCGCCATATAACTAAAGTAATAAGTGACGCCAAAGCCGTTAAACGGAAATTACTCATCCCCTATATAGTGGCCGGTGACCCGAATATCGATACCAGTTTATTGCTGATGCATCAGTTGGTTGAAGACGGCGCCGATATTATTGAGCTGGGTGTGCCGTTTAGCGACCCCTCATCTGATGGGCCCGTTATTCAGAAGGGAACCGAGCGTGCCTTGGAGCAAGGGGTGTCGCTGATGGATGTATTAGGATTGGTTAAACGATTCCGTGAACAAAACCCCAATACTCCGGTAGTTTTGATGGGTTATCTCAACCCTATAGAGATTATGGGCTATCAAAGGTTTGTTGAGCGTGCCAGCGAGGCCGGTGTTGATGGTGTTTTACTCGTTGACATGCCTCCTGCTGAGTCCAAAGAATTGCATGGCTTGCTGCGCGCTGCAGATATTGACACTATTTATTTGGTTGCACCAACCACTACTAAAGAAAGAGCGCAAAGCATTGTTAAAGTGACCAGCGGTTACCTCTATTACGTTTCTCTTAAGGGTGTCACCGGTGCCGCCTTAATTGATCACACGTCGGTTGCTGACAATATTAAGAATTTAAGAGATATGACCGATTTACCAATTATGGTTGGGTTTGGGATAAAAGATGGAAAAAGCGCAACTGCGATGGCTGAATTCGCCGATGGAGTAATTATTGGCAGTGCTTTGGTCGCTGAAATAGCTAAACTGACCGAACAAGAAGGTAATTCTGAGTTCCCAATTAGCCAGACCACAGCTATGATTAGCGATGTTCGAGATGCCTTGGACCAAATGAGCTAGCAGCCTACACCGCGACTGACATACAGGAAAACATTTTGAGCTGGATAGATAAGATTTTACCGTCAATTTCCACCTCTGGAGCCGCCGCCAAAAAGAAAGGCACGATGGTGCCAGAAGGGGTTTGGAAGAAATGTCCACGCTGTGACGCGATGCTCTACCAAAAATCGCTCTCAGAGAATCACGAAGTATGTCCTAAATGTGATCATCATCTTCGAATTACTGCTCGGCGCCGGCTAGAAATTTTTCTCGATCCGGGCGAGCAAATTGAGCTGGATGCAGATATTGAGCCGGTTGATCTACTTAAGTTTAAGGATCTCAAAAAATATAAAGATCGTTTGGTTGCCGCTCAGCGTGCAACTGGAGAGAAAGACGCGCTGGTAGTATTGAAGGGTTCGATAAAGGGTGTCACAGCTATTGTTGCCGCATTTGAATTTGGTTTTATAGGCGGCTCCATGGGAGCTGTGGTTGGTGAAAAGTTCACTCGTGCCGTAAATACTTGTATTAAAGAAGGCTTGCCGTTTGTGTGTTTTTCCACGAGTGGCGGCGCGAGGATGCAAGAGGCGCTTTTGTCACTAATGCAGATGGCAAAAACCTCTGCTGCGTTGGAAAAACTTCGTGAAGCGAGATTACCCTATATATCAATTATGGTTGATCCTGTTTACGGCGGTGTTTCGGCGAGTCTGGCAATGCTAGGTGAAATTAACATTGCTGAACCTAATGCTTTAGTAGGCTTCACCGGGCCAGATGTTATCCGTCAAACAGTGAGGGTAAAGTTACCCGAGGGTTTTCAGCGCAGTGAGTTTTTATTGGAGCACGGCGCAATCGACATGATTGTTCACCGTCGAGATCTGTCATCTAAAGTCGCTTCAATGTTAGAGAAGTTGATGCATTTGACACCACAGCCTAAGTCAGAGCCGCAGCCAAAACCTTTAACTGTTGAGGTTGATGTGGCTAATGAAGGCGTTATTGTCCTTGAGTCTAGTCCCGATGAGGCTGCTGCTAACCCTACAAAGCTAGATGAGGAATAGTGACACTACATTGACTCTCAGTGAGTGGCTTGATCATATCTCGAAAGTCCATCCACGACAGATAGAACTGGGACTTGACCGAATTAAAGAAGTTGCGGATACCCTACATTTGGGCAAACCAGCGACCCGCGTGATAACCGTTGCCGGCACCAATGGCAAAGGAAGCTGTGTCGCCTACCTAGAATCGTTTCTAGAGGCGGCAGGTTTTAGCACTTGCGCCTACACTTCCCCCCATATTCATCAATTTAGCGAGCGGATTCGTGTTCGTGCAATTGATGTTGACGACGCATTGATTTGTCGCGCTTTCGTGGAAATCGAAGCGGCTCGCGGCACAACGTCCTTGACTTACTTCGAATACGCCACCCTAGCCGCGCTGTGGATTTTTTCACAACAGCCACCAGATTTTGCACTTTTAGAAGTGGGACTAGGCGGGCGGCTTGACGCTGTCAACATGATCGATCCTGATCTTGCTGTAATCACCAGTATTAGCCTCGATCATCAAGACTGGCTAGGCAGTGACTTGGAAAAAATAGGCTTTGAGAAAGCAGGAATCATGCGTAGCAATGTACCGACGGTCTATGCAGATTACACAATACCGTTAAGTATCAGGGCACGTGCTGATGAACTCGGTAGCCCGCTATATGTTCTCGGTGAAGGGTTCGATTACAAATTAACGAGACAAGCACAGATCAATCGAATGAATTGGTCTGGGGTTACAGTGACTGGTGAGCAAATTACGCTCGAAATTGCAGACTGCGGCGACTTACATCTAGGAAGTGTTGCTGCGTGTATCCAAACTCTGAATTTGTTGGAAGTGACGCTTAAGACGCAAATCCTTAATAGCGCTGTGGCCAGCATTAAACACCCAGGTCGCTTCGAGAAGCGAATTGACATAGTTAGCGGGCAACAGATGGTGTTAGATGTGGGACATAACCCCGCGGCCGCGCAGTTGCTGAATCAACGGTTACAAATACTGCGAAAAGAATCCCCCGAAACAGCTAAGATAATCGCAGTTTTGGCTGTGCTGGCGGATAAAGATATCGAAGGGATAGTGGTTTCTTTACAATCTAGTGTCGATATCTGGTATATTGCGCAGATTGATGACCAACGTGCGCTTTCTCTTCGAAAGACTCAGTTAAGGCTAGATAAGGCTTTTCCAGAGCTGGTTTTTAAACCTTTCGAGACGGTCTTGGAGGCTTGCCAAGCAGCCTGTTTAGCAGCCGATTGTAGTGATACAGTTGTTGTCGTTGGGTCATTTCATACCGTAGCCATTGCCAGAGAGCACTCGAGAGCAGCATAGTTTGCAGCAAGCAACTAAACAGAGAATCGCGGGCTCAGTGGTGCTAATTGCATTAGCCCTGATTTTTTTGCCCATTATTTTTGATGGTCAGGGGAGTTACGACACTCAAATCAGCAGTCGCATTCCACCTGCACCTATCATTATCCCAATGGCGAACCCTGTGCCGACGCGGCCTATAATCATTGCCAACCAACCAGATTTTGCTGCAGCTATACCTGTAAGCGATGATACTGAACTAAATGCCAATGAAGTCGAGCCGACAAACTCAGCAGCACCAACAATAGATTCGATAGTAGAAGCAATAATAGACGAGTCACCAGCCAGCCGGGGCACTCAAGCGGCACCAGAGCCCGGGTCTGAGTCCGCAGAGGTTATTGATTCTCAGCCAAGTTATCTCAGAGAAGCGCCGCAGCTTGGCCCTGACGGCCTACCTCAAGGTTGGAGTGTACGCTTAGGAACTTTTTCTGAAGAAGACAATGCCACTAAACTTCTCGAGCGCTTACTGAATGCAGGCTATAAAGCATATGTCCGTGATATCGAGCGAGAACAGTCAACGTTGACGGCAGTATTTGTGGGGCCTTGGTTAGATAGAAATCGCGTTGATGATTATCAAAAAGAACTCCAGAGCGAGTTCAAGCTTGTGGGTTATGTTGTTCGCTACACCATAGATACTCTTTAGTAGAAGGTTTTGATTATTGCTTCCTTGAATGAAGTTGATGCAATTATTCTCGTCATTGTTGGCTTGTCTTGCCTGTTTGGCATCTGGCGTGGGTTGGTTAAAGAAGTTCTCTCGTTAGTGACATGGATCGCAGCATTGACTCTAGCGCGCTTGTACAGTGGCGTGCTTGCTGACCTTATGATCAATCTTATTAATAACGAAAGTGCGCGCTATGTCGTCGCTTTTGCAATTGTTTTTGTTCTTGTCATGATGATAGGCACATTGATAAATCATTTGATTTCAAAATTGCTGACCGTTACCGGATTAAAGCTAGTAGATCGTCTGTTGGGAGGGGCTTTCGGCGTTGTTAGAGGCGCAGTGATAGTCGTTGTTATTGTGTTTATCATTGGTGCCTTCGTAAATGAAACGCTGCAGTGGCAAGAATCACAATTGATTCCTTATGGACTATCAGCAATAGAGTGGACGCAGTTATATATCGATATTGAGGACGTAAATAGCGTTGAACCTGTCATTTAAGACAAAGTTTCGCAATTGGAGCCAAGTATGTGCGGTTTAGTTGGAGTAGTGACGAGCGACGATGTAGGGGTTTGTTTGTATGACACCTTAACTGTATTGCAGCATCGGGGTCAGGACGCAGCAGGCATAATGACCTGTGATAACCGCAAGCTAAATCTGCGCAAAGATAATGGCTTGGTAAAAGACGTGTTCAGCACGCGTCATATGCGCCGTCTTACAGGGCAAATGGGAATAGGGCATGTTCGTTATCCGACAGCAGGTGGGTCTAGCCCAGCCTTAGCTCAGCCTTTTTATGTCAATTCTCCTTACGGCATCTCGCTTGCTCATAATGGCAATCTTACTAACTCATCAGAGCTAAGTCGCGAACTCTTCAAAGAAGATTTGCGCCATATGAATACGGATTCGGACTCTGAAGTGTTATTGAACGTATTTGCACACGAGCTACGTTTGCAAGGGAAAATAGTACCAAAGGCAGATGATATTTTTGCCGCCGTGGCTGAGGTCAACAAGCGTTGCCGAGGTGGCTATGTAGCGGTTGCAATGATTACTGGATATGGGATCGTGGGCTTTAGAGACCCTAATGGAATTCGGCCACTGGTATTCGGCTCAAGAATCACTGATTCTGGCAAAGAATACATGATAGCGTCTGAGAGTGTCGCCTTGGACTCGCAAGGCTTTACCCTTGAGAGAGATGTGGCGCCAGGCGAAGCAGTTTATATTGATGTTAACAACAAGCTGCACACTAAAGTTTGTGCAGAACCCGCCGTTCACGCTCCCTGTATTTTCGAACATGTTTATTTTGCTCGCCCTGATTCTTTCATGGATGGTATTTCCGTCTACAAGGCGCGTTTACGCATGGGCGAAAAGCTAGGAGATAAATTACTGAAACTGCGGCCAGATCATGATATTGACGTAGTCATCCCAATACCCGATACCAGCCGAACATCAGCGCTGGAGCTAGCCAATCGGTTAGGCCTTAAGTATCGCGAGGGTTTTGTAAAAAACAGGTACATAGGCAGAACTTTTATTATGCCAGGCCAAAAGCAACGGCAAAAATCGGTTAGGCAAAAGCTCAATGCTATTGATTTAGAGTTTAGAGGCAAAACCGTATTGCTGGTGGATGACTCAATTGTTCGTGGCACTACCTGCAAGCAAATTATTCAAATGGCTAGAGATGCCGGCGCGAAAAAAGTTTATTTTGCTTCTGCAGCACCGGCTATTCGTTACCCGAACGTTTATGGTATCGACATGCCATCTGCTTCTGAACTAATTGCTGCGGGAAAAACCGATGAAGAGGTCCAAGAGCTTATCGGGGCCGACTGGTTAATCTATCAAGATCTAAGTGACTTAATATCTGCGGCTTCAGAAGGTAATTCAGATATCGAAAGATTCGAGTGTTCAGTGTTTGATGGCGAATATGTGACAGCAGGAGTGGACGAAATTTACTTAAAGCGTTTAGAGAATACTCGCAACGACTCAGCAAAAAAATCCAGAAAAAAAAACGGTCAGAGTAAGCAGCAAAACCTAGTCGCAGATTTTCACAACGACTCTTGAAAGGCTAACTGGAACACTGATTCAACAAAACTCTATCAGTTGTTTTACCGGATCAGCCAACATTGTCCGACATAAGCCAACATTAGCGGAATTCTATGTTTTCTATCAATGCTGAAAAGTCAGTGCGCTCTAGCGCCGAAATAGTCGAAAGCCATTCCTCAAAATTAGTTGCTAAAGCTGTTGCCGAAGTAGGGAAGGCGCTATTAGGCAAGGAGCATCAAATTCGCTTAGCTCTTTGCTGCCTTTTTTCTGGAGGACATTTGTTGGTGGAAGATCTTCCGGGTATGGGTAAAACCACATTGTCCTATGCCTTAGCAAAAGCCTTAGGTCTGAATTATAAGCGTATTCAATTTACCAGTGATTTATTGCCTGCAGATATTTTAGGTATTTCAATTTTCGATCAAACCAATTCTCAATTTACTTTTCACGCGGGTCCGATTTTTAGTCAACTAGTACTGGCTGATGAGATCAACAGAACGACGCCTAAGACCCAAAGTGCGCTATTAGAAGCAATGGAAGAACGTCAGGTGACTGTGGACGGCGAAACACGTAAATTGCCAGATCCATTTTTTGTTATTGCAACGCAGAACCCATCGACTCTTTCTGGCACGTACCCATTGCCCGAATCACAGCTTGATCGTTTTTTGATGCGCCTTAAGCTTGGCTATCCAGATCAAAGAGCTGAGCGTGAGCTACTTGAAATGTCTACCGAACGAGATAAAATCCAAGAAGTGTCTCAATGCTTGTCGCTTGCTGATATTGAGCAGTTTAGAAAACAATCGGCTGAAGTGGTCGCAAGCGAAAGTCTCCTGGATTATGTGCAACGACTCATCGCTTTCACTCGAGGCAAGGAAGAATATCATATCGGTTTGTCACCAAGAGGGGGCTTGGCGATGATGCGAGCGGCTAGAACTTGGGCTTTAATGAGCGGACGCAATCATGTCATACCTGAGGATTTGCAAACGATATTGCCAGCGGTAGTCGCACACCGTTTGCGTGGAATCTCAGATGATCAGGGCAGTAGTGGGTTAGCCTTGGTTCAGCGTATGCTGAATGAAGTGGATGTCATCGACTAGATCCAGATTATTGCACGCATAATTGACAGCGGACGTACCATGCGAATTAAAACTCTTAACGTTCGCTCTGCTTTTAAAGCGAGATTTTCTCGCTGGATGGCGGCTCGGATTAAGCGCGAAGAAAAAGTTACTCTAAACCGGCGAATAATTTATATTCTGCCTACCCGCAGCGGCTTGTTGTTTGTGTTTGCGGCCAGCCTAGTTTTTGTTGCTGCAATTAACTATGCCGTTAGTTTAGCTTTTGGTCTTGCTTTTCTAATGATAAGTATCTTCGTCCTAGCAATCCTGCATGGCTTCAATAATTTAAACCAACTAAAGCTTCGTGGACTGTCTAGCCCTGCAGTATTCTGCGAGGATCATGCCGCCTTTAAAATAGAGTTAAGCCGGTTTTCCGGTCGTAACCACGAAGCTCTTGAGCTTAGCTTCCCTGACTCTCATGCCACTTATGTTGATCTGATTAAGAATGATCAAGAACCGGTGGAAGTTTTCATAAAGACAAATGAAAGGGGTTGTTTTAAAGCTCCACTGCTCAGAATAACGACTCACTTTCCATTAGGTCTTTGTCGGGCGTGGTCTGTCGTTGATTTGGGTTTACAGTGCATTGTGTATCCTAAGCCAGTGACTTTCTCGATGGCAGATTTGAGTGGTGGGTCGGCTAGTGAAGAAGAGTCAGCTTTCGTTGTCTCTGGAAGTGAAGATTATTACGGTCTGCGTGATTATGTGCCAGGAGATTCGCTGCGTCAGGTAGCATGGAAGAATGTTGCAAGGGGCCAAGGCATGCAGCTAAAGCAATTTGTCGACTACGTTGACAGTCAGGTATGGCTGGATTGGGATAGGTTCTATGGCAGCGTTGAAGAAAAGCTCTCCCGTATATGTTTCTGTACCGTCAAGCTTGCGAACGGGGGAAGTCCATTTGGACTCAAACTGCCTGGGCTCGAAATTGCTCCCGGAGTTGGCCCCGAACACAGAGCAAAATTATTGAGAACTCTAGCTCTATTTGGTAAAGCTGATGTCAGTGAAAGTTGATGTTGATAAAGGTCTATGTTCGCAAGACTATCTTTTTTTCAAAATCATTGAACAGACAGGTGATCTGAAAGCATGGACTTGAGTTATCAAATACCACGCTCGGCGTTGATCTGGATATTACTTTCTGTGGCGGTAGTCCTAGTGCCGCACAGCGCTCGTATGCCTGTCTGGATAAGTGTTGTGGCCGCAGTTTGCATAGTTTGGCGTGTGTTAATTTTCAGAGGAAAGCTCAGCTATCCAAGTCGCTGGATTCGAATACTAATTGTTCTTTTTACACTGGCTGTTTCAATTTCACAGATGCGCCTGGTAGGTATTGGTTTGGACAGCGCAGCAGCATTACTGGCACTAGGTTTTGTTTTCAAACTCATAGAGATGAAGCAAAAGCGCGACATCTATGTTGTGATATCGCTGTGTTTTGTCATGACGATGGTCGCTTTTTTATACTCTCAAAGTATTGTCGCCACAGCTTACAGTCTGGGCGCTATATTAGTTATTCTAGGCGCTATGATCGCGCTTAATCGTTCCATTAATATTTCTGATAATTGGGGCACGAGCAAAATGGCCGGCAAGATTCTATTGCAGGCTATGCCTTTAGCTGTTGTTCTGTTTTATGTGTTTCCTCGTATCGCACCACTGTGGGCTGTCCCCATTCAAAGCAGCGGCGCATCTACTGGCGTATCTAATGAGATGTCACCCGGAGATATTAGCAGTTTAGGTCGTTCTGGAGATCTGGCGTTTCGCGTTCAGTTTGAAAATAGTGAGGCTCCTGAGCATGAATTACTGTATTGGCGAGGCTTGGTATTAACGGATTTTGATGGTGAAACTTGGCGCCGAGAGCGTAGTCGTTCATCTTTTTCTATTGCATCTGCGCGCGCAGATAAGCAGTTGCAGTGGGAGGGTCGAATGAGCAGAGACGGGGCTGCACTCGATTATAATATTATATTAGAGGCTACGCAGCAGCCGTGGGTGTATGGACTGCATCTCGCTGAAGCCATTGATGATGGACTGTTTCAAAGTAGAAACTTCGAACTTTTTAACAACGGTCCGGTTACTCAGCGGCTGAGCTATGATCTTCGTTCTTATCTTCAAAGCAAGACTGACTTTGTGTTGGTTGATCGAGTGCGCCGCCAAAACCTTGAACTGCCTAGTGGTGGTAACAGTCAAAGTAGGGAATTCGCACGTCAACTGCGCTCATCAGTGAC
Source organism: Glaciecola sp. (assembly GCA_047628735.1). Lineage (GTDB taxonomy): Bacteria > Pseudomonadota > Gammaproteobacteria > Pseudomonadales > Pseudohongiellaceae > UBA9145. Next base: position 11,263 of record JBLHVT010000025.1, read on the forward strand.
CAGTGATCGTGATTACGTAATGGCTGTGTTGAGTCACTTCAGCCAGAATGAATACTTTTATACCTTAAATCCGGCGCTTTTGGGGAATAATCGAATTGACGATTTTCTATTTGAAACTAGAGAAGGCTTTTGTGAACATTACTCAAGCACCTTTGCCTATCTCATGCGCGCAGCGGGAATTCCTGCCCGAGTCGTTATTGGATATCAAGGCGCAGAATTAAACCCTTTTGAAAACTACATGATGGTTTATCAATACAATGCCCATGCTTGGAATGAAGTTTGGTTGAAAGACGAGGGCTGGGTTCGCTTTGATCCTACCGGCGCGGTATCTCCAGACAGGGTAAGGCTGGGAGTGGAAGCGGCCCTGCGGGACGACCCTGCTTTTCTCGAGCGATCTCTTTTTTCCAGCTCAGGCTTAGGCAGTATAAATTGGATAAATTCGCTTAGACTGCGGCTGGATGCGCTTGAATATGAATGGAATAGACGCGTTGTTAATTACGATGAGGATGTTCAATTTGAGCTTTTCGAAAAAATATTCGGTCAAGTCACCGAGCAAAAGATATTATTTCTTTTGTTTGGCTTAGCCAGTGTCGTCGTTATTGTTGTTGCGTTTACGGTCATTCGGTTCGAACCAAAAAGCAAACGGGGACCGGTGCTCTCTGTTTATAATAAAATGAGTAAGGACTTAGAAAAGATTGGCTTAGGGAGAACGAAAGGAGAAGGGCCAATAGCTTATCGAGATAGGGTGGTCGCTGCTAGGCCGGACTTGAGTGGCATTATGATGCAAATTACTCGGCTTTACGTAGAGATCAGTTACCAGCGTAGGCAAGTGGAAGACTCAGAAATTATCAGCCAGGCTAAGCAGATTAAACGGTTTGGGCGTCAGCTTAAAAAGGCGCTACTTAAAAAGGCGCTATCCATTTAAACCCGTACTTAAAGCAAACTTCAACAGTTTGCTTAATTGGCAGTAGCCTAACCTCCCGCGATTTTTACAGTATAGTCCTTTGCTAATGTTTCTCGTAAGACACTGCGGTGGTCGCCTTGTATCTCAATGATCCCGCCTTTAACCGTTCCGCCAGAACCGCATAGCGCTTTAAATTTCTTTGCCAAGCTTTTTAAGTCTTTTTCATTTAACTCAAAGCCACTGATTAAAGTGACGCCTTTGCCTTTGCGGCCTTTGGTTTCTCGAGATAATCTGATGATGCCATCTGAGTGTGCTGGCAATTTAGGTGCTTTTTCGCATCGACATTTTGCCAGAGCTTTGCCGCATTTTTTGCAGCTGTTGCCTCCAGAGGTGGAATATACGAGTCGTGAATTTGAACTCATAAGCTAGCTCGGTCTTAAATTCTTTAGAGTCTTTGATTCATTTGATACGAGAATCTTAGTAATTCAGCTTTCTGTAAAACTTTGGTTTCAACCCGCGTTTCAACTCTGAAATAGGCTTTATGGCCTTACGTTTTGTACAAGGGTGGAAGCGCGTATTTCTCTTGAGCTAAGCGCCGTCTGGCATGTTTTGCTTTTTGACTGCGTAGCGCCTTAACTAAATTGAGGAGCTCAACGGGTTGCCACTGACTTTTCTCTGGAGTAAAAAGTGCCGCTTGAAGTTCCTGTGCCTGCAGTGCCAAGGCGGCAGCCGTAGTTTGGTTAAGAACATCTTCCATAGTGCGCACGCTATTGTTCTCTAAGTAATGTTTAGACCAGACTATTAAGGTCTTACGTACTCTTTGAAAATCGCCGCTAGCGCATGCTTGGTTAAGTTGCTTAAAAGCGGTTTTCTCGTTGTTGATGGGGTCATACTTCGATGCAATTAAGGAGGCTTTTTGGCCTACGTAGTCGCCAAGCTCCTTTTGTCGTGGGCTAATCACTAGTTTGTATATACTCAAAGCCACGATAGCTAAGGCGCCTGCAATTAGTAGGTTCAGCCAAAAAGATTCCACTTCAATATATTGCGCTGCTGCCTGATCCTCGATGCCTTGTAAGTCCAGAACCGGTGTTGTATCTAGAATATCTTCTATGTCGATGGTACTTGCGGTAGCTTGTTCGGAAGGTAATTCCCCTATCGGGCTGGCGATCGTAAAACGAGTGGATGGCACAATGGTGACTTCTTGCTGATCGGTTTCAACATTCCACCAAGGAATTGAAATTTCTGGAATTTCGATAAGGCCTGCATCAGTTGCGACGATTGAGACGGTCTCAATTCTAGTTCCGACAATGCTTCCATCTACAAATGTTCTTTGAATGTCGGCGGGCTCTGGGTACTGATTAACACCTTCTATATCACCGTTTAAAAATGGCGGCAGCACAGCGCCATCTAATCCGTCAGCTATCATAGCGATAGTTCTCACGGCAGATTCTCCAATCTCAAGTTCGCTTAAATCGGTGCTCCAAGTTTCCTCTAACCTGAGGCTTGTCACCGGCAGCCACATATTCCTGTTAAGTGCAGCGGCAGGTCGCTCCTTAATATCCACTGTAATTCCTTCGATAAAGGCAGTGACTCGGCGGGTATTTAAATTTCGAAAGACGAAGTTACTAGAGCCGTCGGTTACTTCTCCGCGAAATAAAATATCAGGAACTTCCAGTGGTCCGCTTCGCTGAGGAAAAATCACATAGCGCTTTTCATAGACTCCATAGCGCACGCCATCGATTAGTTTTTCATATTGATTAGGCGAGCCAATCAATTGAATAACAGAGTCAGGCATTTCTAATTCAGTAAACTGTGGGTTTCTTATTCCGTTTATTGTGTAAAACAAGCGCACACTAAAAAGCAGCTGCTCTTGGACATACACCGAGTCCTTATTCACTTCAATTTCAAGAAAGAGCTCTTCGCTTGATTGATTAGATCGAGGCCCCTGATTGGAGACAGTGATTTCGATAGCATCAGTGGTGGCATTGTTGATATTCAGCGCTGGAATGGTCACCGCACCTTCGCTCAGAGGGAAGAGGGTAACTATGTAATCGGTCCATGCCTCTACGGTGCCATTGATACTTCTTATCTGGCTCGAAGTTCTTGTTCCGAGAACATCAAAGTCTGTTGTAAGGGGCGTGAGATCTAACTGCATGCCCTGACGCTGATCAAAGACACGAATGGTGAAAACCAAAGTTTCCCCTCTCGCCAATTCAGTCTTATCAACAGAAACATCGATTTCCTGTGCTGAAGCCACTAAACAACAAAGGGCGAGAATGGCGCTGCTAAATAATTTAACTAGGTTGCTCACCAGATTTGCCCTCCGCTTGCAGCACCTGCAGTACCGTTAAGTTGTCGCTGCCGGTATTGGTAGCGGAATTTCCTGCGCAGTAATTCGCCAGGATCATCTTCTATTCGCCTTAACCATTGTTCTAGGGCTTGTTGTTCTTCAAATTCTTCATTGCTAGTATCGCTAGGAGTGTTTTGCTCGCTATTGGATTCAGAGCTTTCTTGTTCCTCGGGAGGCTGGTTCTGTTGCTCTTGCTCTTGTTGATCTTCGTTGCCTTCTTGGCTCTGCTGATCCTGCTGTTCGCTATTCTCTTCCTGCTCTTGTGATTCGCTCTCTGAATTTTGCTCGGATTGGTTTTCCTGGCTATCGCCTTCTTGGTTCTCGCCTTCCTCTGATTCTTGCTGCTCTAATAACTGTTCAATGATTTCTTTGTTGGCGATGGCGTCAGTGTGATTCGGTTCAAGCGCTATGGCCGCGTCAAAGGCTGCGATGGACTCTTCATAGTTGCCTGTTAAAGCCAGCGCGTTGCCTCTATTATAATTGCCGTCTGCTGTAGCGTCCGCTGAGAATGCTGCGACTGCCGCTTCGTAGTTTTCAGATTTGTAGTTAGCGGCGCCTTGCCAGCCCAAAGACTGGAATAGCGAGGCCGCTACTGAGTGTTCGTCAGAGGCGTAAGCTTTTGCGGCTTGCTGATCCTTAGTTTGCCAAAGGTCGCGCCACTCAAATGCCTGTGCTTGCTGAGGGGGCAGTAATAAACCGCCGCCGACGATCAATGATAAGGAGAATAACCACCCTCTGCGAAAACTCATGGCTGCAAGAGGAAGAACTAACAAAAGCAGCCAAGGTCCTGTTTCGTACCAGACATCAAATTCTTCTTCGACATCACTAAGCTGATTGTCGTCCAGCGGGTTCAGATCAATCAATAAATAAGCTAGGTCAGAATCGGCCAGCTGAATATCGTGATAGCGACCGTTGACGCGATTCGCCAGTGATTGCAAAACGTTTTTATTTAGTTTTGGGATGATGATGGTGCCGGCTTCATCGGTTAGAAGATTGCCATCATTAGTACGTATCGGGGCACCTTCTTCGGTCCCAATCCCCATTACCAATAATTCGTAGTCGGTTTCTTGAATTTGGGCGGTGATCAACGCTTCCTGATCAAAACCGCTTATGCCGTCAGTCATTAAGAGGATCTTGCCACGATTGGCCTCTACATCGTCTAGAAGTTTTATTGCCGCATCAATAGCCAGCATCGGGTTACTGCCAAACAATGGCATTATATTGGGGCTCAGTGAGGGCACCAAGGCGGCGATGGTGACTACGTCATCCGTGAGAGGAGTCACTGTATGCGCATCACCTGCATAGACAACCAAGGCAGTTTGGCCTTCTTCACGTAAGCTTAGAATGTCTCTTAATTTGCGTTTGGCTAAATCCAATCTGCTTGGCTCATGATCGGGAGCAAACATTGATAGTGATAGATCCAAAACGATGACCAGTGCGTCTTCGCGTTTCTGAACCGGCTGCGGTAATTTTTCCCAAACGGGTCCGGCCATCGAAACTACTGCCAGAGTCCAAGCGCCCAGTAAAATGAAGAGAGGCGTGCGCTGAGCCGCGTTTTTGCTGCGGTCCAATAGGTAGGGGAGCAGGGACTTATCAATAGCTTTGTCCCACGCGGTAACCACAGAATTGATTCTCCACATCGCCAAAAAACAAATAAGCGCGGGAATTAGCGCTAACAGCCAAATCGGCCGTAAAAATTGGAATTGTTCGAACAGATCGCTGGGAATCATCACTTCCATCAGACTTGGTTTCCTGCTGTTTTGCTGTCGTTATCGGACTCTTCGTCGGTGGAGCCAAGCCGAGCTCTACCGGTTAGGGATAACCAAGGAATAGAGACTAGCGCCAGTAAGAAGCTAATAATCAGTGCGGCTCCCAAAGGCCAATAAAACAAAACTTTAGTAGGCCGGTAAGTTTGTTCATCTTGCTCAATTGTTTCAAGGCGGTCGAGTTCCTCATAAATCTCTACGAGATCATTAACATCGCGCGCTCGAAAATAGCGGCCGCCAGTGGACTCTGCGATTTGGGTGAGCACCGCTTCATCAAGTTCAGCAGAGGGGTTAATGGCTCTAGCGCCGAAAAAAGTCCTTTGTACTACTTGATCGGCACCAATACCTATGGTGTAAATCTTAATGTTCTCTGTTTGTGCGAGCTTGCCCGCTTGTTCGGGAGACACCGCACCGGCATTGTTTACGCCGTCAGTGAGAAGGACTAAAACACGGCTATTCTCCGGCCGGGTCCGTAGATGGATAACCCCTAGCCCTATGGCGTCCCCAATTGCGGTGGCTGATTCTTCGATAATGCCTATATCGGCTTCTTCTAAGAGCGTGCCTACGGTTTTTCTATCAAAAGTTAAAGGTGCTTGAATATAAGCATGGGCGGCAAACAGAATTAAGCCTAGTCGGTCACCTTCTCGGCGCTCGACGAAATCTCCAACCACCGCTTTAACAACATCGATTCGCGAGGCTTGGCGATTGCCTACCACCATATCTTGAGCTTCCATGCTGCCAGAGATATCTACAGATAACATCAGGTCGCGGCCGGTAGAAGGCAGTTGGACTGGGTCCCCTAGCCACTGGGGTCTGCTCGCTGCTAAGACCAGTAAACCCCACATGAGGCAGCAGCAAATTAGGTTGAGCAAGCGACCGCTAGATATATTTTCATTATCGGACTGCAGCCTAGTTAGTGTGCTGAAAAACGGCACATACAAAGCTGCATCTTGCCGCGGCGCTCTCGCTAAAAGGCGGTAGACGATGAACGGCAGTGGCAGGGCAATAAAAACTAAAGGCCAAGTAAATTCCAGCATTAGTGGGCAGTTTCCTCGATCTCGGCGGTTTGGGGCTTTGAACTCAGGGCTTTGCTTTGCCCCTGCGCATCATAAAGGCTGGCAATCCATTGAGCTGCGAAATTATTCATTTCGTCGACATTGATTTCGAGCTTGGTTTGAAATCTGCCGTGGCTTAACGCATCGGCAATTTCTGTTGTTAGAAGGGCAGACTCGCCATTATCACGAATAAAACTAACCCATTGTGGACCGCCTAAACCAGCAACTGCGGCGCCAGGGAAGTGGACCAAGGCAACTCGCTTTAATACTGAATTAGCTTCATTTACAAAGGATAGCTTTACACGATTGCCATCAATGTCTGATGAATTCTCAAAGTCAGCGGCGTAGCTTCTGTAGCACCGGTCCAATTCAACCAATGCTTGAGCTTTTATCTTGCGGCGCTTGCTTGCGATAAAACCTTTAGAGCTCACCCACGCAACCGTAGTTAGCAACAAAATAGCTAATATCCACCAGCCTGGAGCGGGCGGCCAAAAGCTTACCGGCTCCGGCAAATGGATGTCCGCAAGCTGCGCTAAGAGTTCTTCGCTATCCATTGTCTCACTTGCTCTAGAACTAATTGGTTAGTTCGCATTTTGATTAGTCGAATTTGGAGCTTGTCGAGCTGTGTTTCAAGACCCGCCACGCGTTGTTTAAACTGATCTCTGTAGTTGGCTCTGGCCTTGCTGCTATGGGTGTTGAGTGCGCCTTTCTTGCCGCCATCAGTAATGCTGTAAATACCAGGAACCGGAAGTGTTTCTTCTAGGGCGTCATAAACGAAACAGCAAACTACATTATTGTGCTGAGAAAGCTGGTTCAAATATTGAAGTGCTTTTTCGTCTAAAGTTAAGAAATCTGAGATTACATACAAAGTGCTGCCAGGCTTGGTGATTCGTCTTATTTTGCCCAAGGCGTGGGCTAAGCCAGGCTTAAAAGTAGGGTCTTCTGGTACCAATGCCGCTGGATCTTTCCTTTCCTGAAGTTGCTGATTATATTGAAAAATTTGATTCAATAAATGTAGAGCGGAGCGGCGGCTACGTTTGGGTTTTACTAAGCTTGATGCGACATCTGAAAACACAAGGCCGCCAACACGGTCGCCATTGTCTATGGCTAGCCAGCAAAACAGCGCAGCTGCCTGGGCCGCTATAACCGATTTAAAGGCTACTTGACTGCCGAAATACATATTGTGGGTTTGGTCTACCGCAATAAGAACGGGCCTTTCACGCTCCTCTCGAAACACCTTGGTAAACGGCCGATTTGTGCGAGCAGTGACTCGCCAGTCGATTAAGCGAATATCGTCGCCCGCTTGATAGGGCCTAAACTCTTCAAAATCCAGCCCGCGACCGCGCATCTTGGAAAGGTGCAAACCGGAGATGCCGGCGGTAGAGCGCGAATGGATGAGGTATTCCAGTGTTTTCGCTGCATATCGCTGTATTAGCAGTTGCTGCAAGCTAACCACAGCGCCCTCAGCTTGGTAGCGTGGTTGCTGCGAGGCTGTAATGATAGGTGCTGACATAGTTTTGCCTAAATTGGATTAGGCGCAGGGCACACGTTGGCGAATAGTCTCTAAAACCTGCTCAGGGGTCACGCCGCCAGCTTCTGCTTCAAAACTCAGGAGTATGCGGTGTCGCAGCGCATCGAACAAAATTTCCTGAACATCATCTGGGCTTACAAAGTCTCGCCCTTGAATCCAGGCATAGGCGCGTGCACAGCGGTCCAAAGCAATGGTGCCGCGAGGGCTGGCGCCATATTCAAGCCAATTAGAGAGGTCTTCACCGTAGACTTCTGGCTTACGCGTCGCCATGATCAGCTGTATGATGTACTCCTCAACTTCCGGAGCCATATGCATCTCTAGAATTTCCTGCCTAGCGGCAAAAATTGATTCTTGTGTTACCTGCGCGGGCACTACAGGTGCGTTGTTTTGCGCTTCACTGCGAACAAGGTGGAGAATCTCCCGCTCTGCCTTAGCATCAGGATAGCCAATCGTTACGTGCATTAAAAAACGGTCAAGCTGGGCTTCAGGAAGAGGGTAGGTACCTTCTTGCTCGATAGGATTTTGAGTCGCCATTACTAAAAATAGCGGCGGCAGCGTGAAGGATTCCCGGCCAACACTGACCTGATGCTCACCCATCGCTTCTAAGAGTGCAGACTGTACTTTTGCTGGCGCTCGGTTGATTTCATCTGCCAATACCAAATTGTGGAAAATTGGACCAGGTTGAAATTTAAAGGAACCGTCTTCTGGTCGATAAACTTCCGTGCCTGTGATATCGCTTGGCAGCAGGTCGGGTGTGAACTGAATTCGGTGGAAGTCACCTTCAATTGCACGGGATAAGTCTTTGATGGCTTTAGTTTTTGCTAAACCAGGTGCGCCTTCAACGAGTAAGTGCCCATCTGCAAGTAATGCAATTAATAAGCGATCAATTAGACGCTCTTGTCCTATAATTTGATGTGATAACCATTTTTTTAGGTCTGTTATTATTGCATGGTGGCTCATAAAAGGAGTTCTCTTTGTTCGGGCGCTCGATAGGCAAAGTGAGGGATTGTAAACGTTTTGTATGGGATGTCTAGGCGAAGATTGTAGCGGAGTGTTGCAAAATTATTTGAAAAGACAGCGGCTTGCAAGCTGCTAGGATGCTTCGTGATTTGAAGCCAATAATAGAACAGTTAGGGCGGAACTTATAATCAATTCCCGCGGGAGAAATTAGATGAATGCAAAACAGAATCTGGATAACGCTTTACTGGTGCCAGTACTTAAATTAATTGACAAGCAATTCGCAAAGTCAGAGGCGATGCGGGTAAAGTTCTTTGCTAAACGCTACTTTGCGAGCACTTATAAGGCGGAAATATCCAATCAGACTGATAAACAGATGCTGGAGGCGCTTGTTCAGGCTTGGGACTTTGTCCAGGACCGAAAATCTAGCGCTCCTAAAATTCAGTTTAGTGAAATAACAGCTGAGCTAGAGGGCGCCAAACCTACTGGCGGAAGAATTTATGTTCTCGTGAACGACATGCCCTTTTTAGTTGATTCAATTCGCCAAGCAGTAAACAGAGGAGGTGTCAGTATCCGCAGTGTCAATAACGCGGTGCTGCAGGTCGAGAGAGAGACAAAAAGCAACGGCAGCGCAGGCAGGCTCAAATTTATAAGCACCGATAATACCCCGTCTCAAAATGGCGAAGCCATTTGTTGCATTAACTGTGGTGTCATCAGCGTCTCTCAAATGGCGCTGCTAGAGCGCGAACTTAAAGATACGTTAAAACACGTTTCAGTAGCGGTTAGAGATTACTTACCAATTTGTCAGCAAGCAGAAAATGTTAAAAGCGCGTTGCTGAAAAATACAGATACCGTGCCGGTTAGTGAGAAAGAACTTAACGAATCAGTCAAATTTATTGGTTGGCTTCTAAGTAACCATTTCTCTTTTTTAGGTTATGAACAATACAAAATTAAATACCTTAAGTCAGGTGCTATGGTTGAGCTTCAAACTGATTCCACTTTAGGGATTTCAAAATTCAAATCAGGTCTTAAGGAACGAGTAGAGCTGTCAAGCCTATCTAAGGGTACTGTTGAGCATATTTTGAAGAAGCAAATATGTAGTTTTGCTAAGTCAAGTAACCGATCAAAAGTGCATCGCTCGGTCCATCTTGACTATGTATTACTTAAAGAATTTGATAGCAAGGGCCGGGTGGTCACCGAACATAGATTTGTTGGCCTTTATACGTCGTCTGTTTATTATCAAACGGCTTTGGAAATCCCCTTGATTCGAGACAAAGTGAATCAAGTTCTCGATGAGTCAGGCTTTTCACCTAACGGTCACAGTATTAAAGACCTCTTGCAGGTGATTAATGTTTTTCCTAGAGACGAGTTGTTCCAAATCAGTAAAGAACAGCTTTATTCAACTGCCTTAGAAATTACGCAGATTCAGGAAACGCGTATTTCGAAACTGTTTGTGCGTCGGGATTCATACGGTAAGTTTTTCTCCTGTCTTGTGTATATGCCAAGAGATATTTACAACACTAAGGTAAGGCAGCAAGTTCAAAATTTACTCAAAAATGAGCTGCAGGCAGCGGAGGTTGAGTTCAGCACTTATTTGTCAGAATCGATGCTGGTACGCATTCATTTTATTTTACGTACACCTGAAATCCAGAACGTTAAATATAATCGAGTGAAGTTAGAAACGCAGATGGTTCGACTCGTCAAACCTTGGGATGATTATTTTCTAGAAAGCTTGCAAGAGAATTACCCGGATGCAGAGGCTGAAAATCTGTTCTCTGTATATTCATCCTGCTACTCAACATCTTATAAAGAAACTTACAGTGCCGGTGAAGGTGTAATTGATATTACTCGACTTGCGCGCGTGGTTGAAAGCAAGGAGCTGGCCCTAGATTTAGAGGTTTGTGATCCTGGTTCTTTTGCTGAGTTGAGTTTCAAAATATTCAGTTTTAAACAGCAATTAATTTTATCCGATGTGGTTCCTGTCCTAGAAAATTTTGGCCTTAGCATCATCGGCGAAAAAGCATTCAAATTGCAGCCTGATTGCGAAGAAGTGATCTGGATGCATGACTTTTCACTGTCTCGAAAGAACGTCAGCGCAAAACTTCCAGCTGACTTGGAGGAGAAATTTGAAGACGCCTTTGCTGCGGTTTGGAAGAAAAAAACTGAGGATGATAGTTTTAATCAGCTAGTTATTGCGGCGCAAATACACTGGCGCGATGCGGCATTACTTCGCGCTTATGCTGCTTACCTTAAGCAAATACAATTTGGCTACAGTGCCCAATATATCGCCGATACATTGGCGCAATATAAAGATATCGCCAATCAGCTCGTGGGGTATTTTTACGCTCAATTCGACCCGGCTATAAAGTCATCTAAAAGACCGGCTGCCATAAAGCTGCGTAAGAAAATTCTAAGTGCAATTGACAAGGTGTCGAATTTAGCTGAAGACAGCGTTTTGCGCTCGATCTTGGAATTGGTGGATGCAACGCTCAGAACTAATTACTTCCAAGTGGATCAGGAAGGTGAGAATAAGGACTATTTTTCATTTAAGTTTGAGTCTGCTTCGATCAAAAATATGCCGCTGCCTAAACCGATGTTTGAAATATTTGTGTTCTCGCGAAACGTTGAAGGTGTGCATTTGCGCGGGGGAAAAGTAGCGAGAGGCGGGCTGCGTTGGTCGGATCGCTGTGAAGACTATCGCACTGAGGTGCTTGGCTTGGTCAAAGCGCAGCAAGTTAAAAACTCGATCATTGTTCCGGTGGGTGCCAAGGGCGGTTTTGTTGTGAAGCAAAGCAGCACGCCAGGCGATCGAGATGAATTAATGCGTGTTGGCATCAGCTGCTATCGCACCTTTATTAGAGGCCTGTTGGATATCACCGACAATATTGTTGCTGACAAAGTAAAGCCCCCCGTGCAGGTTGTTAGAAAGGATAAAGATGATCCCTACCTGGTAGTTGCAGCGGACAAAGGCACGGCAACATTTTCTGATATTGCCAACGGTATTGCGGAAGACTACAAATTTTGGCTAGGAGATGGATTTGCATCCGGCGGCAGCAATGGCTATGACCATAAGCAAATGGGAATTACAGCCAAAGGTGCTTGGGTTTCTGTGCAAAGGCATTTCCGCGAGCAAGGTGTGAATATCCAGAAGCAAGATTTCTCGGTAGTTGGCATTGGAGACATGTCAGGTGATGTTTTCGGAAACGGCATGTTGCTGTCAAAACATATTTGCCTGCAAGCCGCATTCAATCATCTACATATTTTTATAGATCCTAGCCCTGATTCGCTGGTAAGTTTTAAGGAGCGGCAGCGTTTATTCAAACTGCCTAGGTCAGGTTGGGGTGACTATGATGAAAAATTAATATCCAAAGGTGGGGGTGTGTTTCAGCGCTCTGCCAAGTCCATCGTAATATCCAGTGAAATGCAGGAAAAATTTGGCATCGAACAAACATCGGCTACGCCTAATGAGCTCATTTCGATGCTCTTAAAGGCACCAGTGGATTTACTTTGGAACGGTGGGATTGGTACCTATGCTAAAGCCTCTAGCGAGAGCCATGGCGAGGTAGGAGACAAAGCCAATGATGGGCTTCGTGTCGACGCAAATGAGTTGCGCTGTAAAGTCATTGGCGAAGGCGGGAACCTAGGTTTTACCCAGCGCTCACGAATAGAATTTGGGTTAAACGGCGGTATATCGTTAACCGATTTTATCGATAACTCAGCCGGTGTGGATTGCTCTGATCATGAGGTCAATATAAAAATCCTGCTAAACAAGCAAATGGCTGACAAAAATCTTAACCTGCTCGAGCGAAACAAATTACTTAAGAGTATGACCGCGCAGGTTTCGAGTCTAGTTTTAGATAATAACTACAGTCAAGTTCAAGCGATTGGTGTGGCTCAAGCTCAAATGGTAGCTCGTGGCAAAGAGCATATCGGTTTGATCAGTTGGCTAGAGAAACACGCTGACTTAAATCGTAAGCTTGAATATTTGCCGACTGATGATGAGCTTGAAGAGCGGATCGTAAAGAACAAGTTTTTGACGAGGCCAGAAGTCTCCATCGTGACTTCCTACATGAAGATGTTCTTGAAGAAAGAGCTGGTCAGTGTCGGCTATATTGATAATGACTATTTATTGCCCTATCTCTACAGTGCCTTTCCAGAGAAGCTGCGCGAGTCTCATCAGGAAGCGATTGAAGCTCATCAACTGAGGCGAGAAATTATTTCAACACAGCTGGCAAATTCTATCGTTAATTTGTTTGGGCCTAGTTTCGTCTATCGTTTAGTCGACGCAACCGGCACCTTACCTTGCGAGGTGGTTAAGGCTGCTGTCATCGTTCTGCATATATATAAAATTGACGAGACGTGGACGGAGATTGAAGCACTAGACTATAAGGTAGACGCATCCGTTCAAGGAGATATGATGTTTCAGCTTATCAGGTTGGCGCGCCGCGCGACGAGGTGGCTAATTAGAAATAATCGCAATAATTTGGATTTTGCAGAATGCTACGAACTTTATGCTAAGAAAATCTTGACCGCGCGGGAAATGGTGCCGGCTAAGCTTCCGCAAGCGTCGCAAGCGGTTTTTGAGCGTAAGCAACAGATCCTATTGGACAGTAAAGTGCCTGAGTCACTGGCGACTCAGATTGCGAGCTGCCAATTTCTGGTGCCAGCAACTAGCCTTATTGAGATATCGGCTTCCACCGGTCACGACCTCTCATCCATATTCGATGTTTATTATTTGATGGGTGAAGAACTACAACTCAATTGGTTGGGCGAGATGATCAATCAGCTAGAGGTAAGCAACTATTGGCAAGCCTTAGCGCAAGAAAGCTTTTTGGATGATATATCTTGGCAGCAGCGGGCACTGACGCTAAATGCCTTGGCTTTTGGCACGAAAAAGGTTTCGGCGGTGAGTTTGGTTTCACTGTGGGCGAAGGATAATTCTGAGGCATTAACTAGAGTCAAGATGATGTTGGCTAAGTTGAAGTCCGAGGCTCGACCAGACTACTCTATGTTCTCAGTGGCTCTTCGTGAGCTGTTAAACCTCGCACAAACCACTGGAAAAAACTAGATTAAGAAATAATGGTGACTCATCGTGTACATCTATTTATCCATACACAGCGCTACGTCGCTCTGGATGGAAGTAAGATGAAATTTGTTAGCGCTGTTAGCGAGAGCGGACTGCGCGGTGAGTTTTCTGATCCTATCTTAAATCGGTTTGTGATTCACGGTGGCGTGCACGGCGCTTTTAAATTTAAAATTGACAGTCTTAATAATTTAAAATCTGTCTCGGGAATAAGCTAAGCTTAAATCTATGGTCAAAATTGTTTTCTACACAACCCTAGGCTGTCACCTTTGTGAAGAGGCTCAGCAGCAGCTACGACAGCTAGTGACAGTTCAGGTTGTTGAGGTTGAGGCTGTTGATATCAGCATCTCAGAAGATTTGGTTACTTTGTATGGCACAAGGATCCCAGTACTTAAAAACCTGAAGAGCGGACAAGAACTGGACTGGCCTTTTGACTATGCAAAGCTGCTGCAATTTGCGGGATTCACGGATTAGCTAGTGCGCAGTAGATGGGCATTGCGCTTGGGTTGGTAAAAGATTCTATCGCGCAAGGATATGTTGGGCTGAGTTCAGTTCGGTTAAACTGAGCCGAATTCAGCCTAGCTCAATATGCCAAGGTTCAAAACGAGCGCCAAATAGACTGTCAGTCGGGTAGCGAATATCCACATACACCAAAGTTACTATTGCCTTGTACTCAGCAGTACTCGAAAAACCAGCGGTGAAATGGCGTTCTCGACAGCCAGTTTTTCCAATATCGAAATCGCTGATGCCATGATAAGAGTACCCTGGTGCTTCAGGAGAGCGTGAAGGCCGCGAAAGATGCCCTAGCGCTTCCATCGCTTTGGCTGAAAACAGGTACATTTATTTTAAATTGCCACGAACACCTGACGTCAGAATGACTTGGTCGCCCACGTCATTTAGGATTTTATTATAGAGATTCAAATATTCAGCTTTTAGCAAGAAGTAGCCTGATTTGGCGATTTTAGCGACATTTTTCTTGGAAATGAAATCGTTTATCCTGCGGCTATTTTTTTTATCAAAAAAAACATATCGATTTGGGTTGGCAAAAATATTGCTCCAATAAAATTTAATTCGTCAGCTTGTAATGCCCGATCTTAGGGAAATCTCAGCCAGCTTTGTTGATCTCACCGAAGCTCATGAGCTGAAGTTGCCATGGTCAATATAGCGTTCTAGGTGAGCTAGGTGCGCAGCGGTTCTTAGCAGTAACTACTCATAACGAGGGTCTAAATGAATGTTGCTGGCGCAGATGGCGTCAAAATTTCTAATTTCCCTTAAATAATGCTCGTTCTGAGTATTGTTCAATTCAGCGATTTTAAGTGCATCATTAACCGATATTACGGTGGCTGGGGGGTAGGCAGGCTGCCTTGAGACTGAGCGGATTCAAGTTTTAAGGCGCTAAATGTAAATGCCTTGGGAATTAATTCCCCTGCCAATGGATCTGCAGCATTAAGTTTACCCGCCGAGTCAGGACGGACGATTAGCTGGGGTTATTGGTTTATACGTTGCCAAATATAAAGACCGGCAAAGGCAACTTTACTGTCGCTATAAACCCATCAAAAAAAGCGCGTTTGTTCAAACCAAAACCCGCAACTGTCAGTTAATTGTGATTGCTGAGATACAGCGAAATTCAAAAAATGGCTAATATTCATTGTATTAAATGACTAAATTAAACAACCTCTTAGCATTATTTGTAGTCGCCTCAGCGATTTCTTGAGGGGCGACGCGGTAGCACTGTGCAATTTTATCAACCACTGCGGTTAAGTATTTCGGTTCGTTGCGTCGATTCTTTGGCTTTGAGGTTAAGTTTCGAGGAAGTAGGTAGGGTGCATCAGTTTCAATCAGTAGCCTGTTCAGGGGGATCAGTGACACTATGCGTTGTAAATCCAAGCCTCTGCGTTCGTCGCATACCCAGCCGGTTATCCCAATGTACATGTCCAAGGCTAGGTAATCTTTAAGTGCGGCCTCGGAATCAGTAAAACAGTGGACAACGCCGCCGCTGAGCTTGTCTCGGTACTTGCTTAGGAGTTGATGGAAATCTTCATGGGCTTCTCTCTGGTGCAGGAACATCGGTTTGCACACCTTCGCTGCCAACTCTAAATGTTGCTCAAAAACTCTTAACTGATCGCTTTTAGAAGAAAAGTTCCGGTTATAATCTAGCCCAGTCTCGCCTACGGCGACCACATAAGGGCTTGTACATAAGCGAGAAATTTCCGCGAATGCACCGGCACCGCAAGTGCTCGCTACATGGGGGTGGAAACCGGCGGTGCTTGAGTGCATGGAGGGATTGGAAGCGCTGAGTTTTTGGGCGGCAAGGCTTGTTTCCAAATCAGTGCCTGTAAGCATGATGTGGCGGATATTAGCGTCTTTTGCGTCATTAATGACTTGGGTGAAATCGCTGGCGAATGACTCGTGGGTCAGATTTGCTCCAATATCGATAAGCTCCATTACTGCCGTTCCATTGCGTTAAATTCAGCGCGGAAGTCTAGCTGAGTGAGGGTGGCAATGACAGTGAAACAGCCTCTATACGCCTAACCACCTAGCTATTAGCAATAAATTGCTCGATAATCGAGGACCGAATTTTTCATGAGTTGATGTTGTGGACGTACAAGTTTCGAAAAAAAAGCTGGATTGGTCAGAGTTGGGTTTTAAGTACCAGAAAACGGATTATAGATTTCGCGCTTTGCATCAAAGTGGTAAGTGGCAAGACGGCGAGCTAATTACTGATGAAACTATCAGTATTCACGAAGGCGCGCCCTCTATCCACTATGCACAGCAGTGTTTTGAAGGTATGAAGGCACAAACTGCTGCTGATGGCCGGGTCCTTCTATTTCGCCCTCAGTTAAACAATGAGCGTATGAATTCTGCAGCACCTAGGTTATTAATGCCTCAGGTCCCTAAAGAGTTGTTCATTCAAGCGGTAGAGGAAACGGTCCGCGCAAATTACGCATGGATTCCTCCGTATGGCTCTGGCGCATCGCTTTACATTCGCCCTATGCTAATTGGTGTTGGAGAAAACCTTGGTTTGAATCCAGCGAAAGAATATGAATTTCGTGTTTTTGTGTCTCCAGTGGGGCCCTACTATAAAGGAGCGGGAATGGCGGTGATTTCACTTGCTGTTTCTGACATAGACCGAGCTGCGCCTCGGGGCACCGGCTCGTTTAAGGTTGGTGCAAATTATGCCGGTGGATTGCTGGCCACCCAGCGAGCGCAAGAGTTAGGGGCCAATGAGGCTTTATATCTGGATGCCTCTGAAAACCGTTATATAGATGAGGCAGGCTCAGCCAATATTTTGGTTGTTATGAATAATGGCAATCTGGTAACACCTAAGTCTGATGCTATTTTGCCAAGCATAACGCGTCGCTCGATTATGGAATTTGCTAGAGATCAGATGGGGATAAACACTCAAGAGCGGCCAATCGATCTGCGAGCGGAGTTCTCAAACTTTCAAGAGATGGCTGCTTGCGGCACCGCCGCTGTGCTATCGCCGGTGGGTAGGCTTTATTTTGATGAGCATTGGCATTCAATTTATGGGGATGGCAGCGAAGTGGGGCCGATTGCTCAGCAGCTGTATGACACCTTGGTAGGAATACAAAAAGGTGAGCTTATTGATGACTTTGGCTGGACTCATGAGGTCAAAATGTAGGTCTTTCTTTTGCTCTGCAATAGACCTTGATAAAAAATGGTGCCAGTTGGCACTATTTTTTTTAGTAAAATTTATAATCAACCTTGGCCCCATTTACGATCGCATTTAGGCGCTGTATTTTCTTAGCGCTACGTGAGGCGGCTAGTTTTGGCTTGCAATGGCGCTATTTTTAAGCGCCTATAATCGGTACTAAGCTATTGTATTAATTAAACATTAATGCTTTTTTAGTTTAGGCTTAAAGAAGTCTAAAGCGCGGACGGGTGAGACATCTAAATTGCTGATCACTTCAATTTATTTCAACAGAAAACTTGACCCACTCGCATCTAGCCCTTATATATGTGCGCTCCTTGATACCCTGTAAACGGATTTAGACACCAATAGATGAGTAAATCGTTAGTAATAGTAGAGTCCCCAGCGAAAGCCAAGACAATAAACAAATACCTTGGTAACGACTTCATAGTGAAGTCCAGCGTGGGGCATATTCGCGACCTGCCTACCAGTGGCAGTGGCAAGCCTGTTGACCCCAAAGCGCGTGCGGCAGCGGCGGCTATTACCCGCAAAATGAATCCCGAAGACAAAGTTGTCTACAAGAAAAAGAAAGCTAAACAACAGCTGGTTGCTCGAATGGGTATCGACCCCGAAAAGGATTGGCAAGCAAACTATCAAATACTGCCCGGAAAAGAGAAGGTAGTGTCGGAGCTGCAAAAGCTAGCTAAGAATGCCGACCACATCTATCTCGCGACTGACCTTGATAGGGAAGGAGAGGCTATTGCATGGCATTTAAAAGAGGCGATTGGTGGTGATCCTAGCCGATATAAGCGTGTCGTCTTTAATGAGATCACCAAACGCGCAATCACCGACGCGTTCTCTGAGCCGGGCGAGTTAGACATGCGCTATGTAGAAGCCCAGCAGGCTAGACGGTTCTTGGACCGTGTAGTTGGCTTCATGGTGTCTCCATTACTTTGGGCTAAAGTTGCGCGGGGCTTATCTGCAGGAAGAGTGCAATCGGTAGCAGTTCTTCTTGTAGTTGAGCGAGAGCGTGAAATCCGCGCGTTTATCCCAGAAGAGTTTTGGGAAGTGTTTGCAGATTTAGCAACGCTTAAGAAAGAAAAGTTTCGCTGCCAGGTTGTTCGCCAGGATGGGAAAAACTTCCGCCCCGATAATCAAGCCGATACGGATGCAGCACTTAGAACCTTAGAGTCGTCTGAATTTTCGATATTGAAGCGGGAAGACCGACCCACATCTTCAAAGCCAAAGCCTCCACTGATCACCTCGACGCTTCAGCAGGCCGCAAGCACGCGCCTAGGGTTCGGGGTTAAGAAAACCATGCTTATGGCTCAGCGCCTTTATGAGGCTGGCTACATTACCTATATGAGAACGGACTCAACCCATTTAAGTAATGATTCTGTGGCTCAGTGTCGTGACTATATTGAAAAAAACTTCGGTGACAAGTACTTGCCTGAAAATCCGATCCGATACAGCTCCAAGGACGGCGCTCAAGAAGCTCACGAAGCGATCCGGCCATCTGACGTTCGAGTTGCTGCCAGTAAGTTAATGGGTATGGAGCCTGATGCTGTTCGGATGTACGCCTTAATTTGGCAATACTTTGTCGCCTGCCAGATGCCCCCGGCTAAGTATTTAAGCAGCAGCATAACTATTGCCGCAGCAGAGTTTGAGCTTAGAACCAAGGGCCGAATCATGCAATTTGATGGCTATCTAGCGGTGATGCCATCGAAAGAGGAGGACATTGTCCTGCCAGATGTCGATGTTGGTGACGTCATGAAGCTCGGTAAGCTCGATCCTTTTCAAAACTTCACAAAACCACAGGCTCGCTTTACAGAAGCCAGTTTGGTTAAAGAGTTAGAGAAAAAAGGTATAGGCAGGCCTTCTACATACGCCTCAATCATTTCGACCATTCAGGACCGCGGCTACGTCCGTGTGGAGAGCAAGCGCTTCTATGCCCTAAAGATGGGTGACATTGTGGCTGAAAGGCTACAAGAGAGCTTCAGTGAATTAATGAGCTACGATTTTACGGCGAAGATGGAAGAATCTTTGGACGCGGTAGCTAGCGGTGATACCAAATGGAAGAATTTGCTCGATGATTTTTACAAAGGTTTTACTTCCCAGCTAGCAGTTGCCGAATCCTTGGAAGGCGGAATGCGGACTAATGACCCAACAGGAACTGACATTGGGTGTCCTAAGTGCGGCCGCTATATGCAAATCCGCACCGCATCAACGGGCGTGTTCTTGGGCTGTTCAGGTTATGCCTTGCCGCCAAAAGAGCGGTGTAAATCTACTATTAATCTCACCCCCGGCGATGAAGCGATACGCACTGACACCGCAGAGGAAGCTGAGAAGCAAGAAAATATTCTGCTCCGACAAAAGCGACGCTGCTCCACTTGTAATACAGCAATGGATGGCTACCTTATTGACGAGAAGCGCAAGCTTCATGTCTGCGGCAACAACCCAGATTGTTCTGGTTTCGAGGTCGAGTCAGGTGAATTCAAGATAAAAGGTTATGACGGGCCGGTACTTGAATGTGACAAATGCACAGCGCAAATGCAGCTTAAGACAGGCAGGTTTGGCAAGTACTTCGGTTGTACAAACGAAGAATGTAAGAACACGCGCAAGCTCTTGCGTAACGGAGAAGCGGCGCCACCGAAGATGGATCCGGTGCCGATGCCTGAACTGGAATGCGAAACTGTGGATGATCACTATATTCTTCGTGACGGTGCTGCGGGTCTGTTTCTGGCAGCCAGTAAATTTCCGCGTAACAGAGAGACTAGGGCGCCTTATGTTGCAGAGATTTTGCCGCACAGAGAAGAGATTGATCCCAAGTATGATTTCTTGTTCAAAGCCCCAGTTGAAGATGGCGATGGTAATAAAGCGTTAATTCGCTTTAGTCGAAAGACTAAAGAGCAATACGTTCAAACTGAGGTTGATAAAAAGGCGACCGGCTGGAAAGCTTTCTATGAAGGTGGTGCGTGGGTGATTTCAAAGCCCGAGAAAAAAGTTGCCAAAAAGAAAGCGGCCGTCAAAAAGAAAGTCGCAACCAAAAAAGTTGCAGTCAAAAAGAAAGTCGCAAAGAAGAAAGTCGCAAAGAAGAAGGTTGCCAAAAAAGCACCGAAATAAGCACGTAAGCAGCACGTAAGCAGCACGTAAGTAAGAAAGCTAATTATTGTGCCACGTACAGAGTAAGATGTGGGTCTAAGCAAGAATCGGCTTCGAAAAAACTAAGTGACAAGCTTAAGTAACGTTTAAGTTTGTTAGAGACAAAAGACACCGCTGCAAGTAATTACAGCGGTATTTTTTATGAGGCTGCGGTTATCTACGCCCGAGTCTAAGCCTTTTCTTGGTAGAGGGCTCGCAGACCTAATTTGAAACAGGTCGCCTGAGCCTTTTAACTCAGTGACCGGCTTAGAGCCGGCGTCTAATAACCCCTACACTAATGCCTTCTATTGCGAAGCTGGTATTGCGCAAGTCGACAACAATGGGTGCAAAATCAGGGTTTTCGGCAATCAAAGTGATAGTGTTCTTGTCGCCAGATTTATCTAAGCGCTTTACTGTTACCTCGTCTTCAATTCTAGCGACAACGATGTCACCGCTTTTGGCTTGATCTGTCTTGTGTACAGCCAAAAGGTCGTCTTCAAATATACCGACATTAATCATGCTGGTGCCTTTTACGGTCAGTAAATAATCGGCATTAGGAGAAAACATGTCGGGTGGAATTTTGCAGTAATCAGAAATGGACTCTTGAGCAAGGATTGGACTGCCGGCGGCAACCTGGCCAATTATCGGTAGGCCCAGTTGTTCGGTAATCGGCAAACGAATGCCTCGGGAAGCACCTGGCTGCATTTCAATAGCACCCTTGCGAGCCAAAGCCCGCAAATGTTCTTCAGCAGCGTTTGGTGAGCGATAGCCCATTTTCTGAGCAATTTCTGACCGAGTAGGCGGGAAGCCAGTTTCCTGCAAATATTCTTTTATAAAGGCGAGAATTTCTTCTTGCCTGGCGGTTAGCTTGTTCATCGCAAATCCCTCAGAATCGAAACAACTGTAATTATATACAGTTATCTGGTGATCTCAAGAAATCTTTAACAAACGCGGCACATCTCTGTAAAAAGCAGTAACTATGCCGGCTGTAGCGTGAATTGACCTAGAGTATTTGAAAGTCATCGCCGAAATCGATCATTTCAGGCTCGAACTTTGTTAGCGGTGCGGACCAATCATCTGGGACAATCGCTTTGTCGGGATCCAAGCCATCTTCTGGGGAAACCTCAAACGGACTGCGCCAATCTTCGGGAGGGTCTATGGAGGAAAGCATGAGGGATTTCCAGGTTGGGCGATCGTACTCGCCAACCTCACCATCGATAAATTGAATTTCGATGGTACGACTTTCTTCGTCTATAGCTACAACTTCAAATACCATGCCGCTGACAGCATCTGCGTACCATGTAGCAACTTCTGGGAGTAACTGTTGCATCGCTTGTTGCCTCGCTAAGTTGTCTCGGTTGTTGTCTTGGTTATTGTCTCGGTTGTTATCTTGTTGACGTTGCTTGGTTGATGTTGCTTGGTTGATGTTGCCTGAATGATTCTGTTTCGTATGTTGTTTAGCTGATGCAGTTTGCCTTGTTGTTTGCTTTAAACGGCGCCAGCTTTGGTGGGGTGCTCA